>JAPLJX010000309.1 GCA_026388375.1 Deltaproteobacteria bacterium
AGATAAGGAAATCAAAGACTACCTGGGCCGTTTGACAAGGTGCTACACGGGAATGATGAAAGCATTCTCGGGAGCGATTGAATTGCGCGGACCCTATGCCCCCGGTCATCACCAACGGGTCGCGTATTTTGCACACGCCATTGCCAAGGAAATGGGACTTCCCGGCTTCTCGGTGGAGGGGCTCTGGTTGGCAGCACACGTCTATGACATCAGCCTTGTGAATATGCCCGTCGAAATCCTTCTGGATGCCGGGCAGTTGACAGGACACAGCCTGACCCTGTATCGCAATTACCCGCAGTTGAGTTACGACATTTTGAAAGAAGTCAATTTCCTCTGGCCTATCGCGGACATTGCCCTGCAACATCGCGAGTGTTACGATGGATCCGGATTCCCGCGGGGGATCAAGGGGGCTGATATTCTCATCGAAGCCAAGATCCTGGCCGTTGCCCATGCCCTTGAAGAATTGACTTCTCGCCGAGCCTACCGGGATGCCGTCTCTTTAGAGCAGGCCCTCGATGAAATAAGCGCACACCGTGGATCCCAGTATGATCCCGATGTTGTGGATGCATGTCTGAGGCTTTTCAATGAGAAGGGCTATAAGGGCGAAATAACATGAGCGATCTGACAAAGACTGAACTTCTGGAAAAACTGCTGAAACTGCTGCAAACCGATAGAGATCTGAACTTTCTGCTGTCAATACACGAAGATGATCTTACGACGTTATTGGTTGCTCTCAGGGAAAGAATCGAGAACATGAAGTAGTTATTATTTAGGGAAATCATGACTTACCTATTATACGGCATCGTGAAAGAGCCGGCGGTTGTCGGCGCGTCCATGACGGGGATGAAGGGCCAGGCGGTGTCCTTTGTCGCCGGTCATGGACTGTGCGCGGCCATATCGGAGCTGGACGTCGAAGAGGGCGCGCCGCCCGTTTCGGAACTCCTGGTCTATAGCAAAGTTGTTGAGGATCTCCATCGCCTGCAGGCGGCTGTCCCCATGAGATACGGCTGTTTTCTCAACGGAATTAAGGCGATTCGGAACGCCCTGAAGGAGAGGCAGCGTCAGTATGAGACCCTGCTTACACAATTGGAAGGCCATGTCGAAATGGGTATCCGGATACTTCTTCCCGAAAAGGAGTGGCGTCCCCGGCAGGAGGAGACGATGAAGGGGCGAGACGCCCTTTCTATCGCGGGAACAATGGCGCAGCCGAAGGATGAACAGTCGGTTGACGGTCGCGCCTATCTTGCCCTCCGGAAGGTCCATTACCAAATGCAAGAGGAGACGTTACAGGGTTACCAGGCCCTTATCGATCGCTATATTCAGGCCTTTTCCGGTCTTTACGCCAAACACCGGACAGAGACGGACACGAAAAACGGGTCTCTCATTTTGTCCCTCTACTTCCTGACGCCGGAAAGCAAGGTCAACCGTTTCCGGGAAACCTTCGGGCGGATAGCGGAAAACGGAGACGCCAAGGTTCTGCTCAGCGGCCCCTGGCCGCCGTATAATTTTGTCACCACCGATCTCGGTAAATATGGGGACACGATCCCGAATTCTGCGAATTCAGGTCATGTCCCCATATTTAAGTAAAAGGAGAGACCCAAGATGGAAAACAAAACCCTGAAAGCAACAGGCCATGACCTTTCGGAACGGTACGAGCAGCTTTACACCATGCTCCTGGACGCCATTCCCTCGTCCGTCCTCCTGATCGATCAAAATATGCGCATTGTCTCGGCGAATCGCAATTTTCTCGAAAAAGGCCAAAGGACCCTCGCAAATACCATCGGCTACGGGCTGGAAGAGGTATTCCCCACCGTCATCCTCGACCAGATGGATATTACCAAGCGCATCCGCCAGGTCATCGAAAATAATCAACCGGCCAAGGGGGAGCGGATGACCTACCGCGCCCCCGGGGTGCCCATCCGCATCTATTACTACAGCATCCTGCCCTTCACCTGGCAGGGCCGGGTGGAAGGGGCCGTCCTCCTTATGGAGGATGTGACGGAGCGGGTGCGCCTGAGCGAAGAGGTGCGGCGGGTGGAGCGTCACCTGGGGAGTGTCGTGGAGAGCGCCAGCGATCTCGTCCTGTCCACGGACAAAAAGGGTAGGATTCTGACGTGGAATGCGGCGGCGGAAAGGCTTTCCGGTTATCCCGCCGCGGAGGCGCAGGAACACGATTTTACCGATTTCTGCACCGATGAGGACCGCAAGGATATCCGGAATATTTTTTCCCGCATTGATACCCGTAAGTACGCCCGCCAGATGAAGGAATGCCCCTTGCGGACCAGGCAGGAGACTTTCATTCCCGTGTCCTGGGTCTTTTCTCCCCTGAAGGACAGTTCCAATCAGACGGCGGGCGTCGTGGCCGTGGGCCGGGATTTGACGGAAAAACAGAAATTTGAGACGGAACTGCATCAATCCCAGAAATTTGCCGCCCTCGGGGTCATGGCGGGCGGCATCGCCCATGAGATCCGAAACCCCTTGGCCATCTGCTCGTCCAGCGCCCAGTTTCTTATGGAAGAGGACGGCACGCCGGAGTTTCGCCGGGAGTGCGCGGGAAAGATCCACAAAGGCATCCAGCGGACCTCGGCCATCATCGAGAATCTCCTCAAATATTCCCATCCTTCCACGACCACCCGGACAACCCTGGTCAATCTCGCGTCCCTGATCAAGGAAACCCTGACCCTGGTCACCTATCATGCCAACATCCTCAAGATCGACATGAAGACATCCTTTCCCCGGGAACCGATCATGGTGCAAGGGGTAGCCACATTACTCCAGCAGGTGTTCATGAATCTTTTTTTGAACGCCATCAACGCCATGCCCACCGGCGGGCGCCTGGGGATTGATGTGAAGATGGATCATTCGGAGGTCCGGGTGCAGGTTACGGACACCGGTTGCGGCATCTCCCCCCGGGAAATCGGGAAAATCTTCGATCCTTTCTATACGACTTCCATCGTGGGACAAGGGACCGGCCTCGGCCTGTCTCTCTGTTATTCTATCGTAAAACAGCACCGGGGGACCATTGAAGCGGAAAGTGTGGAAGGCCAGGGCAGTGTCTTTACCGTAAAATTGCCCGCCCATTTTGGCGGAGGTGAATCATGAACGAAAAATACGCCCCGATTCTCGTTGTGGATGATGAGCCGGAGATGTGCTGGATTCTGGAGAATATCATCCGCAAGACGGGACTTGCCTGCATGACGGCCTTGAGCGCCAGGGAAGCCATAGCCCTGACGGAAAGCAATAAATTCGGCATGGCCTTTTTAGACGCCAAACTACCGGATATTGACGGTCTCGAACTGGCCCGGAAGCTCCGTAAAACCAATGCCCATCTGCCGATCGTCATCGTTTCCGGTTACTTCTACCAGGATGATCCGACCATTGAAAGGGTCCTCCAGGAGGGTCTGATCGCCGCCTTCGTCGGCAAGCCCTTCGATCATGATGAGATTGTGAGCGTCATTACCCGCTATGCCCGCCGGTAGGGAAAGACGTCCTGTCATCGCAGGAATGGATTCCATAGTTACGATTCCCTAACCCCCTTCGAGAGCGTTTAAACACTTTCTTTCCTTCAGAATTATTCTATTAATACGGGATGTTAACGTTTATCATGTCTTGCCTCGACTGCTGGCATAGGTCTTGCTCTATAGGAGACAGGCATGCATGCTTAAGGGTTTTCGGTAAGAACATAACAACAATACATGAAGGAGGAAATAGCGATGGCAAAAGTACAGAAATCAACGGATTCTTCGAGTTTGGCGGAAGTTGTCGACCGGATCCTCGACAAGGGTATCGTGATCGATGCGTGGGTGAAGGTATCTCTGGTCGGCATTGAGCTGCTCTCCATCGAAGCGCGGGTGGTGATTGCATCGGTTGAGACCTATCTCAAGTACGCCGAGGCGATTGGTTTGACAGCCAGTGCGGCTGCTCCGGCATAAGATTGAAGGATGCCCATGGGGCGGGGGCTTTTGATGCGCCCGCTTTCATGGGTGTGCCGGTTTCAGAAGAAGGTGAGGGAAAATCACTATGGGCAATTTGACCGATGACATGACCCGCTTACGCGGGGAGGTAGACGCCTTGCGGAGTGATCGGGGGGCGCTGATGCAGGATCTGGCGCGCGGGGCCAAGGATCTGGCCTCTACGGTTTCAGCCATGCAGTCTGACTTTGCCGCCGCCCACGCCACGATGGCCAGAAAAACCGGGAAAGCGCGGACCTCGTACGTAGCGAGGATCAAGAGGCAGGTCGGCAGGATGAGAAAAGAGAACGCCTCGGATCTTGCGGGCGCTTCTCAGGTTTGGTTCGGTAAAGCAAAATAAACGATAACATAACGAAAGGGAGGAAATAGCGATGGCTAAAGTACAGAAATCAACAGATTCTTCGAGTTTGGCGGAAGTTGTCGATCGGATCCTGGACAAAGGTATCGTGATCGATGCCTGGGTGAAAGTATCTCTGGTCGGCATTGAGCTGCTTTCCATCGAAGCAAGGGTGGTGATTGCTTCGGTTGAGACCTACCTCAAGTACGCTGAGGCGATTGGCCTGACCGCCAGTGCCGCAGCTCCGGCCTGAGAGTAAGGTAATGACGCCTGTGGGGCGGGGGCTTTTTTAGCCTCCGCCTTGCACAGGTTTTTTTCGCGTTCGGAGAAGGTGAAGGAGAATCATCATGGGCGATTTGACCGATGACATGACGCGCTTGCGTGGAGAAATAGAGACCCTGCGGGGTGCGCGAGAGGCGCTG
>JAPLJX010000179.1 GCA_026388375.1 Deltaproteobacteria bacterium
ACTGTCTCCCGATACTCTCGTTTGGACCGTGGGCTCATAATTATCCCTCCTTTTGGAAGCCGATGTTCGGTAACATCGACTTATGAGTCAACGATCCATTTTTCAGCTCTCCTTCGGTAACATTTTATTTGAGGCAATTCGACCGCTGAAATTCAGCGTTTCTCCTGTGGCGGATATGTTAGGCTAAAGAAATGTCAGAACCAAAGCCGTCATCTGGTCGCCAATGGATCAAGAATTGGCCAGAATCTGAACGACCAAGAGAGAAGCTTTCTCTTTTAGGTCCGGAGGCATTGTCTGATGGAGAATCAACATGTTCAAAAGATCCTGCAAGGACAAATTGGTACATATCATTATGCCTGAAATAACCGAAGACGAGAAAAATAGATTATGTGAGATATTGGGCAATGAACCCGCCCTCATTCCGATGACTTTTTCTCAATGGATCACACCATGGTCCGCTTTTTGAGAATATAATTTGAGAATATAAGCAGATAGGCGTAAGGGTGTCGTTAATCTTATTATCCACCCAGAAAGATAATAACCGGCAGAATCGATGGAAACATCAAAATTTCAGGATCTTATGAACACCGTTATTATCTCTGCCCTGTAATGGGAAAAGGTGTGAAGACATGAAGAGAATAATAGCATCTCCCGGCAATGAAGAGTTGATCAAACGCTAAACTACATCTAAGCTCCATGAGCACGAAATGGGGAAAGCCAATGAACACCGCAGAACTGCATGCTCTTCTGGATGAGAAAACGGCTATCCGAGCAGGAATACAAATTCATGAAATCGAAGAAACTCTTGGAAGGCAGATACCCCAATCTCTTCGTGTCATCGCATATAATCGTGCATTTGATGATGCGCATTACAAGAAAATGATCATCTCCTTCATCACGGAATATGGATCGGCAAGCCGGAAGGATATTGACAACCTGCTTCTGGACAAACTTTCAGATGCTTTAGATGAGCAGCAGAAGAAAAATAAGGTAAGGAATTTGATTTATGCGATGGCAAACAAAGACAATACCATTGTAAATAAAGGCAGTTCCGCAAAGCCGCACTGGGTTTTGACGAGCAACGCTATTTAGTAAAGGTTAGTAGAGTTTAGTAAAGGCTATTGATCAAAGAGAGTATTTCATGGGCAGGAAGAACAGCATTGACAAGGACCTTGCCGCTCTGGATGAGCTCATCGAGGAAATCACCACCGATGCCTATGGCGACGACGAGCAGCTCTGGGCCTTTCGACAGGTTATCGAGGATGATGTCACCCTGCCGGCCGATGGGTTTGTGATCGGTGAACCGGTCTCCGTTGTCGAGATCGACTATGGCGGCAACACACGGCGAGGGCTGACGGCGAAGTGCCGCCGGGAGGACGGTTCGGTGCATGTCGTTGCCGCCTCCGAGGTGACGCTTCCGGAAGGGTCCGTCGGAGCCCGGTATGTTGCGGCCTACCGACGGTGGCTCGGTCTCGATCCATACCTCGGCGAGGCGCAGGTCCCCGCGCGACGCAAACGTCGACACAAGGCCACGGACGATAACCTCGACCTGAGCCGTCCCGTCGAACTCATCGCCCTTGCGGTCAAGGAGAGTGTTGTTCGCTGCCGTATATTGGGAAGCGACCGGATCCTCACCCTTCGCAGCAGCGGCCGGTGGGACGTGGTGCCCGGCGAGATCGTCATAGTCGCCCCCCACACGGCTGGACGTAAGCACCCTCGGCCTCGCGCCCCTGAAACTTCAAGCCATGGGCACGTGGAACCCTGAAGAGGAATACTGGGGCGAAGAGGATGAACCGATCGAGGAATGGGCCAAACCGATCATAGCCCGCGGAGAGCGTCCTGCCTTCGAAATGGAGCAGGTGCTGCCGGGGGCCGACCCCGACGAACTGTCGGATCCCATCATCGATGCGGTCGATCTCAAAGATGCAGGCAACCGCCGTGAAGCGGTAAAATTGCTCATGGAACTTTGCGAATCCGACCTGCGTTGTCTCGATGCCCATGCGCATCTCGGCCATTTTGTTTTCGATAACCATCCGCAGAAGGCCATTCGGCATTATGAAGTCGGCCTGGGCATCGGCGAGCTGTCTCTCCCTGCCGGATTCGACGGCGCGCTCCCGTGGGGCCATGTGGACAACCGTCCTTTTCTGCGGTGCCTGCACGGATACGGGCTGTGTCTTTGGCGGCTGGAACGGTTTGCCGAGGCGACGCTCACCTTCGAGCGTATGCTCTGGCTGAATCCGTCGGATAACCAGGGCATACGCTTCCTGCTCGATGATGTCACGGCCGGAAACCCATGGCGAGCGGAGGAGTAAGCGACACGTAGATGAAATACATATCAAGGTGTTTGATTATGATCATGGCACAAAGGACATCGAGGTAACACCGATGATCGCCGACGTCGCCGCGCTGTTCCTGACAGGCCTCGTCTCGCTCTTCGGGCAGATCGTTCTGCTGCGGGAGCTAAACGTCGCCTTTTACGGAATCGAGTTGATCTACCTCATCGCCCTGGGGGTCTGGATGCTCCTGACCGCTGTCGGGGCGGTCATCGGCGGCCGGCGCCCCTCCGCCGGACGGACGGCCGTTTTGTTTCTGTGCTTCGCCCTCTTCCTGCCGCTCGGCGTCGTCTTTCTCCGGGCGAGCCGCCTCCTCCTCGGCGGCATACCCGGCGCCTACCTCCCCTTTCCCCGGCAGATGGCGGCGCTGGTGATCGCCCTGCTGCCCGCCGGCCTGCTCTCGGGCCTCCTGTTCCGGGAGGCCGCCGGTCTCCATGCGGAACGGGGCCGGACGCTCGCCGGCGCCTACGGGATCGAAAGCGCGGGAGGCCTCGCCGGAGGTCTGCTGGCGACGCTCTGTCTCCGGTACGGCGTCCAGAACCTCCCCCTCGCCGTCGCCTGCGGCCTGATTGCCGTCGCCGCGGCCCTTTTCCTCTTCCGGGGAAAAGGGAGCCGGCCCGGCCGTGTTGTCGCTGTCGTTCTGGCTGCGGTCCTGATCGCCATCCTCTATCAGTCGCCACTCCTGGACCGGCGGATGACGGGCTGGAACCACCCGGGGCTCCTCGTAACACGGGATTCCCCCTACGGACGGATCACCGCCACGGCGCTCGCCGGACAAGTTTCCGTATTCGATAACGACGCCCTCGCCTTCGAAACCGGGGGAACGGAGGCGGAGCTCTTCGCCCACCTGACGGCCCTCCAGCACCCGGAGCCGCGGCGGATCCTCGTCCTCGGCGGGGGATGGGACGGGACCCTTCGCGAGCTCCTCCGGCACCGGCCGGTGCGGATCGACGCCGTCGTCCTTGACCTTGAGCCGATTGCCCTTCTCCGGCGCCATCTCCCCGCGGAGATCCGGGCGTCGCTGACGGACCCCGCCGTCCGACTCACCCGGGCCGATCCGCGGCAGTTTCTGAAGAACAGCGGTTTTGCCTGGGACCTGATTCTCGTCGGCATGCCGGAGCCTTCCTCGGGAGAGACGAACCGTTTCTACACACGGGAATTTTTCGCCCAGTGCGCCGCACGCCTTCACCCCGGCGGAATCGTCGCGCTGCGTCTACCCACCGCCGAGAACCTCTGGACCCCGCTGACGACCCGCCGGACGGCGAGCGTTTAT
This sequence comes from Deltaproteobacteria bacterium, assembly GCA_026388375.1. Taxonomy (GTDB): domain Bacteria; phylum Desulfobacterota; class Syntrophia; order Syntrophales; family UBA5619; genus UBA5619. The sequence continues at coordinate 3,607 of JAPLJX010000179.1, forward strand.
CACGCCCTCGCCTCCATCTTTCCGGAGGTCCTGGTCCTGCCGGGGGCCATGACGGTGATGACCGCCTCCGCCGCCCCCCTCCCCCGGTCGCCGGAAATCCTGACCGACCGCTTACGGGAACGGGAACTCAAGACCCGCCTCGTCTCGCCGCCTTACATCCGCTATCTCTTCACGAACGATCGTTTCGCCGACGTGGAAAAGAGACTGAAAGAGGCTGCCGTTCCCGCAAATACCGACATCCGACCGGTCTGCTACCCTTTCGCGGTGATGTCGTGGCTCGCACGGTTCTTCCCGAAGCTGGCGCTTGCGGAGCTGCCCGGTTTCGGAGCCGCCGAAAATGGGTTGGCAACCATCGGATGGATTTTGGGGATCGGTTTGCCGCTGCTGTTCTTCGGAAGCCGCCTGCGACCCGCCTGGAGACGGGGACTCCTGGCGGCCGTCGCCGGATTTCTCGGCATTGTGAGCGAGGCGGTCCTCATCCTCGCTTACCAGGCGAAGAAGGGCGTCCTCTATCAGGACATCGGTCTCCTGCTCGCAGCATTCATGGCCGGCCTGGCCCTGGGGGCGCCGGTCCTACGGGATCTGATCCTCGGAACAGGCGTCCGAAAAAAGTGGGTGCGGGGGTGGGGCGTCGCCCTCCTCGCCGGCTTCGGCCTCCTCGATTTCGCCGCGATCGTGATCGTGACCGGCGGGGCCGCCGGTGGTCTTCTGCTGACGGCGGGGCTCCTTGCCGCGACCGGATTTCAGGTCGGCGGCCTCTTTGCCTATGCCGGCCTCTGCGGTGTCCGGGAACAGAAAAAGGTCATCGGCCCCCTCTACGCGGCGGACCTCATCGGCGGCGGCCTCGGCGCTATCTTGGGGAGCCTCGCCCTCATCCCCATCTTCGGCCTCACCGGAACCCTGAAGGGGATGATCCTGCTGGCCGCGCTCGGCATTCTTCTCATCTGAGGCGAAAGGGGTCAGGTCTCTTCAATGCCGCTTCATCAGGTGCTGGACCGCCTTGTCCAGCCCGTCCAGCGTCAGTTCGAACATCGGAAAGATCTTCCCGATCACCTCGATGGTCCAGGTATAGTTCCAGCTCGCCTCCGCCTGCGGGTTCAGCCAGACGGCGTGGCGGAAGGTCCGGGCGAGGAATTTCAGCCGGTCTTCGCTGCTCCGGCCCTCCGTCTCGCCGACGTAGAGGGAGCCATTCGCCCACATGAGCTCATTGGGGGCCATCGCCGCGTCCCCCACGAAAATGAGCCGGGTATCGGGATCCCGGCGCGTGAACTCCTCGACGGCCTCCGGCCGGAGGTGGCGCTGGGGATCCAGCCAGACGCGGCTGTAGACCGTGTTGTGGAAATAGTAGATCTTGAGGTCCTTGAACTGGGAACGGGCGTAGTTGAACAGCGTCTGGACGATTTCGATGTAGGGGTCCATCGACCAGCCGCCATTGTCGATCATCAGGATCACCTTGAGGCGGTCGTTCAGGCGGCGGTCGAAGACGATTGAAATCTCGCCGCCGTTCCTCATCGTCTCGGCGATCGTCTTGTCCACGTTGACGACGTCCCGGGGGCCGTGCGGGATCATCCGCCGGAGCCGTTTCAGGGCCTCGCCCATCTGGAGCTCCGTCAGGGGTCCTTCCTGGCTGTAGTCCCGGTAGCGCCGCTCCATCGCCACCTTCACCGCGGACTTGTTCCGGGAGGCGCCCCCCACGCGCATCCCGCCGGGATGGCGGCCCGAATGGCCGACGGGGGAGGTCCCCCCCGTGCCGATCCAGCGGTTCCCGCCGTGATGGGCCTCTTTCTGCTCCTTCAGCCGGTCGAGGAAGTAGCGGATCAGCTCCTCCGGCGTGTATTGGGCGAGCTTTTTTTCGTCAAGACCGAGCGCCTCCGCCAACTCCTTCGGCCGCTTCAGCCACTCTTCGAGCAGCGCCCTGGCAATGTCGGTCAGATCGACGTCGGTAATCTCCTCGAACGTCGCCCCCTTGAAATGGTGGGCGAAGACCTGATCGTAGGTGTCGAAGTACCGTTCGCTTTTGACGAGGATGGCGCGGGCCGCCGTGTAGAAGTCGTCCACGGAACCGATCAGACCGAGGGCGAGGGCCTTCTGAAGGCGGAGAAAGGATGTCGGGGTGACGGGGACCCCCTTTTCCCGGAGCATGTAGAAAAATCGGACGAACAAGGCATGCCCTCTCTATTTGCGGGCTCGTCCCGCCTGCTGAATCGCGAGGTTCATATCGACGCTCTTTTTGAAGAGCACCCCGAGGTAGGGGATTTCGCCGTTTTCGACCGCTTTCAGGTCGAAATCGGGATCGGCCCGGAGCGCGCGGACCCAGTTGATCAGTTCCCGGGTGGCCGGCTTCTTCTCGATCCCGCGGAACTCCCGGAGGCGGTAGAAGCTGTGAAGGCACGCCTTCGCCAGCTCCTCGGAGAGGTCCGGGAAATGGACGTTCAGGATCATCCGCATCATCTCCGGATCGGGGAACGCGATATGGTGGAAGTTGCACCGGCCGAGAAAAGGGTCGGAGAGGTCCTTTTTCGCGTTGGAGGTGATGATGATCACCGGGCGGTTCCGGGCGGTGACCGTCTTGTCGATCTCCATGATATC
>JAPLJX010000215.1 GCA_026388375.1 Deltaproteobacteria bacterium
ACCGCGATCAGTAATAACCCAACCCAGCTCATTTCGATTTCCCTTCCGTTTCGTGTTTCTGTGTATCTGCTCCCGGGTGAGAGGACCCGTCACCATCCTTCTTTCTGCTCTCGACCGAGCAGCCCTGGCGCATTCAGGTCGAGATGCCCAGTCTGGGCAACAGCCACCACTGGGCGAAAAACCATACCGCGACCACAATCACCAACAGCAACAGATCATTCATTTTTATCCTCCGTGGGGCTCCCGTTTTTCAGTGGGCATTCACACCGCGACCATCCGGTTATCCGGGAAGGTTCCGGTCGATGAGCGCCGCAAGTTTGTCCTTTGTCGTGAGGCCGATGAGGGTCTCCAGGACCTTGCCTTCCCGGATTAAAAGCAGCGTCGGTATGCTCCGGACCCCGTAATTCGCAGCGGTTTTCGGGGATTCATCCACGTTCACCTTGATCACATTTGCCCGCCCGTCGTATGCCTTGCCGATCTCTTCCAGGATCGGCGCGAGGGCTCTGCAGGGTCCGCACCAGGGCGCCCAGAAATCCACCAGCGCCGGCTTGTCCGTTTTCAACACGGCCGACTCGAAGGTACCGTCGTCGGCATGCCCAACCCACTCTTTCGTTTCCATTTCTTTTCCTCCATTCGCATTCGTTGTATTTTTCGTTCCGCTGTTCGCGTATTGCGATCAGCCCGGTTACGGCTACACCATAACCCCGGTTCGGGGGGTTGTCATTGATCCAAATCAATGGCGGGAATCTTTCGAGGAGAGTTCATCGGCCTTCCGACCCGGTGAATCTCCGGGGGATTGCGTTGGAGCAGCCGACGAAGGGTTCAAATGAGTGCAGCTTTATTTTGCCGGTATTATGGGAAATGCGGTGTGGGATGTCAATGAACAATTTGGTTTCCGAACATCCGTCTTGACTATCCATTTTCCATAAATTAAGATCAGCGCACATTCATAACGCTTCCTCGTCGGCAACGGGAAAAAGGAATTACCTCTTTTTCGGGGTGCAACAGACTTGCGCATCAGCCTTATTTTCAAATTGACGATAGCCACCTGCCTTATCCTGCTTGTCTTCATGCTGTTCTTTGCCTACATCAATATTGCCACCATCAAAACCATGCTCCTCGACGCAGCGATCTCCGATGCCGAAAACTTAGGCGAAACCATCATCAAAACAACCCATTATGAAATGCTGGAGGATAACCGGAAAAGGGCCTATGAAATGATGCAGGAAGTAGGCACGCTGCAGGGGGTCGACCATATCCGAATGATCAATAAAAGCGGCAAGATAACCTTCTCGACCGAAATGGATGAGATCGGCAGATATCTCGATAAGAAAGAGGCCGGTTGCAACATGTGTCACACCGATAATGAACCGAAAGTACATGCCTCTACAATGAACAGGAGTCGGGTTTTTTTTAATAAGCGGGGCAAGCAGGTGTTAGGCATGGCCAAGGCCATTTACAACGAAGATGGCTGTTACCTATCGGCATGCCACTCCCACTCACCCGAGCAAAGGACATTGGGCGTCCTGGACGTCATCGTTTCCTTAGACAATATGAATATGCTGATCGGCAATTACCGGAACAAAATGGTTTTTCTGACCGTTCTTCTGCTCATATCCGTTTCCCTGACCATCACTTTTTCTATCCACCGCCTGGTAAATCGTCCGCTAAAGAGCCTTTTGACGCAAACCAAAAGACTATCTCAGGGGGATCTCGATGCCCTGTTGCAAAACAAATCCAGCGATGAAATGGGCGAGCTTTCCGAGGCCTTCAATCAGATGACGACCAGCCTGAAAAGCGCCAGGATGGAAGTGAACGAATGGGGGAAGAATCTTGAGGCCAAGGTTTCCGAAAGGACACGCGAAATAAAGCAGATGCAGATCCAGTTGATCCGTTCGGAAAAATTGGTTTCCCTCGGAAGACTGGTAGCCGGCATCACCCATGAGATCAATAATCCGCTCATGGGCATCCTGCTGTTCGCAAACTTGACCAGCAAAAGTCCCAAGCTGGACCCTTTGCTGAAAAATGATCTTGCTGTCATTATTAACGAAGCCAACAGATGCGCGAAGATCGTAAACGGGCTGCTTGATTTTTCCCGCGAATCCATCCCGCAGAAGAAACCGGCATCCCTGAATATCGTGATGGAGGCCACCCTCGTTCTTATCGGTCAGCAATCCATCTTTCACAATATCCATTTCGTCAGAGACTATCAGCCGGATTTGCCGCTTATTCCGGTTGATGAGAACCAGATTGAACAGGTTTTTATCAACATGCTGCTGAACGCCGGCCAGTCCATGCCCGGCGGCGGAAACATCCGAATTGAAACATATACGGAAAACGAAGAATTCAATTGTGTTAAAATAACCGATACCGGGACGGGGATCACCGAAGAAAACCTGGGAAAGATATTCGATCCTTTTTTCACCACGAAAAATGACAAGGGCACAGGCTTGGGTCTTTCCATTTCCTATGGAATCATCGAGAGGCACGGCGGCAAGATCGACGTGCAAAGCAATGTCAGAGAAGGAACGACTTTCACCATCAAATTGCCTCTTTTTCTCCAGGGCGGAGACACCCTGTCAGATACGTTATGGAGAGGAAGCGTTCCATGAATCTTAAACATCGATTGCCCCTCATTGCAGTGACTGTCGCATCTGTTTTGTGCATCGCGATCAGCATCTTTTCACTCAAATCCGGGCAATTTATTATCTTCCAGAATTTATTCTATATTCCCATTTTTATTTCCTGCTATTATTATACAAAACAGGGGTTTGCCATTTCTGTTGCCCTGTCGTGCATCTACTTTTTTCTCATCATTGCATTTACAAGCGATCCGATGATTATCCGGGGTGCTGTAATCCGTGTTATTCTATTTATCCTTAGTGCCGGAGTTATCACCGCCTTGTCCATAACCCGTGCGCAGGCAGAAGAGGCTCTGAAGAAAGAACGGGAGAAGTTCCGGACGGTGGCCGATTTTACTTACAACTGGGAATATTGGGCAGATCCTCAGCAGAATATCCTCTATGTTTCCCCATCCTGCGAACGGATAAGCGGGTACCGTCCTGAGGACTTCATGACGGAGTCCCGATTGATACACCGTATCGTTCATCCTGATGACCGTGATATTTTCAAATGCCATGCTGACCGCTATCATGAATTTCAGATTGATTCAGTGGGCGAAGTTGATTTCCGCATCGTGAATCGGAATGGCGAGGAGCGCTGGATCGCTCATCTCTGTCAGCCTGTTTACAGCAGCGACGGGCAGTTTTTGGGACGGCGCGCCAGCAACCTCGACATCACGGAAAAACGTAGGGCTGAGGAGGCGCTGCGGGAGAGCGAAGAGAGCAACCGCCTATTGCTGATGGAAGTGAACAAATGGGGGAAGAATCTTGAGGCCAAGGTTTCCGAAAGGACACGCGAAATAAAGCAGATGCAGACCCAGTTGATCCGTTCGGAAAAATTGGTTTCCCTCGGAAGACTGGTAGCCGGCATCACCCATGAGATCAATAATCCGCTCACGGGCATCCTGCTGTTCGCAAACTTGACCAGCAACAGTCCCGATCTGGACCCTTTGCTGAAAAATGACCTTACTGTCATTATTAACGAAGCCAACAGATGCGCGAAGATCGTAAACGGGATGCTTGATTTTTCCCGCGAATCCATCCCACAGAAGAAACCGGCATCCCTGAATAACGTGATGGAGGCCACTCTCGTTCTTATCGGTCAGCAATCCATCTTTCACAATATCAATTTCGTCAGAGACTATCAGCCGGATTTGCCGCTTATTCCGGTTGATGAGAACCAGATTGAACGGGTTTTTATCAACATGCTGCTGAACGCCGGCCAGTCCATGCCCGGCGGCGGAAGCATCCGAATTGAAACATATGCGGAAAACGAAGAATTCAATTGTGTTAAAATAACTGATACCGGGACGGGGATCACCGAAGAAAACCTGGGTAAGATATTCGATCCTTTTTTCACCACGAAAAATGACAAGGGCGCAGGTTTGGGTCTTTCCATTTCCTATGGAATCATCGAGAAGCACGGCGGCAAGATCGAAGTGCAAAGCAATGTCAGGGAAGGAACGACTTTCACCATCAAATTGCCTCTTTTCCCCCAGGGCGGAGACACGCTTACCGCCAGCAACCCTGCCCAGTGAGGACGCTTCCCGCTGCGCCCTTATCCGACTGAATCCGCCAAATAAGATTGATTATAACATGACTCGCCTCGTGGTCATTTTGCAGGCAACCCCTGATGAATCATTTCCCGCTAGCGTATATTTTTTATATACAGGTCGCCATATCATTTTATATTTTAATAGTTCTAATCGTTTATCTATATAATTCCCGAGCGTTGTTTCCCTGTCGGCACTTGACCTGTATCAAATCATTATACATTGTCGACGCAAAATACCTTGCCGGACATGGTCCTTCCAATAAGGAATGATCAAATTCAACATGATACATTAATCTGCCGGGACGTCTTGTCATGGCATATACCTTGCTCCGTAGTGCCGACAAGGAAGTTACTGCAAAATGGTGCAAATACTTCGTGATTGCCTACGGATATTATGATGCCGGGGAAGAGAAGGATCAGAGTCATGTTGGAACTTCTCATCGCAGATAAAGATAGGGGAACTCGCAGGCGGATGGCAAATCTGCTTATAGAAGCCGGCTATGACGTGATGGTCACGGATTCCGCCGCGAAAACCATCAACGGTGTGCGGAAGAAAAAAGCTCAGGTGGTGCTTTTGGGAGCCGAATTGGGTGAATTCACGTTTGTAGAGCTCGTGCCTCTCTTAAAGCGATGCAACCGTAAACTGACGATCGTTCTGATCGCCGATGACACCCCCCTGCCCTTGATCAGGAAAGTGCGTGAAGAGGGAATTTTTTACCATGCTCTGCGGCCGACGGAACCGGAAGGTGAGGAAGAAATCAGGCAGGTTGTAAAATGTGCCATTGAAAATCTGGCGAGGGCGCCTGACTAAAAAAATAGGAGGAGTTGGCTATGCGTGTTACCAGAAGGACTTTTCTCAAGATCTCGGGAGCGGTATTGGCTACAAGTGGTATCGGTATCAGTCTTAAGCCGGTAGCCGCCTATGCAAAACCTCTAAAAATCAAATACGCAAAAAAAACCACCACCATTTGCCCTTACTGTTCCGTAGGATGCAGCATCATTATATCCACGACCAATTACGGCAAGGTCATCAACGCGGAAGGCGATCCCGAAAGCCCGATTAATGCCGGCGCCTTATGCAGCAAAGGCAGTTCTCTTTACCAGATGAGCACAGCCAATCCCAATCGCTTGCAGAAGCCTCTTTATCGTGCGCCTTATGAAAGCGAGTGGAAAGAGGTCTCATGGGAATGGGCGTTGGATAAAATCGCCAAAAACGTCAAAACCAGCAGGGATAAAAGCTTCCGGCTGATCAACGACAAGGGGCAGTCGGTCAACCGTACCGAGGGTATCGCCTCGGTGGGAAGCGCCGCTCTGGACAATGAAGAATGTTATCTCTACCAGAAATTCTTGAGGGGGTTGGGTCTGGTCTATATCGAGCACCAGGCCCGTATCTGACACAGCGCTACTGTAGCGGCTCTGGCAGAGTCGTTCGGACGCGGCGCCATGACGAATCACTGGGTAGATTTTCAGAACAGTGATTGCATCTTGATTATGGGCAGCAACCCTGCCTCCAATCACCCCGTATCGTTCAAGTGGATAACCAAGGCCGTGGAAAAGGGGGCCAAACTCATCTGTGTTGACCCGAGATTTACGCAATCGGCCGCGAAGTCGCATATCTACGCACCTCTCCGGTCGGGTACGGACATTGCTTTTCTGGGCGGGATGATCAAGTACATCCTGGATCATAATCTGATCCAGGAAGAGTATGTCAAAAGTTACACCAATGCCGGTTTCCTGGTTAATCCGGCATTTAAACTCCCCGGCGACAACAGTGGCGTCTTTTCCGGACTTACGGGTGAAACCTATGACAAAGCCACCTGGTCTTATCAAACCGATGCCGAGGGCAAGGTAAAGAAGGATAGTGCGCTGCAGGATCCCCATTGCGTGTACCAGTTATTGAAAAAGCAATACTCGCGATATACCCCCGATATCGTATCCCGAATAACAGGCACACCCAAGGACAAGTTGCTTGAAGTTTACAGCGAATTCTCCAAGACGGGCCGGCCCGGCAAGGCGGGGAATATCCTCTATGCGATGGGCTGGACGCAACACACGGTGGGAACTCAAAACATCAGGACAATGTCCATCATCCAACTGCTCCTGGGAAATATGGGAATTGCCGGCGGCGGCGTTCAGGCATTGCGTGGAGAATCCAACGTACAAGGCTCAACGGATTTCGGGCTCCTCTTTAATATCCTGCCGGGTTATCTGGGGGCACCGACGGCGTCTCATACGACCCTGGCGGTCTATAATGAAAAGAGAACGCCCAAAACCAATGAAGCAAACAGTCTGAACTGGCTGAAAAACTTTCCCAAATACAGCGCCAGTTTGTTGCGCGCCTTTTACGGCACAAATGCCTCCCTGGAGGAAGCCTACTCCTACCTGCCCAAACTGGACGACGGCGTAGACTACTCATGGCTGACGCTTTTCGACCAGATGTACAAGGGGAAGTTCAGCGGCTTTTTTGCCTGGGGCATGAATCCCGCGGCTAGCGGTGCCAACCTATTTAAAGTCAGAAAAGCCATGACCAATTTGGATTGGATGGTCAACGTAAACCTTTTCGACAATGAGACGGGCGATTTCTGGCGCGGACCGGGGATGGATCCGAAAAAAATAAAAACGGAAGTATTCATGCTGCCCTGCGCCTTCTCGTTCGAGAAGGAGGGAAGCATCACCAACAGCGGCCGCCTGATGCAGTGGCGCAACAAGGCCGTCGAGCCGCCGGGAGAGGCCAGGCCGGATGCCGAGATCATTACGGATCTTTATTTCAGGATCAAGGAATTGTACGAAAATGAAGGCGGTCCCCTGAAAGAGGCCATTACCAGATTGACCTGGAACTACGGCCCCTCAGTTATTGACGACAGGCTG
>JAPLJX010000421.1 GCA_026388375.1 Deltaproteobacteria bacterium
CCTCCGGCGAGCCGGCGCGATCACACCCGTAAAGAAGTTCGTTATTTTCGCCCTGTTCTTCACTTCCGGCATCCGGATGGATGAAGGATTGCTTATGGTGCGCCGACTTTAGTGCATCCAGGCATAGATTGACCGCAATGCGATAGACCCAGGTAGTGAATTTTGATTTCGGTTCATAATCCTCGGCCGCCCGCCATACCCGCAGGAAAACTTCCTGGGCCACGTCCTCGGCCTGTGTGCGGTCCCCGATGGTACGATAGAGCAGATTCAGAATATGCCGCTGATGGCGTCTTACCAGGATTTCAAACGCCTGTGCGTCGCTCCCGGCAATCCTGGCCATCAGCTCTTCATCCGATAATGCGTTGTCTTCGGCGACCGTCAAATGTGGGTTCCTGGTAGCGACGTTTTAATACCCATTCCCTTCAGGCAATGGTCAACTCCTGCGCCTCGATTGGAACGATCGGCAGCGCCTTCAGCCTTTTAAGAATAAGGAGTTCACGCTTCTCCGTATAAAATTTGTGAACAACGGCCAGAAACAGGAACGGCGGATAAAGAGCAAGAACCATCTGAGCGATATACCGGACGGCCAAAAGGCGTTCGTGACTTTCAAAAAGGCTGAACATGCCGTAAAAGCCGAACAGAATCGGCAGAAGGGCGCTAAGATACTTTCCGATGATCCTGATTTCCCCGGTTTTTCGGTTGTGCTGGCGGATGCCCAAGTCAGCCAGGGACCACAGAAATGAGAGCAACAGTGAGGTCGTCACGGCAACGGCCGTGGCGCTCAGAAATCGCCCCAAATTGAATTGTGCCGGGGGAAGAACGACAGAAGAGTTGATCGCCGAGCTTGTGGAGATTTGCACCAGGACAATGAGTTTGGTTGCGATGAGCATGGCCAAACCGATCCCCTGAAAGGGTCGGATGAGCCAGATTTGCCAGGGGATACGGTCGGGACGACGCTCCTCCCGAATCTGGATCAAACGAAGATTGCGCCTGTTCAACAGGCCCTGCATGAGGCCGCAGACATGCGGCAGCAAAGGGACAGGAATGACCAGGAAGAACGAAAATCGCAGAAATCGCAGAAGAATCTTCCATATCGATTCCATTCCGACAGTAAAAGTAATCCCTGAAAAAAAGACAGAGATAACCACTGTTAGAAAGAGAACGGCCAACGCAGGCCATGTCGCGATGACCATTTTCTTCAGAATGTCCTGTGCGGAACGATCAACCGGAAAAACCCTCATGACGGCTATTCCCTTATCACAACTTTACAGGTCAAGATCCCTTTTCGTTCTATTTTACGCCCATATCTTTGAACCGGTAGATGATCTCCTCCTCGCCCAGGAACCCCTCGTGACGGTAGACCTCTTTACCCGCCTTGTCGAAGAAGATCTGTGTAGGGATGGCTCGAATGCCGAAACGCTTACCTGGCGCAGGGTCCTCCCGTACGTCGAAAAAGACCACAGCCGCCTTCCCGGCATACTCTTTTTCCAACTTCACCAGAATCGGCGCCATCATCTTGCAGGGGATGCATGTTTTCGCGCCCAGATCGACCATCGTGACTATTCCCTTGACGGGGACCTCCGCCGTAGCGGCGAAGAGAGCCACCGGCAGTGCGAACAGGAGCAGGGCCAAAAGAACGAAGAGGCCGGCCATAAACTTGGAACCATTCATTTTCATTTTAATATACCCCCTATGTTTTCAGCTTATAACGCTACGTGCCCGCTTTGGCAATTTTGAAGCCCTTGCGAAGCCAGTCGGTGATGCCCCCTTTAAGGTTATAGATCTTCTCAAAACCTTGTTCCATCATGAGTTTCGCCGCCGGAGCGGATCGACGCCCCGTCGGGCAGATTAGTATGTACGTTTTCCCCTTAGACAGATTCTTGCTTTTTCCCTCAAAGCTCGCGCCAAGGGGCAAGGAGATGGATCCGGGTATATGACCTTCGGCAAAATCTCCCGGGGTTCCCACGTCAATCAGAACCAAGTCCTTGGTCTCAGAAACCCATTTGCTTAACGTGCTCGCATCCACCTCAGGGACCTGACCTAAGGCAAAGGCAGGAAGCCAGAACAAGAACAAAAGGATAAGTCCTACCAGCAGCGCAAACGGAAGCCTCACTCTCATTCGTCAATCCTCCTTGGTAATATTTTGAGAATTAAATTTCGCAGGTTGAGTACATTCTTTTCCAAAAGCAGTATAGATGCTGAAATGATGAAAAGAGCCGTATCCTCAAGGATGGCCTGTAGCCCGACTTTTCTCTCAACACTTCCAAAGCAGCCGCAATCGATGTCAAGGCCTCGAACAGCACTGATGATAATAAGGCCGACAAAAGTAAAAAGTAGAAGCGACGTGATGGTTGCCGCACCCTTCGTATTGAAACCGGTCAGAAGACAAAGACCGGCTAACGCTTCAACCCATGGCATAATGGCGGCTGCAATCCCGATCAGCGGTTCGGTGAAAAACCGGTAATTATAAATAGCTACGGCAAAATCAAAGGGTGAGAGAATCTTTTCCACGCCGGCGTAGAGAAAAGTGCCGCCGATTAAGAACCTGAAGGCCAAAAAAATGTATTGCTTCTTGCTCTCCTGCATAGCTGTTCCTTCTATCGAGAGGGTTCAACCGGGTACCTTGCCTCAGTCCAACCGGGATACCCTTCCCCTAAAACCTTAATATTGAAGTAGCCGAGGGAGATAAGCTCTTTGGCTAACTCTACGCTCAGGTCACATCCTTCACCGCTGCAATAGACAATGTACGAGGCGGTCTTGTCCGGGATGATCTTGCCTGCCAAATCCCTATTCTGAACGAGGGAAACGAGCGGAAGTTCTCGTGCCCCCTGTATGTGTGAATCGCGATAATCCGCCGAACTTCTGGAATCAAGAAAAACCGCAACCCTTTCGTCGAAAATCTTCTTGGCTTCCTTCAGTGCGATAAATGGGATTACGCTGAAGCATTTCATCTCCTCCGATTTGATAACGGGATTCCTCTTATTCGAGCGTCGTTCGGATAAATGATCAATTTGAGATCGATCGGCATGATGCCGCAGAACAAATACTGTCGCGCATTATACACTCATGCACTGGTAATCTTTAAGGATTTACTTTCAAAAATAATACCCTACCCGAAACTCCACCCGGTAATCGTTCTGTTTTTCTCCGAATTCGGTGCTTCGCCCGCCGACGAGGAAGGCCGTCCGGAACCGCAGCTCCCAGTTGGTGAAACCGGTGTAGAGCAGCTCCGGCGTCAGGGAATAACTCCGGTCGTCCAGGTTCATCATCAAGGTCAGGGCCGGGGTGAAATAGAGGATATCGAAAGGCTCCTTCTGGCTGATGCGGACGTACAGATAATCCTCCCCGGCGCTGGACTTGCCGTAGCCGCCGTCCGCCAGGTTCTTGGCGTTGGCCAGGGCGGCGGCGTTTCCCGTAGACTGATAGAGGTTATAGGCCCGGTTGGCGAATGCAAAATAATTATTCAGCTCTTCGTCGCTGAAGCCCGCGCCGTTGTGGTAATACTCGACGATCGTCGTCAGGTCGAAGGTGGTGAGGTGGCGGATTCCGGCCAGGTAGCTTTGGGCGTCCGCTTCCGCCTGCCTTGTGTTACCGCTCGTGTCCAGGACGGTTTTGCGGGCGTTTCGGATGTAGGCGTACTCGCCGTGGATCTCGAAATTGGTGGTGATGTTCCGGGAAAAGTCCATGCCGTATCGGTCCGACCGGCTTCCTCCTGTAGCAGAACCGGAGTGAAGGAGAAGGTCTTCAGCGGCCCGTCGAAGCTCTTGATGTAGTCCGTGGTGGCCACGATGAAGCCTTCCAGGGCCAGTTCCGGGTCGTCCGGGTCCTTGGGCCGATCTACGAACGCCGCGGGGTTCCAGGCGTATCCCTTGCCCCATTTCATCGTCTTCTTGCCGGCGTCGATCTTCAGGGACGACGACGGCTTCAGGGAACCATAGGCCTCATAGAAAACCGAATGTTCGGAGCCGCCGTCCGGTGAGGAATCCTTGAGATCCGTGTTCGTCTTGACATAGAGACGATAGGTGTCCTTTTCGTAACTTCCCTCCAGTTGCACCCTGCCGTTTGCTTCGGGCAGGGTCTGGCCCTGTGGGTCGTTGTAAAAACGGAGCTTGTAAAAGGCGGCGTCATGGTCCAGACCGAAGAGGACCGGCTTGAATTCGACATAACCGCCGAAGTGGTACGGCTTCTTCTCCGTCTCCGAGAGATCGAAGGTATAGTCACCCTCTGCGGCGCCCAAAGCCGGGAGGAAGAGACTCAAGACCATAAGCATGGCGAGATATATGAATGTCCTCATCGTAGCGACTCCAGATTGGGCATGAAGGTCAGGGTGAAGACCTCGTCCTTGAAGGTCCGCTGCTTGACCTTCGCATAGATCAGGACTGACTTGTAGCCCTTGAAAAGGGGACTGTCCGTTTCGATGACGGCAGGTCTAACGATGCCGCCGCCGAAGTCCTTGTGATCCTTGAAGTAGAGGGTCTTGATCAGCATGTTCGCCTCCGTGAGACACTCGACCTTTGTCGGGAGCACCTTCCCTTTGTCCGCCCAGATCTTCAGCCGGTCGTAGGCTACGGTCTTGGTCTTGGCCTTGAGGTAGAGGAGGTATTCCCCTCCCTTTTCCTCGACCTTCTCCACGTCGTACTCCGCGGCGTAATCCAGTTGCAGGATGTCGGAATTGTTGAACACCCCGCCGACGACGGATTGCAGGCTCGTGATGCGGATCGGCTTGCCCACGTTGGGGATATAGAACCACATGTTTTCGCCTAGCCTTAAGGTGCTTCGGCCCTTTTCGCTCGCCGGGGCGAGAAAGAGAGCAGCGATCTTGTCCGTTCCTTTCTTCACGGAATAGAGGGTGTACTCCTTCTTTTTGCCGTCCGGCTCTACGTTGATCAGTTTCCGGTACATCTCGAACGATTCGGGATTGAGGTTCCGATCGAGCTGTTTCAAAAGCGCCGTGCCGTCCAGGGCGTAAGCCGGAAGGGCGACCAACAGCGATAAAACCACCATGATTATTTTAAGCATTACAGCCTCCTATACGTGTCTGAGCGCCTTAATCGGCTCCATGCGCGACGCCTTGAAGGCGGGCTGGAGGCTGGCGATGACCGATACGATGATGACCGTGGCCGAGATCATGAGGATGTCGGCAGGAGAGATGCTTCCCTGAAGAATGATCCCCTTCTGCTGGCCGAAGTCGTAACTGATTTTGAACAGGTTGAGGATATAGACGAGGGCGATCCCCGCGATATCGCCGATTACGGCGCCTACGACCCCCATGCAGAATCCCTCGATCACGAACAT
>JAPLJX010000480.1:0-16599 GCA_026388375.1 Deltaproteobacteria bacterium
CGTGGGCGGGATCTGGCGCAGCTTCCCATAGAAGCGGCGGTTGTCTCCGCCCAGTGTGGTGAAATAGACGTCCATGCCGACGTGCAGCTTGGGGACGTCGGCCTCCGAGACCTGGGCCTGCACCGTCATCGTCGACAAGTCCGCGATGCGCATGACGATAGGCGCCTGCTGGTTAGCGTTCAGCGTCTGGCCTTGCTTCGCAGCCTGCGAGACGACGGTTCCCGCAATTGGCGCGTAGATCTTGGTGTAGCCGAGGCTTGCCTCGTCCCCGCGCAAGGTGGACTCGGTCTGCTGTATCTGCGCCTTGATCGAATCCTGTTGGGCCAGGGCCGATTTCCGGGCTGCCTCGGCGTTTTGCAGCGCGTCGGCCGTGGTCGCATCGTCGCGCGTGAGGTTCTGCTGCCGCGTGAGCTGAAGATCGGCGAGTGCGAGCTGGGCCTGCTTGTCGGCAAGCTGCGCCTGCTGGTTGAGCATCTGGGCCTGATCGCCGTCGACTTTGGCCTGGTAGACCGAGGGATCGATCTCGGCCAGGAGTTGTCCCTTCTTGACGACGGCCCCAATGTCCACGAGCAGGTTCTTCAGCTGTCCGGAGACCTGCGTGCCGACGTCCACGAAATCCTTGGGCTGGAGCGTGCCGGTCGCAGTGACCGTGTCCTCGAGGTTCCCGCGCGTGGCCACCGCAGTAAGAAGGCTGTTGGTCGAGCCGTCCTTGGCAAACCACGTCTGCCATGCGTAATAGCCGCCGCCCGCCAGCACCGCGCACGCGGCAAGAAAGAGCGCCGGTCGGCGAAAGCGCGACACGCGCGAGCGGGCCGGTCTGCCGACCGACACGTCGTCTTTCACACCCACTGCAGTTTCGACAGATGAAGTCATGGCACGCTATCCATTAGCTCCGTGACGAGCTCTACGGCCGCAGGGTCCGGCCGGGCGTCGGGGAGATAAAAAATCCTTTAATGACCAGGATCATAAACAGCAATAGCAAAGGGCCTGCCAAGAACCGAAGAAAAATCAGAATGTTGGATTCATCATGAAATAACAGAGCATTAGGTTAATAGTAAGAGAATATCAGAGATGTATGCAATGATTCGTTAACCTCAATATTTGGCGGGGCCTCAATATATTGAGGGATACGTTGAAGGGAGGCGGGCAGGGACTTCTTTTCCCCCCCAATCCTGCCGGGTACGGTGCCATTTTAACTTGCCATAGGAACCGCCAATTCAAGAGGATGAAAAAACTCTCAGCCTTGAGCGGCCTGCTTCAATTCGTTGAGCAGGTCTTCACCTGACCAATGGCGCTTTCCGCCGGCTTCCGCTTCTCGAATCAGCGCGATCAACCTGGCGTTGACAGGCGCATGGTGGCCCATTTTTTCCGCCAGCCGAACGATCTCGCCATTCAACCAGTCCACTTCGGTTATGCGACCGGCTTCCAGATCCTCCCACCAGGTGGGGACCTTCAGCAGCCCGGGAATCCAGTTCGGAGGCAAAGGTGTCAGCCTTGTCGGACGGATGCCGGCGGATCCCATCAGTCTTAACGCCTCAGCCTGCGCCAGCGCAATGCATTTTCTAAAGGCACGTTGCGAAAGCTCTGCCTTGAGGGGGAGATTGGAAAGGGCGTTGATGGGATTATTCAGATTGAGCAGGAGTTTGGCCCATTGTACAGGCAGCATGTCGGTGTGGAGCTTCAACGGCAGACCCGCCCTGGCGAAAGCCGCACTGAACGGTTCAATAGCCGGGTGCTGCTCGACTTCCAGCCCCCCTTCCGACCCCTGATGGAAATGACCTCCGCCGCGGTTCAGTACATTGAATTGCACCATGCCGCCCAGTACGGTCTGCTGCTGCAGCGCGTCGCGAAGGAGTCCGGCGTTGCCCATTCCGTTCTGAAAGCTGATGACAACCGTTCCGGGCTTCAATACCTTTGCCAGAGATCTCCCTGCCGCTGCGGTATCCGCTGATTTTACCGTAACCAGCACGAGTTCGGCATCGGCGGCTGCATCGGCGTCGGTGGCAAAACAAAATGCGTCAGGTTTGACGCGCAGATCAGCGCCGAGAAGATCCGTCAGGTGCAGACCGGAGTGAATCAGCTCCAGACGGAGACGTTCACGGCCGATCAGCGTCACAGGGCAACCAGCCGCGGCCATACGCCCTCCCACATAACACCCGATACTGCCGGCGCCAAAAATACAAATGCGTTGTTTCATCATCTGGTTCATGGGCCTTTCTTCCTTAATATACATGAACTTATGGCCGGAGGAAGTTGTTCGTATGCACGAGAGACCGAAAAACATAAACTCAGCAGTCGCACCGTTCATCCCGTAATGCGTAAACACAGGGTTCATCAACGTCTTTTCCAGATGGACCGGGGAACCTTAGAATGCCAACATATTCCGGCATGTCCGGTGAGAAATCGATTGAGAGGTCAGGGCGGGCACATGGCGCAGACCGAACGGAAAACCTCCGTTGAAAGGTAGCGGTCGCCCCGATCGGGAAAGATGACCACGACGGTGGCGCCGCGCGGCAGGTCTCTGGCTGCCTGGAGGGCGCCCCACATGGCTGCGCCCGAGCTTATTCCGCAAAACAGCCCTTCGCGAAGGGAAAGGTCGCGGGTGGTGTCGAAGGCGTTTTCATCGTTACAACTGACGATGAGGTCCAGCCGACTCGGGTCATAGATCTTCGGGACGATCGCCTCTTTCATATTCTTCAAGCCCTGGATACGGTGGTTCAGCGTGGGTTCGATAGCAACGATTTTGATCGACGGTTTTTTCTCCTTCAGAAATTGCGAACAGCCCATAAGCGTCCCTGTCGTACCCATCCCGGCGACAAAGAGATCGACCTCGCCGTTTGTCTGCTGCAGGATCTCCGGCCCGGTCGTATCGTAATGGGCCAGGGAGTTGTAGGGATTATCGAACTGATTGGGCATGAAGTACTTATCTCCCTGATATTCCATGATATGGTGCGCCCGTCTGATGGCGCCGTCGGTGCGGTCGGTGCCTGGGGTCAGCTCCAATTCCGCCCCGAGGGCCTGCAAAACGGCCTGTCGCTCCGCGCTCACACACGTCGGCATCGTGAGCTTTATTTTATAACCCATAGCCGCCGCGACCATCGCCATCCCAATGCCCGTGTTTCCGGAAGTGGGCTCCAGGATCGTTTTCCCCGGAACCAGCTTTCCGGAAGCGACAGCCTCCCTGAGCATGTAGTAAGCCGGACGGTCTTTGACCGAACCGCCCGGATTGGAACCCTCCAGCTTTGCCATGATCCGCACCCCGGTCTTCCCGGAATCCCAAAGATTGATGATCTCCACCAGAGGGGTGTTTCCAATCGCATTCAATACGCTCATTGTCGTTCTCCTATGATTTCCACGGGGATGTATTATTCCGATAGCTTTGTCGGCTTCCTTGGCGCTAATGTGCTTTTTTGGCGTGACAATTCACGCGCCTTGGCCATCCTGGTCTGACTGAGCATTTTCTTGTCGGGCCATGAAAGCGTCATAGCGGTACCCCAAGGAATGCTGATTGCCTCAGTATCCCAGATCCTCCCCGATGATGATCACGGTGATCCTCTCCCTGTCGCGAGAACATCCTTCAATGATCACGGTGTTGCAGCAGCTCCGGTGGGGAGGAACGCAATCGCTGCAGAATCCACTGTCGCCGCAGGGAGGGCGAAGAGGCTCGGGGTAGTTGTGTCTGCGAGCGTTGAGAGGGGCGGCTATCGTCTTGATCCGTCGGAAAGCCTCTTCCAAATCCTTGACAATTTTGTTAACGCCGACCACCACCACCACCTTTTTGGGACCAAAAACCATCGCCGCCACCCTGTTTCCCAAGCCGTCCACACTGACCAGTTTGCCATCCAGGGTCAGCGCATTCGTCCCCGTCAGAAAAAAATCGGTGGTGAAGGCCCGGCGGCGCAATGCCAGGCTCTCTTCTCGGGTGATCCCTTTCTCCCAGGGGTTCAGGAAGGGATCGCCCCGCTCTTCCAAAGCGCGCAGACCCCCAATTTCCCGAAAAGTCAGAGAATCTCCCAGGGCGATGGTGGATCCGGCAGGGATCATCTTCATGATCAGCTCCACGGCATCCCGGGGATGTTCAGCATAGGATGCCGCAAAACAGTTCTTCTTCAAATTTTTTATGGCAAGCGCAACCCGTTTGTCCGTATGCCATTTTCGCAATTCCGGTTCCATCCGACCCCCTCATTACATAGGAACAGCCGTACCCGCTTTGGCGATCCCTCCTCCGGAGAATGCATCTTACGTTTCCATTCGGCCGATGGCCGGCCTTCCGCACGCTGCCGCATGATGGCTATGATGGGCAGCCTAACCTCCAAAACCTTGGATAAGAAATCGCCTTCGCTGGGCGCGGAGTATACGATGGGTAACCTTGTGAGTCAATGAAATAATGGCCGAAATCATGGCTGAAAGAAACGATATGGAATAGAGATCAGCAACGAGGAGATGCATTCCCGGTGGGAGGGATCAACCCATGGGCTGCTTTCATCAGGGGCGTGTGAAATTTTTCCTTGACGAGTCATTGGAAAAATGGATAGGATACATCCCGGATGCAGATCTTGCTGGAAGATCGGGAGCTGTTTGGAAAAAAAATTCTTAGGAGAAAGGAGAAAAAATTTGAGTAAGAATTCTTGGAAGGTAATTTTCATCTGCGTGGGTATTCTCTGTTTGATAAGTTTCAATGCGGCCTATGCCCAGAAGAAAGTGGGCGGGGGAGACATCAAGTATACCCCCAAAGGCGCGGATGTCGTCACTTTCAGCCATGATTCCCACGTGACCACGGCGAAGTTGAAATGCACGGAATGCCACTCGAAAATTTTTCCCATGAAGAAAAAGGGCGTAACGATGTCCAAGGAAGATCACGCAAAGGAAGTATTGTGCGGTATCTGCCACAACGGGAAAAAGGCATTTGCCCAGACGGTGGAAGCCGATTGCGCCAAGTGCCACAAGAAATAAATCGTATTGTTAAAATAGGTGAAGTCTGAATGGAACTGGCGTTGAGCGAAGGCTCAGCGCCAGTTTTGTTAAGGCCATGTTTTTGTAACCGGGGGGATGGTAAAAAGGGACGCCATGATGAGCTATCCGCGGATCATACTCAAGAAGGGGCGAGAGACCCCGCTCCGCCACGGCCACCCCTGGGTCTTCTCCGGGGCCGTGGCCAAAGTGGAAGGAGAGCCTGCGCCCGGCGACATCGTTCTTGCGACGGACAGCATCGGCCGGAGCCTCGGCCTCGGTTTTTTCAACACCGGCGACATCGCTTTCCGCCTTCTGACCGGTGATTCGGCTTCCCGGATCGACGCCGATTTCTGGCGCCGGCGGATCGAGCGGGCCTTAACCCTGCGGAAGAAGGTCGTTCCACCTGAAACGAACGCCTATCGCCTCATCAATGCAGAGGGGGACGGGATGCCAGGCCTCGTTGTCGACCGTTACGGCAGCTTTCTTGTTTTCAGCATCGGGACGGCGGGGATGGAGAAATGGCGGGAGACTCTCATCGGCCATCTCTCCGATGCGGTCGGATCGGTGGGGATCTACGAACAGAGCGAGGGGCGTTCCCGTCAACTCGAGGGGATGTCCAACCGGACCGGCCCGGTGGCGGGCGACGTTCCGATGACGACAGAGATCGCCGAAAACGGCTTCCACTTCGAGGTCGATCTGATTGCAGGTCAGAAGACGGGGTTCTTCCTGGATCAGCGTGGGAACCGTGAGATCATTGGCGCTCTTAGCCGGGGGGCCGCCGTTCTGAACGGCTTCTCCTACACCGGCGCCTTTTCCGTTTATGCCGCCCGTGGGGGGGCGAAACGCGTCGTCTCCGTCGATGCCTCCGCGGCGGCCAACGAGATCGCCTGCAGGAACCTCGCCCGGAACGGTTGTTCTCCCGAGCAGCACCCGATCCTCACGAACAATTGCTTCGAATATCTGCGGGAAACGGAGGAGGTGTTCGATCTGATCATCCTTGACCCTCCGGCGTTCGCCAAGTCGCGGAAGGAGGTGGACCGATCGGCGCGGGGCTACAAGGAGATCAACCTCCAGGCAGCGAGGCGTCTGTGCGAGGGGGGGATGTTGGCCACCTTTTCCTGTTCCAACCCGGTCAGCTTGGAATTGTTCGAGAAGATCGTCCTCGGCGCCGTGCGGGATGCGGGAAAAACAGCGCAGCTCCTCCACCATCTCGAGGCGGCACCGGACCATCCCGTGAACCTCGCCCATCCGGAGGGTCGCTACCTCAAGGGCCTCCTCCTCTGTCTGACCGCAAAGTAGAATTGCGCTGCGGCCGCCGCCGCGGTTCCACAAAGGCTTCCGCGAGGGCGCCTTCTTTAGGGTGTCTTCAGGGTGGTTGCGAGCCGGTCGTGGATCAGCTGCGAAGCGAGGTTGTTCCCCGACATCCCGACCATGATGGAGACCGCCGTGATCTCCTTCTCGACGTAATCGACCGAGATTCGAACCTTTTCGTCCTGGATCATCGCCGTGAAGGTGCCCTGGGCGATCTTTCGGACCCGTTCGACATCGGTCGCCTTCATCCCGGTCAGGGTTTTCTCGCAGGCCGGCCAAACCTTATCGAAGGGGAAGTTGTAGGTCGCCCGCAGGTAACCTTCCGTGTAGATGAATTCCCCCGAACGGATGCCGATTGTCTTGGCCCCGACAGTGAGGGCGGTGTCGCAGCCCGCGATCAGCAGGAGTGCCGGGATGAGGAACGCCTTTCCCCAAAACGTTTTTTTCATGGTCCTTCCTTTCTTTTACAAAACCACCGTATGATAAATCGCCTGGATGACCGCCCAGAGAAGGGCGGCCGCCGCAATCACGATGCTTCCCGTTCCAAGGATCCGGTGGATCGATGTTTCCTTTCGCCGTTCTTGGTAGCCGGTGATGAACGCAAGCAGGAGGCCGGAGACAATCCCCCCCCCATGCGCCCAGTTGTTGATCCCGGGAATGAAGAGGCCAAATAGGACCAGCCCGACGACCCACCCCATGGCCTGACGGTAGATAGCCTCTCCGTAGAAGCCGCCCCGGCTCTTGCCGTAGTAGAGAATGGCGCCGATCAGGCCGCAGACGGGCGCCGAGGCTCCGATGGTGAAGGGGACGCCGGCGAGATAAGAGACGAAGAAGCCGGCAACGCCGGTCCAGACGTACAGGATCGCAAAGCGATGCAGGCCGAATGCATCGAGGATAAAAGGCGCGAGTTGTCGCAGGGCCATCATGTTGAAGAAGATGTGCAGGAGTCCCCCGTGGAGGAAGGCGGCAGAGATGAGGGTCCACCAGCGGCCGTAGGCGATCGGGAGCGTTCCGGTCGCGCCGAGGAGGAAGAGGCTTCCGTCGGAAGGGGAGAGAAACGTCATCGGATTGGCTGATAGGCCGAGCGCCGACGGGTTGAGCAGCAGCGAAAAGAGGTAGAAGGCGGCATTGATGGCGATGATGACGATGACCGGATCAAAGCGGCGCAGCGAGATTACCTCCGCGAACGCCCTTTTCCAGCGGGCGCCGGGGCGGGCGACCCCGCAGTAAGGGCAGACCGGTTCGTCGTTGCTGATCAGTCTCCGGCAGTTTGGGCAGAGCATCGATTTCTTTTCGATCATACCGTTTATATGAACCTCATGATTACCGGAATCGCGACGAAGGTCCCGATCGAGGTGGTCAGATTGACGACGGCGACCAGCAGAAGCAGACGTGTGATCTTGTTCCGGAAAAACCCCCGGATGGAGACGATGTCGTCCTGGAGGGCCAGAAAATCCTTCACCTGCGGTTTGCGAAGCGTCGCCTCAGTCAGGCCGGCGAC
Source organism: Deltaproteobacteria bacterium (assembly GCA_026388375.1). Taxonomy (GTDB): domain Bacteria; phylum Desulfobacterota; class Syntrophia; order Syntrophales; family UBA5619; genus UBA5619. The sequence goes on from JAPLJX010000480.1 coordinate 7,766, forward strand.
CCAACCCGCGGCGATCAGCGGGTGCAGGGTCGTGATGGGGGCGGCGATCGCGGAAGCCAAAATGGTGAGCGGGTGGGCCAGAAGGATCAGCGCCCCGAGTCCGGCAAAAGAGGCGGTGATGACCGCCCACCAGGTGATCATCTTCAGACTGGCTTGGGAGCCGGAATAGTAAAAGCCGGCGATGAAGAGGCCCACGATGGCCAGCGAAAAGAACCAGCCGGCGAATCTTCCCCAGAGGCCCTTTTCGGGAATCCGGTTCAGCGATTCGATGTCGATCTCCTCCCCCAGATGCTTTTGAATGCCCGGCACGTGTCCCGCACCCACGACCGCCACGATCCTTTTGCCCGGCGCATGGCCGATGGTGTGGGCGAGATAAAGGTCCCGCTCGTCAATCAGGGTCGTCTTCAGCCCCGGAAGCTTCTCGCCTACGGACTGGAGGGCGAGTTCGAGAACGTCGTGTTGTTTGAGTTTCTCGATCTCCTCCTCGGTGATCTCCTCGGTGGCGAACAGCGAGAGGAGGACGTCGGGAAGGAACTTCACCTTGCTCCAGAAGCCCATCATCCGCCAGGTCCTGAGCAGCGTCACCCGGATCTCCCGGTCCGCGAGCACAATCTCCGCGCCGACGGCCCCGGCCCGGTCGATCGCCCTGAGCATCTCTTCACCCGGGGTGATGTTGAATTTCTGGGCGATCTTCCGCTGCAGGGAGGCCATGATGAGCTGGGAGAGGAGGATGCTTGTCCGCTTCTCGCGGATGACCTTCACGATGTCGGTCTCCTGCCACTTGTCCCGCTGGCGGATCGCCTCATAGCGGGGCTTGCAGAGTTCGACGCAGACCGTGTCCGGTTTTTCTTCATCGATGATCCGCTCCACCAGATCGGCGCTTTCGCGCGAGACGTGGGCCGTACCGATCAGGATGATCTCGCGGCCCCCCAGTGCGACTCGATGGACGTTTTCGTGTTCCAATGGGATTTTCCTTCCAGCCAACTTTTTTTGGAGGTCATTAGCAGCATTTGCCGCCGATGTAAAGGGAAATGGTTTACGGATGTTCGGGAAGATGCTAAGAAGACTCTGATAATGGGTTATCGAAGAGATCCGTTTCCCCCGGCAGGAGCGGCGGCCGAAAGGATGAGGTAGCGGTAAGAGATGGATGCCATTTTGAGGATCGGTGATCTCATCCGGATAGTGATCGGGGATGTCGCGTTCGGCGGCGATGGCATCGCCAGGGTTTCCGGTCTTGTCCCATCGACGGGGATGAGGTGGAGGTCGAGATCACCGAAATCCGAAAACGGTACGCCCGGGGGAGGCTTGTCCGGATCGTAACCCCGTCCAGCCACCGTGTCCCGCCCGCCTGCCCCTATTAAACCCGCTGCGGTGGCTGCCGGATGCAGCACATCGACTACGGCCATCAATTGGAGCTGAAACGAAGGCAGGTTGAGGAGGCCTTCAAGCGGATTGCCAACATTTTCCCTTCCCCCGTTATGCCCGTGATTCCCTCCCCGCGACCTTTCGGATGGCGGGGCAAGGCGGAGTTCCATCTCGCCGGTGGGTGCAGCGGGCCATGCCGGGTGGGGCTGATGGCCCTGGCGAGCCATGAACTCATCGAGATTGAACGATGCGGGATCGTCGAGGAATCGATCAACCGAAAATACCGGAACTTCCGTGATGTCCTCCGGTCGGGTGAACTTCGGGTCCAGGGCGAACGCCAGCTCATCTGGTCCGACGAGCCGGGGGAGCCTCCGACGGGGATTTTTACCGACTGTGGGCAGCCGCCGGATGTCACGCGCATCGTCCGGGGACGGCGGCTGACGGTCCCCGGACGAGGGTTCTTTCAGGCCAACGTCGCCCTGGTTGGGGAGCTCGTCGATCAGGTCATCGTAATGGGCGGTCTCTCGGGGAGTGAGACGGTCATCGATGCCTATGCCGGTGCGGGTCTCTTCTCCCTCTTCCTTGGATCGAAGGCGGGTTCCCTTTTTGGGATCGAAGGGGATCCGGAGGCGGTCCGTTGCGCGGGGATCAATCTGAACCGGGAAGGGCTTCCGCAGGTAAAATCGATCCACGGAAATGTGGCCGATATTCTAAGAGAATTCGTTCTGTCCGGCATGAAGGCCGACCTGATCGTCCTCGATCCGCCCCGTGACGGCTGCGGGGAGGGGGTCCTCAAAGGGGTGGCGGCGCTGCGTCCGGAGAGAATCATCTACATCTCCTGCAATCCCGCGACACAGGCCCGGGATGTCCGTCATCTGGCCGGATGCGGCTATGGGCTCAATCTCCTCCAGCCGCTCGATATGTTCCCGCAGACAGGCCACATCGAGGTCATCGCCTCCTTGACGCGGGGACATGTGGGGACACCTTGCCGCAAGGTGTCCCCGGCCCGAAGGGATCGGAACGTGTCCCCGGAGTGATCAGCCGCCGTTTCCGTTGCGGGGCTGACTGCCGAGGAGCTCGTAGATCCGGAGCTCGCCGAGGGTGGTTCCCACATCGCACTTGCCGATCTCCCGGACGTCGAGGATCGACTCAACGACGGCCTGAAGGGTCTTTTCACTGATCAGGATGTTGTTTGGCCGGGACCTGGTCAGATCCTGCAGCCGGAAGACGGCGTTCACCGAATCGCCGATGACGGTGTAATCCATCTTCTTCTCGAAGCCGATGTTGCCGACGACCGCCTCTCCCGTGTGGATGCTGATGCCCATGGCGAGCGGGGCGTCGAGCTCCCCGGCGAAGTGGTCGTTGACGGCTGCGAGGCTCCCCTTCATCTCCAAGGCGGCGGCGATGGCGTTGTCCGCATCGGTCTTCCCGGAGATCGGTGCTCCGAAGAGGGCCAGAAAGCCGTCGCCCAGGTACTTGTCGACGATCCCCCCGTGGTTGAAAACGATATCGCCCATGCAGGAAAAAAAGTGGTTCAGCATTGCAACGGTCCGCTGAGGGCCGATCTTTTTGGAGAGGGTGGAAAAGTCGCGGATGTCGATGTTCAGAAGCGTCAGGATCTTCAGCTCCTCGATCAGCGGCTTCTCTTCCCCGGCATTGTGGATGATCTTGTCCACGATCTCCCGGGGGACGAATTTCTGGAACATTTTCCGGATGCCCCGTTCGTGTTCGGCCATGGAGAGGGTCTCGCGGTAGAGCTGCGAGTTCTCGAGCGCGATGCTGACCGACGTCGCGATGGACTGGAGAAGATGAAGGTCGTCGTCGTTGAAATCGCCGCTGATCTTGTTGAGGACCTCGATCACGCCGAGGACCTTTCCTCGGGAGATGAGGGGTACGCAGAGGGCGGAATGGGTCCGGAAACCGATCTGCCGGTCGAAATCGGGGTTGAAGTGCCGGGAACCCTGCGCATCCCGGACGATGATCGGCTCGCCGCGGGCGGCTGAATAGCCGGCGATTCCCTGACCGAGACGGACACGGAAGGAGTTGAGGATGGTCGTGTCGATTGCGGAGTCGACGTTGAAGGCGACCTTGAACGCCAACTCATCCCCTTCAAGGAGGAGCAATGAACCCGCCTCCACATTCACAATCGTCCGGATCATGTCCATCGTGTGTTTGAGGACCTCCTGCCGGTCGAAGGTCGATGCGGCGAGGATGCTGCCGATCTGTTTGATCGAATCCATCTCCTGATCCCGCTTATTGATTGAGGAGGAGAGACGATTCTTTTCGATGGCGAGGGGAAGAAGGGAGGCGATCTCCTCCACCTGTTCTTCGCGGCCGTTCAGGGCGCCGGCCCGAAAGGCGCCGAGGGCGAGAATCCCCGTCACCACGCCCCCGATCTTCAAAGGAACGAGAAAGGCATCATGGATCCCCGGTTTGACCAGCAGTTCCTGTTCGAGCGGATGCTGCAGGGCCGCCGGCTGGTCGATGGCCAGGATATTCCCCTGGCGGACGACCCCTTCCAGGGAGGATCCGGCAAAATCGTACCCCTCATTCAGGGTGAGACCGATCGGGACGGGGGAGAGGATGTCCAGGACGCCGGCCCGATCCGGCGTCTCTTTCCGGATTTCCAGGATCACCGCGACATCAAAGGGGACATCATCCCGGAATCGGTTCAGGACGGCGTGGAGAAGTTCGCCGTTGCGCAGGCTGGAGCCCAAGGTCTTGCAGATGCCGGTGACGGTCGCGAGTTGCTGACGGTTCTTCCGGTCCCGTTTCATCAGACTCAGATTATCGTAGGTGAAGGCGGCATTGCTCAGAAGCGGTGTCAGGACATCGGTATCCTCCAGCGTGAAGGGGATGTCCGACTCCCGGCGGGAGAGGGTGAGGACCCCGAAGACCTCCTGAATTCCCTTGAGCGGCATGCAGAGGAAGGATTTTGTTGCGTAATGGGGGCGGTTCCCCCGTCCGAAACGGTTGTCCTTTTCAATGTCGCCGATCAGGAGGGGGGATTTGTTGATCACGGCGAACTTGGCGATGCTCGTCGCAAAATCGACACGGTCTCCGATCTTGGCGAGTTCCCCCAGTCCGTAGGTGGCATGGATCACGAAGGTTTCCCGTTCTTTCCCCTCCAGGATCAGGATGGAGCCGACATCGGCGTTGGTGAGTTTCATGGCCCGCTCCAGGGTGATCGCAAACAGGTCTTCGCTGTCGAAGGTGACGTAGCAGAGGTCGGAGAGTTCCTTCAGTGTGGATAGCTGGGAGGTCCGTTTTTCAAGATTGCTGAAGCTGTTCCGGAGTTCATGCTCGACGGTCTGAAAAGACAGGACGATCCCCTGCAGTTCGTCGGCGGTGGTCGGCCGTTTGAAACCTTCGATATTCTGCGTCAGGGTTTTCGAAATCGTTTTTGACGTATTGCAAATGCGGTCGAAAACCTTTCGGATCAGGATGTATCCGGCGAGCGAGGAAGTGAGAAGCGCAAGGAGGAAGACCGGAATGAAACGGTCTCCGAGAAGATCATATTTCAGGCCAAAGTAGAGAAGTCCGAGAAGCGGCACGAAGAAGAAAAGCGCGAAGATGATGGACAACCGATAGTAGAGCCCTTTGCTTTCCATGGAGAGGGCAAACATTTTTTTCTTGAGATTCATTGGTATCTCCTGTCGAAACCTATTTTATGAACCTGCTATGGATTTTAACAGATCCGGCGGCGAAAAAACAGAAAATAAAGAAGATCCCGTTGCAGCCGGAAGCCGGGTGTGCTATCCGTCACCCATATTCCGGAGCTGCCCTTTCGTTTCATGCAACACCCGCGAACGGATCATAAGGTTTGGCGATAGCGCGGCCGGAAAAGGAGAAAGTTCATGTTCAAGACGGCTATCCAGGGAAAGCAGGTCAAAGCGGCTCCGAATGGTGGGCGACCATGACGATCGACAGCCATGCACACCTGGAGATGGAGGCCTTTGACGGTGACCGGGAGGCGGTTATCGGGAGGGCGGCGGCGGCCGGTCTGACGGCGATCATCACCGTTGGAACGACGCTTCCCGATTGCGAAAAGGCTGTGTCGCTCGCCGGTCTTTATCCGCTCGTCCATGCGGCCGTCGGCATCCACCCCCACGAGGTGAAGGGGATCGACGCCGGGACCTATGACGCCCTCCGGATTCTTGCCGGGCAGGCGAAGGTGGTTGCGATCGGTGAGATCGGCCTCGATTTCTTCTACGACCTCTCCCCGCGGGAGATCCAGCTCCGGCGGTTTGCGGAGCAGCTCGACCTCGCAGACGAACTGGACCTTCCCGTGATCATCCACGACCGGGAGGCCCATGCCGAAACGCTTGCGATCCTCAGGCAGCGAAAGGGCCGTCTGCGGGGGGTTCTCCACTGTTTTTCCGGGGACCCGGCGATGGCCCGGGAGTGCATCGCGCTGGGATTTCATCTCTCCGTGGCCGGCCCGGTGACCTACCGGAAGGCGGATCAGCTCCGGGCGGTGGCCCGGGAGATCCCTGCGGAGAGGCTTCTCATCGAGACGGACGCCCCCTACCTCGCCCCACGGCCGTACCGGGGGAAGCGCAACGAGCCGGCCTATGTCGTAGAGACGGCCCGCTGCCTGGCGGAGATCCGCGGCATGGCGGTTGGAGAGCTGGAACGGATGACGGAGCATAACGCCCGCCGGCTCTTCGGCCTCGGCGGGAAGAAATCGACTTGATTTCGGAGAGGGTTTGGAGTAGGAAAAAGACGCGTAAGCGCAAGGGGTGCCGATCAGGCTGAGAAGATACCCTTTGAACCTGACCTGGGTAATGCCAGCGTAGGGAATGGCAGTGGTTGTATTTTCGGTGCATGGATTCCGGGGCCATATCCCATCAGGGTATGGCTTTATTATTTTGGACATTTCGGTTCTCTTTCCGAGACTTTGGCACGACAGGGCGATATCATGAAGAAGGTGGTTTTTGTCGTTTCCGGCGGGGAGCTCGGTGATCCGGCGTTTTTCAGGGAAAAGGCTGCGAAGACGGCGCCCGCGGCGGTGATCTGTGCAGACGGCGGCGCCCGCCATATGCTGGTCACGGGGATGGTCCCCACCCTCATCGTTGGAGATATGGATTCGCTGGATCAGATCAGTCAGGACCGTTACGAATCCATGGGCGCCAGGATCATCCGCCATCCAAGGGAGAAAAACGAAACAGATACCGAGCTGGCGCTCCGGGAGGCCTTCGCGATGACGCCCTCGGAAGTCTGGATCTGGGGGGCTCTGGGGCACCGTATCGATCATATCCTGGCGAATATTTCTCTGCTTGTCCAGGGAAACAGGGAGGGGATCGATGTCAGGCTTATCGACATGTGGTGCGAAGTCTTCCTTGTAACCCGGCGGACGGTTCTCGATGGTGAAGTGGGCCAGACCGTTTCCCTTCTTCCTTTTGGAGGAGAAGTCTCAGGTATAACACTCACGGGTTTCGAATACCCTCTGACGAAAGCGATCATGGGGGTCGGAAGCCCTTACGGGATCAGCAGCCGCCTGACGGAGCCTCAGGGAATCATTGAGGTGGATGCGGGATATCTCCTCGTGGTGCGGTATTTCAGACCCGGGGTTTTCCCGGGGGGGTCCGGGTATTGACGATTGCCGGTTCGGATTCCGGCGGCGGGGCGGGAATCCAGGCGGATCTGAAGACGATCACCGTCCTCGGGGGGTTCGGGATGAGCGTCATTACGGCGCTGACCGCGCAGAACACCCTCGGGGTCCACGGGATCCACGACGTTCCGCCGGCGTTCGTGGCGGCCCAGTTTGACGCGGTTGCGACCGACATCGGGATCGATGCGGCGAAGACCGGGATGCTGGCTACCTCGGAGATCATCCGGGTTGTGGCGGGGAAGATCCGCCAGTACGGGATCGTCAAACTCGTCGTCGATCCGGTGATGGTGGCCAAGGGCGGGATGTCGCTGATCCGCGAAGATGCCAAGAAAATCATGATCACGGAGCTCATTCCGCTTGCCTTTGTTCTCACGCCGAACATCCCCGAGGCCGAGGTCCTCTCCGGGATCCGGATAGCGACTCTTGCCGACATGAAGGAGGCGGCGCGGATCATCCGGAATCTGGGTGCAAGACATGTTGTCGTGAAGGGCGGGCACCTCGCCGGGGATGCGGGGGATCTCCTCTACGACGGCCGTGAATCCCGAATCTTCAGCGCGCCGCGGATCGCGACGGCGGATACCCACGGAACCGGCTGCACCTATTCGGCGGCGATCGCGACCTGCCTGGGCCGCGGGATGGACGTCGCCGGGGCTGTGGCGGAGGCCAAACGCTATATCACCGAGGCGGTCCGGTACGCCTGGCGTGTGGGCGGGGGGCACGGACCGACGAACCACCTGGCGCCGCTCTTCGTCCCGGGAGCCGCCGGGGAGGCCGGACGGCCGGAAGCCTGGAAAACGGCAGGTTAGGGGAAAGCATGGAAGAAAAAACGCATCTGCCGGAGAAGAATCGTACGTTATGGCCCGAGGTTTGNNNGTGTCTGGAGGTTTGGTGAACATGCCGAGAGATACGGCCGCTGAGATTGTCCGACGACTGCGGGAGGCCGGTCATGAGGCCTTCTGGGTGGGCGGCTGCGTCCGGGATATCCTTCGCGGCGCGGAGCCGGCGGACTACGATATCGTCACATCGGCCCGGCCGGAGGAGGTCCGGGGGCTTTTTCAACGGACGATCCCCGTCGGCGAGCGCTTTGGCATCTGCCTCGTCGTCGAGGGGGGGGCTCCTTTCGAGGTGGCCACCTTTCGGACGGAAGCGGACTACGATGACGGCCGCCGTCCCTCCCGGATCGCCTTTGCGACAGCGGAGGAGGACGTCCGGAGGCGGGATTTTACGATCAACGGTCTCCTCATGGATCCGGAGACGGGCCGGATCATCGATCATATAGGCGGCCTCCGCGACATCGAACAACGGATCATCCGTACCATCGGCGATCCGGAGGAGCGCTTTGCCGAGGATCACCTGCGGATGCTCCGGGCGGTCCGTTTCGCGGCGACACTCGGCTTTTCGATCGAGCCCATGACCTTCGCTGCCGTCCGGCAGCGGGCGGCCATGATCATGCGGATCAGCGCCGAGCGGATTCGCGACGAGCTCTCCCGGTTGCTGACGGGCGGCGCGGCGCGGCGCGGCCTGGAACTCCTGTCCGAAAGTGGTCTTCTTTTTGAAGTCATTCCAGAAATTTATGACCTCCGCGGTGTCGAACAGCCCCCGGTTTTTCACCCCGAGGGGGATGTCTGGGAGCATACGTTGCGGATGGTTGCACTGCTGCCCAAGCCGGATGGAAAGGCCGACCCGCGTCTCGCCTGGGCGGTTCTCCTCCACGATGTCGGCAAGGCGGTCACCCGGTCCGAGGATGCAGCCGGGACCCATTTCTACGGCCATGTTCAGCGCGGGGAAGAGATCGCGGCCGCGATCCTCCGGAGACTCCGCTTCTCCCGGGAGGAGATGGAGACGATTCTCGCCC
>JAPLJX010000480.1:16615-17440 GCA_026388375.1 Deltaproteobacteria bacterium
CGCGGTCATATGTTGTTCATGAATGTAAGGGAGATGAGGCCGAACCGCCTCAAACGCCTCCTTCGGATGCCGGATTTTGCGCTTCACCTGGAGCTCCACCGCCTCGACTGCCTCGGGAGTCACGGCCTTCTCGATCATTATGCGTTCTGCAAGCAAAAGCTGGAAGAGTATCCGGAGGAGGAGCTCCGGCCGCCCCGCCTGCTGACCGGACTGGACCTGATCGGGATGGGTTTTGCGCCGGGTCCGGTTTTCAAGGAGATCCTCCGGGCTGTCGAGGACGCCCAACTCGGAGGGGAGATCGCAGACGCCGCCGAGGCCCGCGAACTGGTCCGGATGCGCTGGGGTGATCCGAAGAGGCCGGTTGGCTGATCCGGAAGCCCTCTTTTTGTCCATTCGTTGCCTTTGCCTGGCAAAAGGATCATTCGTTCAGGGAATGCTTGCATTTTCCCTTCGTTTTCATGAGAATGGGCTGGCGGAATCCGGCATGGGGGTAAACCGGACCGAGGACGGGAACTCATCATGGGCATGCGTGTGCGCGGGGTATCGGACCTTCAGCGGGGCGAAGTCAGAGAGGCACATTCCCGCTGCACCGCCGGGGAGGAGGCGCTTGTAGGCCCCTCCCGCGATCCAAAGTCTGCCGGCGGTAAAACTACGCTTTCATCATTCCGAATGACCCGCTTGACCGGAGAGAATGTCCTTCTTTTCATCGGATTGTTCATACTGGCGCTCCTGGTCGGGGGATGCGCCCGTCCAGTCGTCCGCCCCGACGCCCCGCCTCTTTCCCCGCCGGCACAAGCTGCGGAAAAGAAGGCGTTATCCCGCTTG
>JAPLJX010000480.1:17465-42450 GCA_026388375.1 Deltaproteobacteria bacterium
TCCAAACCGGCGCCTTTGCCAGCGCGGAAAACGCCGCTCGCCTGACCCGCTCCCTGCAGCAGAAGGGACTGGATGCAACCTATTTTGTTGCCCGCAAGGGGCTCTACAAGGTCCGCTTCGGCAATTTCCCCACGAAGGAACAGGCCCGTGCCCGTGCAAAAGAGCTCCGGAATACGGGACTGATCGAAGAGTTCTATGTCGTCAGTCCGGAAGAGTATGCGGTCGCGAAACGGGAGGCGTTCGGGGAGGCGTACCTCCGGGAGGAGCTCGTCCGGACCGCCCGGAGTTTTCTCGATGTCCCCTACCTTTGGGGGGGAACCTCCGCCGAGACCGGCTTCGATTGCAGCGGACTAACGATGACCGTCTATCAGTTGAGCGGTTTCGATCTCCCCCGGACCTCCCTCGATCAATTTGCGGTCGGGAGTCCGGTGGAACGCTCCTCCCTGGAGAAGGGGGATCTCCTTTTCTTCGCCGGTGCGGGAGGCAAGGTCTCGCATGTCGGCATCTATGCCGGGGACGGCCTGTTCATCCATGCCCCCGGAAGGGGGAGGAAGATCCGCACGGATTCCCTCGTGAAGGACCATTTCAGCTGGTCCTTTGGCGGCGCACGGTCGTACCTGTGAAGGCTGCGTAATCGGTCTCCCTGTTTTCGCAGGGGCAGGCTCCTGCCGCGCTGTGCTCCCCCCGGCGTGGCCACTTTTTTTCTCATCACCGGCTTGCCGAATGCCGGTTTTTTTAGTATGTTGGCGCTGTCCATCAGGCTACGTTTTCTTTTGAACGGCGATATCGAGGGGTTATGCCTTTCCAGACCTGTCTGACGATCCTGATCTGCCTCATCCTGGGCATCTCCGGCTGCATGAAGGCGGTAGCGCCGAAGCCCGCACCACCGCCTGCTGAGGCGGTGTCGCCGCCGCGGGTCGAAATGAAAGGCCCTTATGATTCTGAAATCCCCGTCGAATACCTCAATCGCCTTCGCCGTATCCCTGTCGCTGCCGATGAGGCCGCTCCTCTGACCCTTCTAACCGTTGCCGACCACTTCGCCGTACGGGGCGAAGTGGACAAGGCCCTCCATTTTCTGGACCGGGCCGCCGCCGGGTTCGTCCTCGGAAAGAACCGGAGCGGCGAAGTAACGGCCTGGAGTCGAAAGGTTATTCTGCTGTTCAATTTTAACCGGGAGAAGGAGGCGCTCGGCCTGATCCGGGAGGCCGGGGGAAAATGGAAGGCGCCGCCGCTGACCGCTTTCCTCGCGTATCTGGAGGGCCATCGCGCCCTTCTGCAGGGGGATTTCCCCCGCGCCCTTTCGCTGCTGAACCGGTCGCTCCGGGATAACTCCGCGTTCTCGAAGGATCCTTACCTCCGGATGCTGCGGCGGGATACGGAACTCGACGCGGGGATCGCCGGAATTCTCTCCGACCGTCTTCCCCGGCTGCTCGCGATCTACGGGGTGAACGTCGCGCCGGCGACCCGGAAGGAAGACGCCGGTGAAACCCATCTCCGCAATGTCCTTGCGCTGAATCAGGAGCTCCGGCAGACGAAGTTTGAACGGCTTCTTCCCGCGGCCGACTTCCGGAAATCAGAGGCCGATGCGCACAACTTTCTGGGCCTGGAGGCCTGGATGAAGGGGAATCGGGCGGAGGCGCTCCAGCATCTTGTCGCCGCGGGGGAATGGTCGCGGACGGCAGGATTCCCGGCGGCGGAGATCCGCGGCCTGCTGTTCCTCGGCGAACTCGGTCTCCAATGGGCAGATGGAACCGAGGGCCGGCAGGCGGCCGAGCTGCTGCGGGAGAAGGCGGACCGTTACCGGACCTCTCGCTATCGGATCTGGGCAAGACTCATCCTGGCCCGCTATGAGGCGAGGGAGGGACGGAACCGGGAAGCGATCGGGTTCCTCCGGGAGGCGGCCGCCATCATCGAGGCTGAACGGTCCGGTCTCAAGGCGGACATGCTCGACGAGGTCTGCCGCCGCCAACGCCGGGCGGTCTATGAATCCCTCGTTGAACTTCTGGCCGGAGAAGGGATGGTCCGGGAGGCCCTGACGGCGGCGGAGAAGGCTAAATCACTGATGACGGTGGATCTTCTGGCCGGGCAGGGTCTTGGAAGAGATCCCGCCGAAAGGGAGTGGGTAAGACAGGAGGCCGGACTCGGGGGGGAGATCCGGGATCTGCAGCGACGCATCCTGCAGCTCTCCGATGAGGCGACGGCGGATAACCTTCGGGAACGGCTGAAACATGCCGAAGCAACATACCGTGATCTGCTCGACCGGATCGGCGCGGAGAATGAGAATCTCCTCTCCCTGATTGCTGTGCGCGGGGCAGATCCGGATGCCCTTCAGCGTCTGCTCGACGAGAACACCACCCTTTTTGACTATTTCGCAACGGCGGGCGGCCTGTATGTCTGGGCCATTCAACGGGGGCAGATTCATCAAGAGAGGATTGACCTGCCCCGCGAGGAACTGCGCTCCCTCGTGTTTTCCTTTCTCGTGGCCATCCGCGACCGAAATAAAAGAAAAACGGAAAGTTTTTCCCGCAAGACCTACGATCTGCTGCTCAAACCGGTCATTCCTTTCGTCTCCGGAGAGAGGATCGGTTTTATTCCTGACGATGCGCTCGTCTACCTTCCTTTTGCGGCGATGAAATATCGGGGAAAGTTCCTCGCCGAAGGCTTTTCCATCTTCCAGCTTCCCGCGGCCGACCTGTTCGGCAGCGCCAAGGGGGAAAAGGGCGCTCAAGGTTTGCGCATCCTGGCGTTCGGGAACCCCAATCTGGAAAACGAGGCGCTGGATCTCCACCATGCCCCGCGGGAGTTGGAGCAGATCCGGAAGCGGATCGGCGGCACGACCATTCTGCTCGGCCGGAATGCGTCGGAGGCAAAGGCGGAGGAGATGCCGGCGGGTTATGACATCCTCCATTTTGCGGTCCGGGGGGAGTTTTTTCCGGAAGAGACCCTGAATTCGGGCCTGCTGCTGACACCGGGCGCAGGCCAGGATGGCCGGCTGACAATCCGTGAAATATTCGGCCTCCGGTTTCAGGGAAGGGGCATTGTTCTGAGCGGCTGTGATCCGCTGCCGGAGAAGGATCCGGAGGGAAAGGGATTGCTCGCCATGCAGCGGGCGTTTCTGAACACGGGAAGCCCCGCGGTAATTTCCACGCTGTGGGTCAACGACGACAAGGCGGCAGCCCATCTTATGGAACTGTTCTACCGGCAACTGGACAGGAAGGAATCCTTTGCTGATGCGCTCAGGGCGGCTCAGGTCCATCTGATCCGCGAGGGGCGGTCGCCCTATGTCTGGGCGGCGTTTGTGCTGACCGGGGGATACTGATGATGGCTTCGAATCGTGAATCCCGGCCGGCCGCTGGCCGGCCCGTTGAGAAAGGAAAATTATGGATAGCGACAATCTACTGGTTACCGGGGGCTGCGGTTTCATCGGGAGCAACTTCATCCACCATCTGCTGGCACGGGCTGATTTCCGTGGCAGGATCGTCAATGTGGACAGCCTGACCTATGCGGGGAATCCGGAGAATCTCCACGGGATCGCGGACGCATATCCGGGGCGGTACGTCTTCGAAAAAGCGGATATCTGCGAGCTGTCCGCACTGCAGGCTATCTTTGCTCAATATCGGATCGATACCGTCTGCCATTTTGCCGCCGAGTCGCATGTGGACCGCTCCATCAAGCGGCCGGACAGCTTTATCCGGACCAACATCATGGGAACGTTCAATCTTCTCGAGGCATCCAGGGCCGCCGGCCGTTTCCGGCTTTTTCAACACATCAGCACCGATGAGGTCTACGGCAGTCTGGGTCCTGAGGGGTATTTCACCGAGGAGACGCCCTACCGTCCGAACAGCCCCTACTCCGCCTCAAAGGCGTCTTCCGATCATCTCGTCCGCGCTTACCATGAAACCTACGGCCTGCCGACGACGATCTCCAACTGCTCGAATAACTACGGCCCCTTTCAGTTTCCCGAAAAACTGATCCCGCTGATCGTCCTGAATGCGTTGGAGGAACAGCCCCTCCCCGTTTACGGGGACGGAAAGAATGTGAGGGATTGGCTCTACGTCACGGACCACTGCGAGGCGATCCAGACGATCATGGAAAAGGGAAGGCGCGGGGAGACCTACAACATCGGCGGCCATGCGGAGATGGAAAACATTGCCATCGTGGAGATGATCTGCGATCTCGTCGACGAGCTGGCGCCGGCGGCAGACTCCCGGCGGCGGCTGATCACCTATGTTGCGGACCGGCCCGGCCACGACCGCCGTTACGCTATCGATTTTTTGATATTTCTCGGAGAGCTGGGCTGGTCTCACGCAGAATCGTTCGCCTCCGGTCTCCGGAAGACCGTCCGGTGGTATCTCGAAAACAGGGCCTGGAGCGACCGGATCCGCAGCGGCGCGTATCAATCCTGGATCCGTGAACATTACGGAGAACAGCGGTAGATCGTCATTCCGCGACATATTGGGCTTGAGGGCGAAATCAATATTTGATAAAAGTAGGATTGTCGTTGGCGGGGACGATACGGCGCCCGGATTGATCGGATCGCCGTGCTCATTTTTGAATTCCCTGACGTAAATGCGAAGTCAATATCCGGGGAACCGATTCCCGAGGAACGTTCATGACCACGGATTCGGATGAATGAAGAAAGAAAGGAGATACTCCATGTCTAAATCGGAAGATGCATTATGGGAGGCCTTCGCGGGTGAATCTCAGGCCAATCGCAAATACTTGGCCTTTGCGGCCAAGGCGGAGCAGGAGGGTTATCCCCAGGTTGCACGGTTATTCCGGGCCGCGGCGGATGCGGAAACGATCCATGCCCATAACCATCTGCGGGCGCTCAAGGCGGTTCACGGCACCCGCGAGAACATCGCCGAGGCCGTGGCCGGCGAGACCCATGAATTCAAGTCGATGTACCCCGTGATGATCGAGGCCGCCAAGGCGGAGGGGAACAAGGAGGCGGAGCGGTCGTTCCATTTCGCGAACGAGGTGGAAAAGGTCCACGCCCGGCTCTATGAACAACTCCTTGCCGGCCTGGGAAATGCGGGCGACGTCTATGCCTATTGGGTTTGCCCCGTCTGCGGCTATACGGCGGAGAAAGAGGCCCCCGAGGCCTGTCCGGTCTGCGGGGCCAAGAGAAAGATGTTCCGGAAGATTGAGTAGGAGGCGGTGAGACCGGCTGCCGGCGGGAATTTGTCGGCAACCAAAGATCGATAAAAGTCGTCCCCGCAATGAAACGGGGCGCCTGCACGAAAAGGAGAACTTCATGGAAGAACGTTTGAACGCGTTGGAAATCGCGTTGAAGAATGAGATGAATGAGCACCATTTCTATCTGAAGAATGCCGGGAGAACGGCGAACCCCGTCGGCAAGGCGATGTTTGCGCAGATCGCCGCCGAGGAGTTGGAGCACTACGAGCGGCTGAAACAGCTGGCCGAAAGCTGGAAGAAGGACAAAAAGTGGCCGGAGACCCTTCCGCTGAAGGTGAACGATACGGCGGTCCGATCCGTATTCGGGAAGGCCGCCCAGGGGGGGGAAACGGCCGGGAACGACGACGATCTGAAAGCCGTCCGCAAGGCGATCGAATTCGAGGCCAAGGGTGCGCAGTTCTATATCGAGCATGAACACTTTGCCTCCCTCAAGGATACGGAGGAGTTTTTCATCGATCCGGCCGCATGGTATCAGAAGGCGCAGAGTTCGAGCCTGGACGGAGCGTAACGGAAAAAGGGGACAGATTTATTTTCCTCATCATTTACCTCTATTGCCTGATTTGCCGGCGAAGAGGGGATGACGAGATTGTCCTTTGTCATGATTGTTCAAGCTATGCAGATGAAACAGTAAATTTCGTCCAGCTTGGCCCTCATGATCATGTCGCAGAACTCTTGGGGAAGGCGCCACTTATTCCTACTTCATCTCGAACGCCGGCAGATCCACCCGCTTGAAGACCTTCGTCTGGCTCTCGGAGGTTCGCTGGGCCATCGAGCAGTGTTTTGAGGAAGCCAAATCGGATCTGGGGATGGATCACTACGAGGTGAGGAAGTTTCCCGGGTGGCGGCACCATATGCTGACATGCATGCTGGCTCATTTTTTCCTTTGGCACATGAGAATCCGGTTGGGGAAAAAAAGCACCAGCTATTACGCTGTCGCAGCTTAGGCTGCTCATCAGCGCCGTGTTGCCCATGAAAAAGTTCGATGTTCTTGATCTCATTTACCTTGTCTCATGGATACAGATGAAGAACCATCGGGCTTATCTCTCTCATCGGAAACGGAAACCAGCTGCATTGGAGCCTGAACTTCATGTATCGTTGTAGGGATTTTCAGTCAAAACGCTTCATGGACAATGGCATGCAGGAGAGGTCTGTCTGAAATCTGCTGAAAGAGTCCCTCGTAACAGGCGAAACGCCCAAAAATCGGATTATCCACCGGAAGATTGGCCAACCCGATATACACCTTCCATCACTACCGATACCGCACCCCATATTTTGTGGCCAAAATCCAATTGACACACAAGACCGTTCTTCATATACTTCCACCGTGAAAAAGCAATACATTATCAAAAAAAGATGAAATTCATCGAGGTTCGAACAGTGAACATCCATCCATTTGCCGTACCTGACGTGAAAACATTTCATCTAACCAACCCGGATGACCATTAGTCAGAGATGAAAGTCATTTTTTTTTGCATTCTTTCGCTTCCTCTATTAACTCTTTCCTTGCGGAGCCTGTTAAGTCTGAAAAACCATGGCTTGTATCGATTTGTTGTGTGGGAGTGTATTTTATGGCTTTCGATTCAAAATTACCGGTATTTGATAGTAGAAAAATTTGACCTTCAGCAATTGATTTCCTCGGCGCTTATGGCCGCTTCCTTAATGTTTGTCCTTTCAGCTGTATTTATTATGCGGAAAAAGGGCATAGTGAGCAAGCAGCGACGTGATCATACTCTGTTCGATTTTGAGAAAACTACTGTATTGATAGAGTCCGGGATTTTCAAGCATGTCCGGCACCCCATGTACAGCTCGCTTTTATTTCTGGCTTGGGGAATTTTATTACGAAATATCGAGGTCACTTCACTCATCGTTGCTTTGATTGCAACCTGTTCATGCATTTTCGCCGCATTGGTGGAAGAAAAAGAAAACATAGAGTATTTCGGTGAAAGATACAGGCATTACACGCTGAAAACCAAAATGTTTATTCCTTACGTTATTTGAAAAATATTGTTACTCGTTTTTAATGATTTTTTTAGAATGGAGCTAACCCTATGACGTCCTAATCCCATTTTCGCTTGTCTTCTATTTTTTTGCTGCCGTCGGGGATTTCGGCGACAAAGACCGCGTTTCCCCTCAGCTTTGTGGATTCCCTTATCTTTTCGTCAATGGCCGTCTTCAGGAGATCTGTTCCTGCAACTCCCTGTTTGAGCAGGATTTCCACGGTCATCATATCTGTCACGCCTGACCGGGTGACCACCACCCGGATCTTTTCGACTTCATCCGGAAATTTCGCGGCGGCTTCATCAATCTGGCGGGGATGGACAAACATACCTTTGATCTTCGTCACCTCATCCGTTCTGCCCATGATGCCCTTCAACTTGTAAGAGGTTCTGCCGCAACGGCATTCGCCTTCATCCAGTACGGAAAGGTCCCCGGTGCCGTAGCGGACAAGCGGATAGCATTCGTTGCTGAAATCGGTGACCACCACTTCGCCGATGCTGCCTGCGGGAAGCGGTTCTCCGGTCACGGGGTCGCAAATCTCAATGTAAAGATCATCGGAAATGTGCATGCCGTTTTCCTGCGGGCATTCATAAGCAACGCCTCCCAGGTCGGCTGTGATGTATGCCTGACGAACGATGATGTCATAGTCGTTCAGCCTTTTTCGCAGGGAAGGGGACAAGATCTCCCCCGCAACCAGGGCGATCTCCATCGCAAGGTCTTTCGCGGTGTCATGGCCGAGTTCTTCCATTTTTTGGATCAGCGACAGCAGAAAGGAGGGAACGCCGATATAGCCGTTTATTTTCAATCCCGCCATCGTCTTCGCCTGGATCTCGGTATTTCCGACACCGGTGGGCACCGTGACGCAGCCGATGCCGTTGCAGGCCTCATCCATGAAGATACCCGCAGGAGTCAGGTGGTAGGAAAAGGTGTTCATGACAAGGTCATCCGGCCGGAACCCTGCGTTGTAAACGCATTTCCGCAGCCCCCAATAATCCTCTTTTCTTCCTTCGGGATCATAGATGGGACCGGGGGAAACATAGATTCGTTTGAGCTTTTCAACCGGCACGGCCAGAAACCCTCCAAACGGCGGGTTGTTCTGGTGACGCTCCGGTATGCTGTTTTTTTTCAGGACGGGAAGTTTTGAAAAATCATGGATGTCGCAAACGGTTTTTGGATCGACGCCCCGTTCATCCATAAACCTTCTGTATCCGGGCGCTTTTTCACAGGCGTATTGGAAAGCCCTGATCGCCTCCGCCTGCTTGAAGCAGAGACGTTCCGTCCGGCCCATGCATTCGGCTTTTTCATCATAAAAGCCAGTATTTCTGTCTTTCTGAGTCCTTTGAGTCATATGCCGGCTCCTTGATCGAAAGCCTTATGAAAGCCATCTCTTTCTTCTTTTGTAATGCTTCGCGTCTTTGAAGCTCTTCTTCTTCCCGACATCGGAAAGTCCGAGATAGAACTCCTTGACGTCCTCGTTTTCCCTTAATTTGGAGCACTCGCCGTCCAGCACCACCTTCCCCATCTCCATCACATAGCCATAGTGGCCTATGGAAAGCGCCAGATTGGCGTTCTGCTCAACCAGCAGGATCGTGGTTTTTTCTTCGCTGCATATCTTTCGGATGATTTCGAAAATTTCCTTCACCAGAAGGGGGGCAAGGCCGAGAGAGGGCTCATCCAACAGCATCAGTCTCGGGCGTGCCATCAAGGCCCTTCCGATCGCGAGCATCTGCTGTTCTCCGCCGCTCATGTACCCCGCAACCTGCGTGCGCCTGGACTCCAGTTTCGGGAAATAACCAAAAACGCTTTCGATGTCCTTTTTGATATTCTTCTTGTCCTTGCGGGTATAGGCGCCGGCCATCAGGTTTTCCGTCACCGTCAAGTCCTTGAAGATCCTTCGTCCTTCCATAACCTGGAAAATACCCATTTTTACGATATCTTCGGCATCTCTGTTGTTGATCTTTTGTCCCATAAATTCTATGGAGCCGTCGGTAACCTCGCCCTCTTCAGACTTCAGCAGCCCGGATATGGCCTTCAGGGTGGTGGTCTTCCCGGCGCCGTTCGCGCCCAGCAGAACGGTGATCTCCCCCTCCTTGGCCTCCATGGACATCCCTTTGAGCACAAGGATCACGTCATCGTAAATCACTTCCACGTTGCTGATCTTCAACATAGGATTCTCACCCATCGGTCAAAAAATGGAGCAGGCCTGAGGCCTGCTCCATCCGGTCAGCCTAATACTTCAAGAAGCCTGTCAACGGTTCGATCTTGCCTTTTTTGATAATATACATCTTCGCCGAAAGGTTCGGTTTCCTCATTTCGGGCTTGTAGGCGATGTCCGCAGACAATCCCATCATGTCGAATTTGTTGGTTTCCAGTACCTTCTTGATGTTCTCGCCGGTCAGGTTGTTGCCCGCCTTCTTGAGCGCCTCGACAAGCAGATAGGCGCCGATGAACCCCTGGGTGTAGCCTACGGGCTGCGCATCTTCCTTGCCGGTTACCTCTTTCCGAACCTTGTGCATGAACTGGACGCCCTTGACTTTGGTCTCCGTCCAGAAGGCGAAAGGCATAGGCGCCATGAATCCTTCGGACGCGTCCCCGGCCATTTCAATCAGCTTTTCGGAAAATGCCCAGTTGAGGCCGATGAACTTGTTCTTCAGGCCGAGCTTCTTGGCGTCCTTCAGAATCGTGGCCGTGGCCATGAGGGTGTGCTGATTGATCGCGAAGTCGGGATTCTTCTTCTGCATGTTCAGAAGCTGCGTCGTTGCATCGAGGTCTCTCAATCCGACGATCTCTTCGTCGACGATCTCCACACCGATCTTCTTCGCAAAATCTTTGGCATCCTGAATGGGCGACCGGCCGAATCCCGTGTCATTGAAGATCAACGCTACCCTGGGCGCCCGGCTCTTGTCTTTCCAGGTGTCCTTGATCCACTGCAGCGCGAGTCTCGCCTGATCGGAATAGGTGGTGGCGCCGATGAAGTTGTACGGCGTTTTGTCGAAAACAAGGTGTTCCGAATAGGACGCGGAGATGTACGGGATCTTGTCCTGGGCGATCATGGGCGCCATCGCTTCCGTATCGCCGGTGCCCCAGCCGAGAATGGCGATGACACCCTTGGAAACCTGATCCTTGTAGGCGGAAACCGCCTGGGGAATCTTATAGGCGTAGTCCACATCGATCAGCTCGATCTGCTTGCCGTTCACTCCTCCATATTTGTTGACATATTTGATGTAGTCCCGCGCCGCCTCCGCATAGGGCGTCCCGACATCGCCCGTGCCGCCGGTGATGTCAAAAATACCGCCGATCTTGATCGTCTGCTGGGCAAAGCCAACGCCGCTGAGTAAAAACACCGACAATACAACCAACAATAATCTTTTCATGCTCCCCTCCTTATTTTGTTTATCTGCTTGTTAACCCTCGAATGAATGAATGACGACCCCACGCCACCCCCCCTTTTCCCGAGATCATTGCAGGAGGATAATGAAAATAACCTCTTGCAAATTTTAGTAAGAAAATGGCCACAGCTTCCAGTAGTTCTTGATGGTTTTCCATCGGGCTGCCAGTCCATCCGGTTCGAATATCAGAAAGAGGATGATCACAAGCCCGAAAACGCTCTCCCGGATCGCGCCGAAGATGTTGACCAGGACCGGATACTGCTTTGAAAAGAGACCGCTGGCCAGCCGGAGCCCCTCCGGCAGAAGCGTCATGAATACGGCGCCCATGATGCTTCCGTAGATGCTTCCGAGTCCGCCGATGATGACCATCGAAAGATACTGGATGGAAACCATCACGTTGAAATGTTCCGGGGTGATGATTCCGATATAGTGGGCCCACAAACTCCCCGCAACGCCGGCGTAAAACGAGCTGATGCCGAACGAGATCAGTTTATACTGGAAGAGCGGGACGCCGATGATCTCCGCCGAGATGTACCGGTCACGGATCGCCATGAACGCCCGGCCCGGTTTGGTGCGGACGATATTCTTGGCGATCATGACGGCCAGGATCGTAAAGGCCAGCGCCAGAAAGTAAAATTTGAAATCACCGTTAAAAGAGAATCCGCCGATGTTCGCAGGAGGCACCAGCATCCCCTGGCTGCCGCCGGTTACATTTCGCCAGCGAACAAAAACAAATTCCAGGATCACCTGCGCCGCGAGCGTGGCGATGGCAAGATACAATCCCTTGAGCCTCAAGGAGGGTATGCCGAAAATCATGCCCACCATCGCCGTCACGCACCCCGCCGCAACCACGCATGCAATAAAAGGCATGCCCAGATGGGTCATGAAATATCCGGAGGCGTACGCCCCGACGCCCATGAAAGCGCCGTGTCCGAGGGAGATCTGTCCGGTAAACCCTGTCAGTATGTTCAGCCCGATTGCGGCGATGACGGCAATGAGCACGCTGTTGGCGACGTAGAGCAGATAGCGTGAGCCCTGGAATATAAACGGGAAGGCGATCAGGGCTACGATAAGCAACGCAATCCAGAACCTGGATACTTTGGTCTGCCAGATGGCCTCGTCGCCCTCGTAGGTTGTTTTAAATACGCCGCATTTAATGGCCATTGTATGTCTCCGCTAAATCTTTTCGATCTCTTCAGTGCCGAACAGACCATAGGGCTTGATCATCAGAACGACGACCAGAACCACAAAAGGTACGACTTCCTTGGATCCCCCTTCGAAAATGGGATCGAGGTAGATCCCGCTGAGCGCCTCGAGCAGCCCGATGATAAAGCCGCCCAGTATGGCGCCGGGGATGCTGTCCAGACCGCCCAGGATGACCGCCGGAAAGACCTTGAGCCCGAACCCGCTCAAACTGGTATTGACGCCATTGATATTCCCGATCAGGATGCCCCCGACGGCGGCAACCACGGCGGCAATCGCCCAGGCGATGGCAAAGATCTTTTTGATGCTGATCCCCATGGACTGCGCGGCCTGCTGATCATTGGCCACCGCCCTCATCGCGATGCCGGAACTGGAATAGCGGAAAAAAAGGTTAAACAAAACGAGACAAAGCACCGCAAAGAATACACTGTACAGATAGACCTGGGAAACGACAATTCCGCCGAATCTCAAGGGTTCCGTGGGGAAAATAACGGGATAGACCATGGTTTCCGATCCCCATGTCACATGAATCATGCCCTGGAGCAAACTTGCCAGGCCGATCGTGAGCATGATGATGGAAATGGCCGGTTCGCCGATCATGGGTCTTAAAAAAAGCCTTTCCAGCAGGAAACCCAACAGCGCCGCCGCGAGGAGTGTTGTAAAAAAAGCGACCCAGAAAGGGATCTTGAATGCCACGACCAGGGTAAGACAGAGATAAGCTCCGAACATCAGAAGCTCACCCTGGGCAAAATTGATCACGGCCGTGGATTTATAGATCAGCACAAATCCCAATGCAATCAGGGCATAAATACTTCCGACCACGATGCCGCTGATCAACGATTGCATTACCGACTCCATAGCATGCTCTCCTTTATACGTTTCTCACGGCCATGACGGTTTTGATCGTGGAGGTTTTTCCATCCTGGAATTTGATGATCGCCTCGATCCTGATCGAATCCTTGCCCTCATACATGCCTTCGATGATTTCCTTGTACTTCTCCTCAACAAAATGCCTGCGGACCTTTCTGGTGCGTGTCAATTCATCGTCATCGGGATCCAGTTCCTTGTACAGCAGCACAAAACGTTTCACCTTGGCGTTCTCGGGCAATCCCTTGTTCACCTTCTCGACCTCTTTCTGAATTAAATCTACAATCTCAGTCTTCGAGGAAAGGTCCGTGTAGGTGGTATAATTGACCTTGTTTCTTTCCGCCCAGTTGCCGACGATGCCGAAATCGATGCAGATCATCCCGATGATGAAATCCCTGTTATGGCCTATGGTTACCGCTTCTTTGATATACGGGCTGAATTTCAGTTTGTTCTCGATGAACTGGGGTGAAAACTTTACCCCGTCAATCAGACTCATGACATCCTTGATCCGGTCAATCACCACAATATGCCCATCGGGTGTGAGGTAGCCGGCATCGCCGGAATGGAGCCATCCGTCAATCACCGTTTTGGCGGTCTCCTCCGGCTGTTTATAGTACCCCAGAAACACCGCGGGGCTTTTAGAAAGGATTTCCCCGCTTTCGGATATCCTCACTTCGGTCTCGGGAATAGGTTCTCCCATGGTATCCGGATTGATATCGTTATTTTTGTGTACACAGGAAATACCGCTGATTTCGGTCTGTCCGTAAATCTGCTTCAGAGATATGCCGAGGGCGTGGAAAAACTTGAACGTGTCCGGACCCAGCGCTGCTCCTCCGGTGGTGGCCGAACGGATATTGCTGAATCCCAGCCGGTCCTTCAACGCCTTGAATACCGCAAGGTAGGCAAGGTAGTACAGAATCTTGAAATAGAATGGCGGGGTTTTCTTTTCAAATTTGTATTCCGACCATTTCTGGCCGATGGGAACACATGTGTTAAATACAAATCTTTTTAGAAACGAGGCGTCCATCACCTTGACCTGCACGCTGGAACACATGTTTTCCCAGACCCGCGGCGGAGAAAACATGATGTGCGGCCCGATTTCCCGCAAATCCGCCTGAGCCGACTCGATGCTCTCCGGAAAGTTGACGGTTAATCCGAACAATAGTCCACTGGCCACGGCCATCATCTGTTCGCCGACCCAGGGGAGGGGGAGAAAAGAGACAAACTCATCAGAATCATACTTGGGATCAAATTTGCCAAGATTGGTTGCCATGGAAATGAGGTTTTTATGGGTCAACATTGCAAGTTTCGGGAACCCGGTGGTTCCTGACGTGGTGCAGATCCACGCTACATCCTCCGATTTGGTATTTTCCACGTTCTTTTCGAATTGTCCGGGATGGCTCTTTTCGTATTCCCTTCCCATCTCCATGACATCCGGGAAATAGGCAAGCAAATCCGAATCGTATTTTCTCATCCCTTTCGGGTCGTAGTAGATCACCTTTTTCACATTGGGCAATTCTTCCTGCATATCGAGAATCTTGTCGACTTGTTCCTGATCCTCGGCGATAACGAATTTTGTCTCGGAATGGTTGATGATGTAGGTCACTTCCTTGAGGATGGAATCCTGATAGATTCCGGTACCCAATCCACCGGCGCACTGTGCTGCAAGCTCGGCGATAATCCATTCGGGTTTGTTGTCGCCAATCACGGAAATTTTATCGCCCGGTTCAAAACCGAGGCTGATCATGCCCAGGGAAAAATATTTTACCTTCTCAAGGTAATCCTGCCACGTGAACGACTGCCATATCCCCAGGTCTTTCTCGCGCAACGCAATCTTTTTTGATCCGTATCGGTTCGCCTTTTCGATCAACAGTTTTGGAAATGTATCTGCCGACATGCTTCCCCCGCTATCTTCCGAGAAATGCGCCGTCCGACTCGCCAAGATAGGCCTTGGCAACAATAGCGTTCTGCTGAACCTCTTCGGGTGTGCCTTCGGCGATCTTTTCGCCGAAGTCCAGGACCATGATTCTGTCGGAGAGGTCCATGACAACGCCCATGTCATGCTCGATCAGAAGAACCGTCATACCCCATTCATTGTTGACGTCGATGATAAACCGGGCCATGTCCTCCGTCTCTTCAAGGTTCATGCCCGCCATCGGTTCATCCAGCAGCAGGATTTCCGGTTCAAGGCACAACGCCCGCGCCATTTCAACACGCTTCTGAAGTCCGTATGGCAGCGTGCCAACGTGCTTTTTCCGTATATGCTCAATCTCGAGAAAGTCAATGACATCTTCCACCCGCTTCCGATGCCGAACCTCTTCCTTCGAACAGGGGCCGAAATACAACATGGATTTTAATAGTCCGTAGCGAATATGGATATGACGTCCCAGCATCAGATTTTCCAGAACGGTCATGTGCTTGAAAAGTTCTATGTTCTGAAAGCTCCGCGCAATGCCCATTCGGGCGATCTGATAGGGTCTGAGGTGCGTGATTTCTTTATCTTTGAAAATCACCTTCCCCTTCTGGGGTCGGTAAAATCCGTTGATGACGTTGTACAGACTGCTCTTGCCCGCGCCGTTCGGGCCGATAATGGAAAATATTTCCCCCCTTTGAACATCGAAACTCACATGCAAAAGGGCCGTTATCCCACCAAAGCTCAAGGTGATCTGTTCGCCCTTCAGGACAATTTCCTCCTTGATGCGACTCTCTCCCACTCATACCTCCTGAGACACACGAAAACAAACAGAAAAAAACTCATGCAAACCGGAAATGATCCGGATTCCCATGTTCTGCACGACGCGGCATACAAAAAGACTTTTTTGGTTTGGCGGGACTATGTTCGGCGGGACTATATTCAGAAGGCGCCTGTCTGTCAAGGATATTTTAATTTTTTTTTGTTGAGAAGGAAATGCGGCGTCGGTGAAAGAATACATTATTCTGCGACAGGAGGTCCAGCGTCCTGCCGAGGTCCAATTGATCGATAGTCATTGACAAGCAGGGGCGTTCATGATATAAACGCAACATATTTGAAACGGTCTCACTTCTCTTGTCCGACATGTGGCCGGCCGCTTCTTTTAACTAACACCCTAATTCTTGTCAGGAGGAAAAACCGATGCAAGTTAAGGATCGTATGACCCCCAACCCCGTTACGGTTACCGAGGACTCCTCTTTCGAAGACGCGCTGCACATGATGAAGGAGAAAAAAATCCGCCGGCTTCCCATCGTCAACAAGAAAGGGCGCCTGGTCGGCATTGTTGCAGACAAGGATTTGTACTCTGCCTCTCCTTCGCCGGCCACCAGCCTCAGCGTCTTCGAGGTGCACTATCTGCTGTCCAAAATGAAGATGAAGAGCCTGATGACCAAGCGGTTGATTGCCGTCGGATGTGACTGTCCGCTGGAAGAGGCGGCCCGCATCATGGTCGATCACAAAATCGGCAGTTTGCCCGTCCTGCAAGATAACAAACTGGTCGGTATCATCACCGAGACCGATATCTTCAAGACATTCGTGGAGATTCTGGGAGGGCGCAACAAAGGCCTCCGCCTGACACTGGATGTAACCGAAAAGAAAGGGGTCTTGGCCGGAGTTGCCAACGAGATTGTCAAGGATAACGGCAATATTCTCAGTCTGGCGACCTTCAGCGGCAAGGATGCCGGTAGTCGCATCATCACGGTCAAGGTGACCGGCGCTTCCAAAGAGGCTTTGCTGAAGGGTCTGGAGTCCCTGGGGGTCAAGGTTCTGAACGCGATCGAGATCTCCGAGCGCGGCTATGAGTTCCGAATTGTCGATGAGAAGACGCGCCCTTTTGTTGAGTGATCGCCGGCAGCGGCGCCTTCCCTTGTCCGAAGCCGTTCCCTGAGAAACCCGTGTTTTGAACGCCTTACGCAGGAGGAACCTCTCCGTGTCGGGCGTTTTTTATTTCTTTTTTTGTTTTGTCGTGTTACGAATTTCGCATTCATGGCATAAAGCCTGTTCCAGAACGGCTCCCTGCCGGATAAGCAGGTTGCTTTCCGTCGGGAAAACCGTCGATGGCTTTTAAGTTTTTCAAGGGGATTGGAAGAAAAAGGAAGTGAAACGACCATGCACATGGCAGATGCTTTACTTTCCCCCGCCGTGGGGACGACATTGTGGGTCGGAACGGTTGCTGTTGGCGGATATGCCTCGAAGAAACTGAAGGAACGGATCGATGACCGAATGATCCCCTTGATGGGTGTCCTCGGCGCCTTCATTTTTGCGGCGCAGATGATCAATATTACGATCCCCGGGACTGGATCAAGCGGACACCTGGGGGGCGGGATGATCCTGGCCATCATCCTCGGTCCCCATGCGGCTTTTCTCGTCATGGCCTCGGTCCTGACGGTCCAGGCGCTCTTCTTTGCCGACGGCGGGCTGCTTGCCCTCGGCTGCAATATCTGGAACCTGGGCTTCTATCCCTGCTTCCTGGTCTATCCGCTCATCTACAAACCCCTGATCGGAGACAGTCATAATTCCGGACGCATCATTGCGGTATCACTCTTGAGCGCCATTGCGGCCTTGCAGCTTGGCGCTTTTTCCGTCGTGATGGAGACGCTTCTGTCCGGGAAAAGCGAATTGCCCTTCGGCGCCTTCGTCCTTCTGATGCAACCGATCCACCTGGCCATCGGCGTCATCGAGGGTTTTGTTACGGCAGGGGTGATCAATTATGTGCTCAGCGCCAGACCAGAGCTCCTCGAGAGCATTGCAGCCTCTCGGTCCCATGGCGCGGAGATTTCGCTCAGGAAGGTCATGATCACGTTCGTGGTATTGGCGGTTATCACCGGCGGGGCGCTCTCCTGGTTCGCTTCGACCCATCCGGACGGCCTTGAATGGTCCATCGAAAAGGTGACCGGCAAGGGTGAACTGCAGGAGGCGGAGCACGGGATTGCCCGGGTGCTCAAGGGAATTCAGAAAAAGACGGCGTTTCTTCCCGGTTACAATTTCAAGCCGGAGGGAAATGACCCGAAAAAAGCGGAAACCGCCCCGGCCCGGCCGGGGATCGAGGTCGGAACCTCTGTGTCCGGCATCGTCGGCGCTGTTATCGTTCTCGGAATGATCGTGCTCATCGGCGTGGGAATCAGATCTTTCCGGGGCAGAGATGCGTAAAAAAGGGACGATGTCGCCCGGACAGGGAAGAACGCTTGACTGCCGGCCGGGGTTGATGGCTGACGATAGGATGCGATTCGGATTCGCCTGGATGAAACCATGACCTTTGACACGCTCTATTTCGATATCGGCCGGATGGACCGGCTCTCCTACCGGGAGACCTTCGTGCACCGTCTTGACCCACGGGCCAAGGTGATCGCCACAATATTGTTTTTGTTCACCGTCATCTCCTTTCCCAAGTACGAGATCGTCGCGCTGGCCCCCTTTTTTCTGTACCCGGTGCTGTTGCTGACTGTCGGCGAAATCCCCGTCCGGTTCATTATCAAGAAGATGATCGTCGTTTCACCCTTCGCGGTTTTCATCGGCATCTTTAACCCGATATTGGATACGAGAACCGCGGCCGTCATCTTCGGCGTCTCCCTTTCCGCCGGATGGATCTCTTTTCTTTCGATTCTGCTGAAGTTTGCGCTCACGATCAGCGCGGCGCTCCTGCTCATCGCGACGACGTCATTTCCGGGCGTCTGCCATGCACTCCGGCGCCTTGGCTTTCCGGCCCTTTTCGTTTCGCAGCTCCTCTTTCTCTACCGCTATCTCTTTGTCCTCATGGAAGAGGCGATGCGGATCGTCCGCGCACGGGAGATGCGGTCATTCGGGTCGCGCGGCACAGGCATGAAGGTATTCGTGCGTCTGATCGGGATTCTTTTTCTCAGAACCATGGATCGTGCGGAAAGGATATACTACGCCATGCTCTCCCGGGGGTTTCACGGAGATATCCCGAGTCTCAAGCGGTCCCGCATTGCATTCCGTGATCTGGCATTCATGGCAATCACGATCGCCTTTCTCGCCGTTTTCCGTTTTCTCCCGATTACCGAAGGGATCGGTCGGGTTGCGTAGGAGCTGTTTCGATGAGCCATCATATTGTCGAGTTCAAAAACGTTTTCTTCCGCTACCCGGATGGGACGGAAGCGCTCAAGGGGGTCAATTTCCGAATCACCCATGGTGAATCCGTCGGCGTCGTCGGTGCCAACGGAGCGGGCAAATCCACGCTTCTCCAACACATGAACGGCTATTTAATGCCGACGTCGGGAACGGTGACCATCGGCGATCTTACCCTCACGGGGAAAACAAAGCGGGAGTTCCGGAAGAAGGTCGGGATCGTTTTTCAGAACCCCGATGACCAGCTCTTCATGCCGACAGTTTTTGACGATGTCGCCTTCGGCCCGCTCAACCTTGGAATGGATGAGGCGTCTGTTCGGGAGCGGGTCCGCAAAGCGCTCGGCATGGTCAACAGCCTCGATCTTCAGGACAAGCCGCCGCACCATCTGTCCAGCGGACAGAAGAGCGCCGTCGCCATCGCTTCGGTGATGGCCATGGAACCCGATATCCTCGCGATGGACGAGCCCGCCGCGAACCTGGACCCCCGGTCGAGGCGATCTCTGATCTCGTTGCTCAAGACCTTCAAGCATTCCAAGATCATCGCCTCCCACGACCTCGACCTGATCCTCGATGTCTGTGAGCGCTGCATCGTGATCGGAGGCGGCGCGGTGGTTGCGGACGGTCCGTCGGCGGAGATCCTGTCGAACAAGGCATTCCTTGAAGAAAACAACCTGGAGCTTCCGTTGTCGTTCCAAGGGCGCTCGTAATCCCGGAGGGTTCCGGGACGGCGAATCCGAATCAGGGAGACATCATTACAAATATCGCTTACGTAATGCCCCAGCCGTTCACAGGAAACTGACATGACAAACCGTGCACATAGTATAAGATCCTCAGATTTCGCACGGTGACTTCGGTTTACTGCTTCTTGGCTTTCTTTGCTGCTTTCTTTTTTACAGCCTTTTTCACTTCTACTTCAGCCGAAGTTGTCTTTTCATATGCACCGGGGGCCACTGCCGACTCTGCTCCCGGTGATCCGGATGCCGTTTTGTCAGAACGCACGGGGAGTACCCGGGAGAAGCTGGAGCCGGACGGGGGACCCCAGCAATGGTAGCCACCGCCACCGAAACGGAAGCAGGCAGCCCCGGAATCGCGTATTTCGGAAGCCCACGTCCAATAACAAGTAATACGAATCAATTCTGTTAAATGAGCCTCATCTCCACAGGCAGACTTATAACCTTCAGCCTTATCATACAACCCCGCCAGCTCGTCCTGCGTCGGCATCCGCCAGTCTGTATATCCGCCCCCTCGATAATTCTCGCAATACCGTGTTGCGTCCTGCCAATCAATATCAAATCCGTTATCCCCGTCCGCCCACATCAAACAGCTCCCCCTATCAAGGACCGTCCCGTCATCATAAGCGATAAACCGGCCGTCCTTTCTGATTTCCTTCCGGGCAAACAATCTTGCCGCCAGTTTACTCGTCTCCTGCGCTGTTGCCTCCTCTTCCTTGATTTTACCGAACTGATCGATCTCAGTTAATATTCTTGGCGTCTCCAGACCGAATTCCCGCGTTTCCTTCGTCCCCGGATGCGTCACCCGGGCGGCCGCCAGCTTTGGGTTGAGTTTTACCGCTTCTTCGATCTGGAAAAGTCCCTCGGCCTTCAGGGATGTCCTCGTCAGGTAGAAGTCTTTGGCGATATTTATATCTGTATAATTCCAATATATTGACCACGATTTACCGCTGTCCTGCAGATGGATGGGGAACCGGTTGTTATCTGCATCCGGTTCGCCCAGGTCAATCGTCATGGCGCCTCCCTCGGGAAGGGTGAATTTGCGATCCTGCAAGTCCTGGAGGCGCTTGATAAACGGCTCCAGCACCCGGATCTGCTGTCCCAGGTACTCCGCTTTCGCCTGGGTGAGTTTCAGGTTCTCCTCCTTTTGGAGTTTTCCCACGGCCTTTCCCTTTTCCATCACCGCCTCTTTTACCTGACGTTCATAGGCCGATATTCTTTTATTGTACTCCGCTGTGGTCTTAAAGGCCTCTTTTGGGGACGGTTTGGGTGGCAGCTTTGCTTTCGTCAGGGCACGTTGCTGGGCGTAAGCGGCCTGCAGATTTCTCGTATTCTCCCCGTACTGGTAATCGAAACGACCCTTCAGGTTGGCTATTTCTTGTTTCAGGTCATTCGCTTCAGTCACTGCCTGCTTCAGAGAAAGGCTGTCATCCATATCGACCCATTGATCCTGCGTCAACTGCGCCTTCCTCGCCAAGTCGTTCCAACGCTGCTCATTTTCCAACTGGGCGCGTTTGATTCGGTCTTGTTCCGCTGTCAAGGCCGCCGCCTCTTCCTTTTTAGCTTTCTCCTGCTCCGCCAAGGTTCGGTCGATCCGGTCCTGCATCTCCCGCTCCTTCGCGATGCGATTCGCCTCCGCCCGGCTCAATTCGCCTTTGGCCTTCTGAAGGGCAAAGGCATCCACTTGCTCCTGGCTTTGATCCCGACCGACGACCTCCCCCACTTCTTTGTCAAAGACCTTGATCTCCGCAAAGGCGGGATATACAAAAATAAATGCACTTAAAAAGAATACGCAGAACAGCAGCCAAAACCTGTCTTTTTGAACCATAGCGACCGGACCCTCCATCCATATAATCGGGGAAATCAATTCCAAATTTATATTCCTCACACTACTTGAGTCCTTATGCACGACTTCTGGAGTTGGCGAGTACTGCGCGACGGTCGTGAAAAGTTGATGGCTTCGTTCCGAAATGGCAGGAACTCTTCAATACTTTTACCACGGCATCGTCATTCTGCAATCCGCCTCTCCTTACGCCACTCTCTTAAAGTCGATATATCCGCGCTCCACATTCGTGCGGACCAGTTGCACGCGGAGCCGGTGGCCGACGTCCAGGCCTTCAAAACCGCTCTCCAATCTTCCTTCAATGGGCGGACGCAGAAGACGGACCCATGTGCCTTTGTTAGATGCGCCGGTGACGATGGCATCGAACTGCTCCCCGATCCTTGATTCCAGCAGGATTGCAGCGGCGGATTTTACGACCTGCCGTTCAACTTTTTTCGCGGCGTCTTCCGCTTCGGTGCAGTGCTTGGCAAGCGCTTCCAATTCGTCGTTCTCGTAGGGCCGGGAACGTCCCGCCACGGCGGCTTTCAGCAACCGCTGGGTAATCAGATCGGGGTAACGGCGGTTCGGGGCGGTAGAATGAGCATAGTCCTTGACCGCCAGACCGAAGTGCCCGGCGATGCTCCCTCCCGGAAGTTCGACAACATATTCGCCCGCACCCAGGAGCTTGATGACGCTGAGAGAGAGATCGGGATAACGGAGAGGATCGGCGGCTTTCGCCGATACCAGGAATTGCTCCAGGGCCTTTGCGTCGGGTTCCTTGGGCAACGTTGAGCCCCGCTCTGCGGCAAGCTCGATGATCCGGTCCCAGCGTTTGGGTATGCGGACAACGCGCCGCAGCGACGTAACATTTTTGGACGCGAGGTATCGTGCGGTAACGCCGTTGGCGGCGATCATGAAGTCCTCAATAATGTCCTTTGCCCTGTTCTTTTTGTCGGCTTCCAAGTCCTTAAGCTCATCTCCGACAAAGACCGGACGGGCTTCGATTGTTTCGAGATCAAGCGCACCGTGCAGGTGTCGGAGCGCTTTCAGTTTCTGGGCTACGCGGTCCTGAAGACGAAGGTTCTCGTCGAGACCCATGACCTTGCCGATCTCTTTCGGCATTGGGTCATTACCCTCGAGCCAGGCGGCAACGCTGTTATAGGCAAGTTTTGCACGATTACGGACTGTCGCCCCATAGAGGTCCGAACTCTGAAGCGATCCATCCCCGGCGAGAACCATTTCAATGACGATGGCAAGGCGGTCTGATTCATAGTTGAGAGAGGTAAGATCCGTGGAGAGTCTCTCGGGCAGCATCGGGAACGTCTCGGCAACAGTATAGACCGAGGTGGTGTTTTGCCGCGCATGATCGTCAAGTACCGATTGCTTCTTGACGAGCGCGTCAACGTCGGCAATGGCGACAAGGACCTTTACGGCCCCGTTGGGCATGGCTTCGGCATGGGTAAGCTGGTCCAGATCACGCGAATCATCGTTGTCAATGGAGCACCAGAGAAGGTTCCTGAGATCACGCGTAGATTCGTCAGCTCGCGTCGCCGGCCCGTGGATTCCATCGAGCTCGGCGATTGCCTGAGGAGAAAAATCCAGGGAAAATCCTCTTTCCATCATCACCCGATGTGCAATTTTTTTTAGGAGAGAACGGTGTTGTCTGTCGTCTGTATTCGTCATATTATCCCCTTTCTGGAATTCCATATTGTAATTTCTTGCTTAATAAATGCATTCTCCTCGCCACCCTCATCATTCTCCAAACCTGCGAATAAACCAAGTCTTAACCATCTGTGTCAGCATCGCATAGCTCAGCAGCATGATGGCCAGAAATAGCCAGTACCGCGGCGGGAGCGGGACAAACCCGAGCGTGTTCGCCAGGGGCGAAACCGTCAGCCAGGCGCCGGCCGCGACGATGATTAAGGAAGTGAGGATGAGCGGCCAACTGGCCCGGCTTTGAATGAACGGGATCTTGTTGGTGCGAATGACATGGATGATCAGCGTCTGGGTGAAGAGCGACTCGACAAACCAACCGGTGTGGAACAGGACCGGGTTTTGCCAGCAGTCGAAAACATACAGCATCATGAAAAACGTAAGGTAATCAAAGATCGAGCTGATCGGCCCGATAAACAGAATGAAATGCAGGATCTTGTCAATCGTCCACTGGCGAGGCTTGGTCAGCCATTCCGCATCCACCTCGTCGACTGGCGCGGCCTGGTGAGCCAGTCCTGATCCACCTGGTCGGTCGGGATGGTGGTTTGCGAGAAGTCGTACAGGAGGTTGTTGGTCAGCACCTGGATCGGCAGCATGGGCAGGAAAGGCAGGAACGCGCTGGCTCCCACGACACTGAACATGTTGCCGAAGTTGGAGCTTGCCGCCATCTTGAGGTACTTGACAATGTTGCCGAACACCCGCCGACCTTCCAGTACGCCCTGCTCCAGTACCAGCAGGCTGTTTTCCAGCAGGATGATATCGGATGACTCCTTGGCGATGTCCACGGCGCTGTCCACCGAGATGCCCACATCGGCGGCCTTCAAGGCCGGGGCGTCGTTGATGCCGTCGCCCATGAACCCCAACACGTGGCCCTTGCTCTGGAGCGCACGGATGATGCGTTCCTTGTGAGCCGGGGCCAGCCTGGCAAAGACGCTCGTCATGCTGGCGGCTTCGGCCAGTTCCGTCTCGCTCATCGTCTCGATTTGGGAGCCGAGCAAGAGATGCTCTACCGGCATGCCCACTTCCTTGCAGATGTAGGCGGTGACGATCTCATTATCGCCGGTCAGGACCTTGACGTCCACGTTCAGGCTGTGAAGCCGTTTCAACGCCTCAATAGCCGTGTCCTTGGGCGGGTCGAGAAAGGCCAGGAAACCCAGAAGTATCAACTCCGACTCATCCTTGACCGCGTAAACAGGCTCATCAGAGGAGCCCGGCATTTCCTTATACGCCAGGGCGATCACCCGGAAGCCCTGACCATTCAGCTCGTCCGCTATTTGCCGTCTTTTGGCGTCGTGTTCGGTTGCAGATCAGCGTGTTCAACCCGGTTTCATCTTCCACCACCACCGACATGCGCCGACGCACGAAGTCGAAAGGGATCTCGTCGATCTTGCGGTACTTCTCGTCCGCTTTCAGGTGCTCTCTTAACTCTTCATGCTTGAGGATCGCTTCGTCGAGCAGGTTCTTCAATCCCGTATGGTGGTAGCTGTTCAGGTAGCCGTAATGCAGCACCTTCTCGCTGGGATCGCCGTGCACGTCCAGATGCTTTTCGAGCACGATCTTGCCTTGGGTGAGGGTGCCGGTCTTGTCGGTGCACAGCACATCCATTGCCCCGAAGTTCTGGATGGCGTTCAGGCGTTTGACGATCACTTTCTTGTGCGCCATTGCCAGGGCGCCTTTGGACAGGTTGACGGTCACGATCATGGGCAGCATCTCGGGGGTCAGCCCGACTGCCACAGCCATGGCAAACAGGAAAGCTTCCAGCCAGTTGTGCTTGCTCAGCCCGTTGATCAGAAAAACCGCCGGAACCATTATGGCGATAAAGCGGATCATCAGCCAAGTGAACTTGTTCACCCCCTTGTCGAAGCTGGTGAGCTGGCGCTGCCCGACAATACTGGCAGCCAGCGATCCAAAGAAAGTCCGGTCCCCGGTATGGATGACCACTGCCGTCGCGGAGCCGCTCTCCACGTTGGAGCCCAGGAAGCAGAGGTTGGGCAGATCGAGCGGATTT
>JAPLJX010000501.1 GCA_026388375.1 Deltaproteobacteria bacterium
CGGGTCTGATGCTGAAGGACCCGATGGCGAAGCGGATGATCGCCCGCGCCGAGAAGCTGGGCGTGGCGGGCAAATACGTTTCCCTGATGAAGGAGATCGTGAAGGCGGCGCAGAAGCTGAGCAAAGAGCCGGTCGACATCGCTCTTCTGGGCGCCACGGGTGCGGGGATGTTCGACCTCGGCTTCACCCCCGAAGCCACCTGGGGCATCCTGGCGGTTACCCGCGCCTTTGCGACCGGCGCCCATTACTGCGAAGAGAACGAACGGGAGGCGCCCGTCCGCCTCGGTCAGACCCTGACGCCGAAGGAGTGGTATGACGGGCCGGAAGACCGGCCGGTTCCGACACTGGAAGAGAGAAAGAAGGTCGCCAAGGCGATGGAGGCCCAGACCCCCGAAGAGTGGAAACAGACCTTCCTGGAACGCCAGAAGATCAAGGGGTCCGGTTGGGCCATCGTGGAGGAGATCGACGATCCCCGCAGGAAGATATGATATCAAAACCCCTTGCCACTTCTTTCCCCGGAGCGGGCAGGAGGTTTTGATCATTTCATGCAGACGTGGAGCTTTTTCTTTTTGAACGAAGGGAGTGGGAGGTTACGATGGAAGACAATATTAAGGTGATGTACGAGAAGGCGCGGGTGGCGTTTGCCACCGTCGAGTTCTGGTCGCAGGAAAAGGTCGACGAGATGGTTCTGGCCGTTGGTTGGGAGCTGCAGAAGAAGGAGACGGCAGAGGAACTGGCCCGCTTGGCAGTCGAGTTATCGGGGCTTGGCGTTTATGAGGACAAGGTTCACAAGATCGGGACGAAGGTACGCGGCACGCTCTACGATCAGATCGGTATCAAGACCTGCGGTCTGGTGAGTGAGGACAAGGCGAAGGGGATCCGGACGTACGCCAAGCCGATCGGGGTGATTGCGAACGTGGTTCCGTGTACGAACCCGGAATCGACGGTCTGCTGCATCGCTCTGGGCACGTTGAAGACGCGCAATGCGATCATCTGTTCGCCCCACCCCCGTACGGAGATGGCTACCTACACGACGGTGGAACACATCCGGAAGGCGCTGGCGAAGGTCGGCGCGCCGGTGGATCTGGTTCAGTGCATCCGTCACACGAGCAATGAAAAGACGCAGGAGCTGATGGCGAACTGCGACTATGCGGTGGCCACGGGCGGGGCGGCGCTGGTGAAGGTGGTCTATGCCGCGGGGGTTCCCGCGCAGACCGTGGGCGCCGGAAACGTGATCTCCATCGTGGATTCGACGGTTGATATTCCGACGGTGGCGGCCAAGCTGAAGAAGTCGAAGATTGCCAACAATGCGGCGTCGTGTTCTTCGGAAAACGCCATTGCGATCGAGGAGTCCATATTCGACAAGATGATCGCGGCCCTCAAGGCCGAGGGTGGCTATATGTGCAGCACCGAGGAGCGTGAGATCCTGCGCAAGGCGATGTGGCCGGACGGTCACACGCTCAATCGGGACATCGTAGCGAAATCATCCGTCTATATCGCGGAATTGGCCGGTCTGAAGGTTCCCGCGGACACGAAGATCCTAATGGTTATGGGCGAGAAGATCGGTCGGGAGGACCGGTTTTCCGGCGAGAAGCTCTCCCCGGTTCTGACCGTATGGAAGTGGAACGATTTCGACGAAATGCTGGACCGCATGGAGAAGATACTGAAGTTTTCCGGCGAAGGCCATTCGGTGAACATCCAGACGAAGATCGACGAGCGGATTCACAAAATTGGTCTTCGGGCGAACGTCAGCCGTATTGTCTGCAACATGGGGCATACGGAGGCCAACAGCGGCGGCTGGACGAGCTACCTCGGGTTCACGGACACACTAGGCTGCGGGACATGGGCCGGGAACATCAGTTGCGAGAATATCAATTGGAAACAGTTCCTCATGTATACGCGCGTTGCGACACCCATTGCGGATTACCAACCGTCGGATGATGTGCTCTTCGGCAGCTATCTGAAGAAGTATGGTAAGGATTGATGTTCTGATCCCTATTTTCTGATCCCTGTTTGCAGAACCTCACGGAATGGAAATTTTGGACGGCCACCTGCGACCGGGTGGCCGTCCCTTTTTTTGGATTGAATGACGGGAATATCATGATCCGGGCGGTATTCTGGGACAACGACGGCGTCCTCGTGGACACGGAAAAACTCTACTTTCAGGCGACCCGGGAGCTTCTGCTTCCGGCCGGTGTGATGCTGACCCCGGAGCTTTTCAAGCGGATCTCCCTCGACGAGGGGCGGAGCGCCTTCGACCTGGCCGAGGAGAAAGGGGTTCCCCGGGAGGAGATCAATCGCCTTCACGCGGAGCGGAACCAGCGCTATGCGGAACTGCTCGCGGGCGGTGTCCGCATCCTGGACGGTGTCGAGGAGACCCTCGGTTCGCTCCGGGGGAAGGTGATCCAGGCGATTGTGACGAGCTCCCGGCGGTCGCACTTCGATGCGATGCACGTAAGAACTGGGCTCCCTCCTTTT
The DNA here is from genome assembly GCA_026388375.1 of Deltaproteobacteria bacterium. Lineage (GTDB taxonomy): Bacteria > Desulfobacterota > Syntrophia > Syntrophales > UBA5619 > UBA5619. The sequence goes on from JAPLJX010000501.1 coordinate 2,479, forward strand.
TTTGATTTCATCCTAACCCGGGAGGATTACGTCCTGTCCAAACCGGACCCCGAGCCGTACCGGCTGGCCATGGAGCGAAGCGGCTGCTTCCCGGAGGAATGCCTCGTTGTGGAGGATTCGGAACGGGGGCTTCGGGCGGCGCTCGCGGCCGGCATCCGCTGCATCGTCGTTCCGAACGACCTGACGCAGGGCGCCGCGTTCACCGGGGCTTGGCGGATACTTCCGTCCTGCCGGCAGATTGCGGATATAGTTGATAAAACCCTTAATTCATTAAGATAAACACTTTATCTCCCTATCATCAGAACTTATGGCCCAGGTAGAGGTAGAGGGAGTGGTGGCCCCCTTCCGCTTGCCCGTAGGCCAGGTAGATCGGCCCCAGGTAGGTCTCCGCACCGACCAGCAAGCTCCCCGCGTAGATCAGCGTCCGGCCGGAGATGTCGCTCCGGGTGGCCCAGGCGTTCCCGGCCTCCAGCGAGAATCCGGCGTAGAGGGGCATGTGAAACTCCCCGAGGCCGGTGCTGGCGAGCCGGTAGTAGTAGACCAGACGGGCGACGCCTGTATGCTGCCCGGCCAGTTCGTTCTCGGCGTACCCGGAGAGGTTGAGGAAGCCGCCCAGGGCATAGCTGTTCTGGAGGGGCGCCTCGCTGCTCAGTGTGCTCTGGGCGGTGAGACTGGCAAGAAACGTGTGCCTTGCGATGGTCTTCGCCGAGAGCCAGCTCACCATCAGGCCGTTCCCCGAAAAATCGGATCCCAGCTCCGTCCGGGGGATCATCCAGATCACGTCAATGGTCGTTCCCCGTTGGGGAAAGTTGAAGTTATCCAGGCGGTTGTAGGAAAAGGAGGTGAAGATGGCACCGCTGTTGAACTTGACCCAAGTTCATGGTCTTAAAAAAATACATGTGTATAGTCGTGCTGTTGCAAGGCGCAGACCACGCGTTTAGGCACTACATGTTGATAACTTTCACAGAACGGTCTTGA
>JAPLJX010000405.1:0-6472 GCA_026388375.1 Deltaproteobacteria bacterium
TCCGCAGAAAGCCCCCAGGGGCGTCCGGGCGACGCTTGCGACGATCACCTGATTCATGGTTTCATCCCCCTTTCCCGATGATCATGGCGACCCCGAGCCCCCCGGCGCAGCACATGGTGATGAGGCCGTACCGATGCGCGGTTACGCGCTGCAACTCGTAGAGGCACTTCACCGTCAGGGCTGCGCCCGTGCAACCGAGGGGATGCCCCATGGCGATGGCGCCGCCGTTGGGATTCAGCTTGGATAGGAGGGTTTCGTGATTGACTCCCCATGCCATCCATTCTCGAAGCACGGCGAGCGACTGGGCCGCGAAGGCCTCATTCAGCTCGATGACATCCAGATCCCCGAGGGTGATCTTCGCCCGCTCCAGCGCGATGCGCGTGCATTCCACCGGGCCGATCCCCATGATCGTCGGATCGCAGCCGCTGGATGCAATGGCGAGGATCCTCGCCATCGGTTTCATGCCGAGGGCTTGGGCCTTGTCCGCCGCCATGACCAGCAGCGCCGCCGCCCCGTCGTTGCGACCGGAGGAATTGCCCGCCGTGACGCTGCCACCCTTTTTAAAGGCTGGAGCCAGGGCCGCAAGTTTCTCCGGGGTGGTCATGCGGGGGTGTTCGTCCGTATCGAAGATTCCGGTTGCGCCATCCGGGGTAGTGATCGCGACCGGCAGGATCTGTTCCCGGAAACGGCCCTCCCGGATGGCCCGGGCCGCCCTCACCTGGCTCTCCAACCCGAAGGCATCCTGCTCCTCGCGGGGGATCCGGTAGCGGTCCGCCAGGTTTTCCGCCGTGATCCCCATCGGCTGCTGGCCGTAGAACTCGGCGGGAACCGCCCCCGGTCCGCCCTGAACCAGGGAGTCCTCAAGGGGGTGATCGCCGTTTCCCAGGCCGTGCCGGGCGTTCCGGAGAAAATAGACGGACTGGCTCATGTTCTCCGTTCCCCCCGCCACGATGATATCCGCCTCCCCGGCGCGGATCATCTGAGAGGCGTCCATGACGGCCTGGAGTCCGGAGCCGCATTGGCGGTGCACCGTGTAGGCCGGCACCGTCTCCGGGATGCCCGCCATCAGAGCCACGACCCGAGCCGTATTGGCCGGATCCGAGCTCTGCCGGACGTGCCCCAGGATCACATGGTCGATCTCTCCTCCCGCCAATCCGGACCTTTTGAGAAGATCTTCCACGACGAGGCGTCCCAGTTCTTTCTCCGGAATGTCCCGCAAACTGCCGCCGATCCGTCCGATGGGCGTGCGAACGGCGTGCGTGATGACCACGTCCCTCATAATGCAACTCCTTCATTACAGATCATGGGTTTTTCCCTGTTCATGATATCATTTTTCTTTCGCTACTGCCTTCGCAAAAAGAGCCCGAAACCGGCCGATGGCTTCAACAATCGGTTAGAAGTGTTCCTTGACGCGTGTTCTCAGGCCTTCCAGCAGGTCGTGGCGGGTGAGGTCGTAATGGATCGGGGTGACGGTGATCATCCCCCGCTTGAGGGCGCCGGCGTCCGTATCGTCCTGCTCCTGCGGGGGGAGCTCGGTCTCGCCGGCAAGCCAGTAGTAAATGTTTTCGCGCGGATCGACCCGTTTGTCGAAGCTCTCCATCAGCCGCGCCCGGCCCTGCCTCGCGACCACGACGCCCTTAATCTCTGACTCCGGAACCGCCGGGACGTTCACGTTCAGCGCAACGTGCGGCAGCGGATTTTCGAGGATGAAGGCGGCCATCTTTCGTGCGAAACGGGCGGCCGCCGAATAGTCCGCCTCATCGTGCGTATCCAGGGAGATCGCGAACGAAGGCACCCCCAGGATCGCCGCCTCCGTGGCCGCGGAAACGGTCCCCGAATAGAGGACGTTGATCCCCACGTTGGCCCCGCGGTTGATCCCGGAGACGACCAGATCGACCGGTCCCCCGGCCAGTTCGCCGAGGCCGATCTTCACACAATCGGCGGGCGTCCCGAGGACGGCATATCCGAGGAAGCCCCCGTTCTTCTTGGCCTTTCGGACCATCAACGGCCGGGAGATCGTGATCGCGTGGCCGACGGCGCTCTGCTCAACCTCGGGCGCCACGATAAGGCATTCCGCGTCCCGGGAGAGCTCCTGATAGAGGGCCAGAAGGCCCCGTGCGTAGATTCCGTCATCGTTGGTCAGAAGAAACCGTTTTGCCATGCTGCTTCACCTCGATGGTCCGGCCGTCCTTGACCGAAAGGACGTGTATGCGCAATCCCGCAGCCCCTGGCGCTCGTGGAGGAAGAGGAAATTGCTATCATTTTTGCTGAGTCGCTGTTTTCATTTCCACTCTCCGGAGCAGAGGGATTTCATATAACCCAGGGCCTCTTCGGCCAACGGGGCCGAATCGATCCAGACGGAGGCCTCGTGATTGAACTTCAGGGCCGCCTGCGTCAGGTTGTGGCTCCCGATCAGGAGATACCGCCGGTCGATGACGACGAGCTTCGTATGCGTCACCCGGTCCGGGGCGTCCATGCAGACCCGAATGCCCCCCTGCTTCAGCCTCTCCGCCGTTTCGGCGTTGTTCCGGTTGAGGTCGTCGGCATTCTGGTTCCTTTCGAGAACCACATCGACACGGACTCCTCTATGGACCGCCGCAAAAAGACGTTTCAAAACCGCCTCGGGATACCCCTTCGCACCCTCGATCGTCCGGAAGAGGTATGCGGAAAGGAAGATCTCCGCCCGGGCGCGATCGACTCCGTCCAGCAGCGCCGTGAAGTAATCCCGGTCCAGAAGCAGCTTCGCCTCCACAACCGCCTGTGCGGACGGTCCGGTCGTTTTTCCTTTTAAAACCGGCTGCGGAGCAGATCCGGCCGCCCTGCCTTCATCTGCGGCAAACGCCGCCGGTGAAAACAGGATCAGCAAGGCCGTCATCGACGCCATCCATCGAATGCTCCTGTAAAAGCGGACCGCCATAAGGCCTCCCGTTCCACCCCGGTTCTCATCCCCCTCCGCCCCTTTCAGGAGGATCGCCACCTTTCTTCCGGAATCCTTATACCACACCGTGGCCCGTCGTCGACAAAAAAAAGCCCGGACATCCGCAAGGGAGGTCCGGGCCGTTGGTCTCAACCAAAATTACTTTTTCACATCCTCGAAGTCGGCGTCAACCACGTCGTCATCCTTCTTGCCGCCGGCCTGCGCACCCGCGCCCGGCCCGGCGTCCGCCCCCGGCTGGGGACCGGCGCCCGCGCCCGGCTGCTGCTGCGCGGTTTTGGCGTACATCGCCTCGGCCAGCTTGTGGGAGGCGTTGGTCAGCTCCTCCTGGGCCGCCTTGATCGCCTCAAGGTCGTCGCCCTCGATCGCCTTCCTCACCTTGGCGATCCCCTCTTCGATCTTCGCCTTCTCGGCGGCGTCGATCTTGTCGCCGAACTCCTTGACATTTTTCTCCACACTGTAGGCCAGCGTGTCGGCGTGGTTTCTCGCCTCGATCAGTTCCTTTTTCTTCTTGTCCTCCTCCGCGTGGGCGTCGGCATCCTTCACCAATTTCCTGATCTCCTCCTCGGAGAGACCGCTGGAAGCGGTGATCTTGATGCTCTGCTCCTTGCCGGTTCCCAAATCCTTCGCCGAGACGTGGACAATGCCGTTGGCGTCGATGTCGAAGGTCACCTCGATCTGCGGCATGCCGCGCGGCGCCATAGGGATCCCTACCAGTTCGAACCGTCCGAGCGTCCGGTTGTCGCCCGCCATGGACCTTTCGCCTTGGAGGACGTGGATGCTCACCGCCGGCTGGTTATCCGCCGCCGTCGAGAAAACCTGGCTTTTCTTGGTCGGAATCGTCGTGTTCTTCTCGATCAGCCGCGTCATAACGCTGCCCAGCGTCTCGATGCCGAGGGAGAGCGGCGTCACGTCAAGCAGCAGCACGTCCTTCACGTCGCCGGTCAGGACGCCGCCCTGGATGGCCGCACCCACTGCGACAACCTCATCCGGATTGACCCCCCTGTTGGGCTCTTTCCCGAAGATCTCCTTGACCTTCTGCTGGACGCGGGGCATCCGGGTCATCCCGCCGACGAGGATCACCTCGTCGATGTCGGCCGGGGTCAGCTTCGCGTCCTTCAGCGCCGTCAGGCAGGGAGGAACCATCTTTTCGATCAGGTCCTCGACGATGGCCTCCAGCTTCGCCCGGGTCAGCTTGATATTCATGTGCTTCGGCCCTGAGGCGTCGGCCGTGATGAAGGGGAGGTTGACGTCCGTCTCCATCGAGCTGGAGAGCTCCATCTTCGCCTTCTCCGCCGCCTCCTTGATCCGCTGGAGGGCCATCTTGTCCTTCCGGATGTCGATCCCCTGGTCCTTTTTGAATTCGGTGGCCAGATACTCGATCAGCCGCTGGTCGTAATCCTCGCCGCCCAGGTGGGTGTCGCCGTTGGTGGACTTGACCTCGAAGACGCCGTCGCCCAGTTCGAGGATCGAGATGTCAAACGTCCCGCCGCCGAGGTCGAAGACGGCGATCTTCTCGTCCTTTTTCTTGTCCAGGCCGTAGGCGAGGGCCGCCGCCGTCGGCTCGTTGATGATCCGCAGCACGTTCAGCCCCGCGATCTTGCCGGCGTCTTTCGTCGCCTGCCGCTGGGAGTCGTTAAAGTAGGCCGGCACGGTGATGACCGCGTCGGTGATCTTCTCCCCAAGGTAATCGTCGGCGGTCTGCTTCATCTTCGTCAGGATCATCGAGGAGATCTCTGCCGGGCTGTAGTTCTTCCCCCGGATCGTCACCTGCGCGTCGCCGTTTCCGGCCTCGGTGATCTTGAACGGGCTGACCGTCTTGTCGTACTGAACCTCTTTCGAATTGTATTTTCTCCCGATGAGCCGCTTGATCGCGTAGACGGTGTTCTCCGAGTTGGTGACGGCCTGCCGCTTCGCGACCTGCCCCACCTGCCGCTCTCCGTTCTCCGTGAAGGCCACCATCGAGGGGGTCGTCCGATTCCCCTCCTGGTTCGCGATCACGACGGGGTCCCCGCCTTCCATCACCGCGACGCACGAGTTCGTTGTTCCCAGATCAATCCCGATAATCTTTCCCATGATACTTATTCCTCCTTCTTAATGATTCTTGACAGCTTCGTAAAAAGCCCGGATGCTGCGTTGCGCTTCATCCTTCGTCATTGCGGCTGGTTCCGGGGACACGTTCCGATCCCTTTGGGCTTCCGGAACATGTCCCCGACACCTCATTCCTCTGGATTCGCGCGCCTTGCCTGCGGCCTTTTTACGAAGCCGTCCCATTTTCGCAATTATTTTCCCGGTCACCACCTCTTGAGGGGCGTTTGCAGACGGAGACCTTCGCCGGTCGTAGCAACCTGCCGTTCAGCAAATACCCCCGTTCGAACTCGCCGACCACCTGGCTGTCCTCATGTTCGGCGCTTTCCACCTGCATCATCGCCTCATGGACATGAGGATCAAAGTCCTTCCCCGCCGTATCGATCATCTCCACCCCGTGTTTCTGCAGACAACCCAGGAACTTCTCCTTAATCATCTGAAGCCCCGTTTTAAAGGCCTCGAAGTCTTCAGAATTGCAGGCATGTTCCAGGGCGCGGTCCATCCCGTCGACCAGCGGCAGGATGTCCCGGAGCAGTGTCGAGCTCGGCGACGGTGCGAACGTATTTGTCGTAGTTGTCCGCGGCCTTCTTCTCCGCTTCCTCAAGTTTCACCGTCAGATCTTCCGCCTTAGCCGTCTCTCCGGCAAGTTCCGCTTCCGGCCCGCCAACCGCCGCCTGCGGCTCCTCCGTTTTCTTCGAAAGGCCTTCGCCGGCCTCCGCTGTATGCTTTTTCATTTTTGCAACCATGACTCTCCTATTTCATATCCGGTCTCTGAAAGAGCTTGAAATCCACCATCTCGCAGATCACATGCCCCACCGTGATATGCACCTCCTGGATACGGGGGGTGCTGGTGGAAGAAACGTTCAGTGCGTGATCCGCAATCCGGGCGACGTCGCCGCCATCCCGGCCGGTCAGACCGATCGTGACCATACCGATTTTCTTCGCCGCCTCCAACCCCTTGACCACGTTCACGGAGGCGCCGCTGGTGCTCATTCCCCAGGCGATATCGCCCTTTTGGCCGATCGCCCGAATCTGCTTGCTGAAGATATCCGCAAAATCGTAGTCGTTCCCGATGCTGGTGATGACCGACGTATCGGTCGTCAAAGCAATGGCAGGAAGAGGCGGTCTCTCGATCACGAACCGGTTCACGAATTCCGCCGCCAGGTGCTGAGCGTCCGCTGCGGAACCGCCGTTTCCGAACAGAAGGATCTTGTTGCCCGCCTTCAGTGCCGCCGTCACCGCCCCGACCACGGCCACGATCCGGTTCAGGTTGTCGTTTACAAAAGCCTCCTTGACCTGGCACGACTCCCGGAATATCTTGATGATGTAATCTTCCATGGCACCTTTTCTCGCCGGTTTTTCAGCAATCCTTGAAAATCGCGCCTAATATAAGAATCGACCCGGACCCTGTCAAGGGAGACCGGACGATTTAATTCCCCGTCCCTAAGG
>JAPLJX010000405.1:6518-12045 GCA_026388375.1 Deltaproteobacteria bacterium
CAGTGACATAAGTCGTAAAGCTGCTCTATAATGTATCATGTCTTCCTGAAAGAGAGCATCAAGTCATTTTGATGTATATACTCATTTTTAAACAATAATTGTTATTTTCGAGCAATAAGAAAGGCGGGCAGCGCCCGCCTTCCATTCATTTCATACCAGTGAAGAGTTGATACCATCAAGGAATGATGATAGACACCCCCAAATCTTTATCACCGTTTGACTCGGAAGCGACAAGGTCCGGATCGACTCCGTGCAGCTTCCGGCTCGGGGATGGCCAAAGAAAGGTTGCAGGAGAGAGTGGAACAGTTCAGTCAAGATAACTCTGCCGGGATTTACCGGCATAAATGGTGGGCGATGGCCGGCGTCGGTCTGGGCATACTGATGGCCACCCTTGACATCAGCATCGTCAATATTTCCCTGCCCACGCTGGTAAAGGAGCTCAATACCAATTTCGCCACCATCCAATGGGTGGCTGTCGGTTATGTCCTGGTGCTCACGTCGCTTATGCTGGGAGCCGCCCGACTGGGGGATATTGTCGGCCCCAAAAAGGTCTATCTGGCCGGCCTTACCGTTTTCACGCTTGGTTCTCTGCTCTGCGGCGCTTCGCCAAGCGTGGGCTGGCTTATCGGTTTCCGGGCCTTCCAGGGACTTGGTGCGGCCATGACTCAGGCTGTGGGCGCGGCCATCATAACGATGGTCTTCCCTCCTCAAGAACGGGGACGGGCCTTGGGCATTAGCGGCGGGATCGTCGCCTTCGGCCTGGCCATGGGGCCGGCCATGGGCGGCCTGATTATAGGCCTGGCTGGATGGCGCTGGGTGTTCCTGGTCAACGTGCCCATCGGTTTCCTCGCCGGATTTGTGATCTGGAAACACGTCCCTTACCTCCGGACCGGTCAGGTCGGACAACGTTTCGATGCGGCCGGCGCACTCTTGCTGCTGGTCACGTTGGTGTGCTACGCCCTGGCCATGACCGTGGGACAACGGACGGGTTTTGTTACCCCTGTCGTCCTCGGCCTGCTGGCTGCAGCCGTTGTTGGCCTGTTCTTGTTTGTCTTTCTGGAAACCCGCGTGCATCAGCCGATGATCGACCTGACCATCTTCCGTGATCGACTGTTCAGCCTGAACCTGGTCATGGGCTTTTTAGCGTTCATCATGAACGGCGGTTTTCTGGTCCTGCCGTTTTTCCTGGAGTTGGTTATGGGTTATTCCACAGTAAAAGCCGGTCTCTTCATGATGGTGGCGCCCGTCAGCATGGGCATGGTCTCACCCTGGGCCGGCACTCTTTCGGACAAACATGGTTCCGGTCTTATCTCCCTGATCGGACTGCTGTTTCTGGTCGGCGGCTGTCTGGCGGTGGGAACTCTGCACGCCGGCGTTTCCGGGCTGGGTTACCTGCTGCGCATAGCCCCCATCGGGATCGGCATGGGGCTTTTTCAAGCCCCCAACAACAGCGCCGTCATGGGACGCGCGCCGAAAAATCGCCTCGGAGTGGCTTCGGGACTACTCAATCTCTCCCGCACCTTGGGCACCAGCACGGGGCTCCCGCTGATGGGCGCTCTGTTCACCGCTCATGTGATCGTCCTGAGCGGTATCTCCACGGTAACCAACCTGGCCGACCTGCCGCGTGAAGCCATAGCCGATGCCGTCGCCGGCACATACCGCACCGCCGCCCTGTTCGGCCTGGTCGTGGTGATGCTTGCTTGGTCCGCTTTGAAGCTTGGCCGTCGCAACATGAACGGGATAAGAAAGGCTGACCCTTCCAAAAACAACCATTGATGAGATGGGATGAGATGCAAGAAAAAAAAGTTTTCTTCGGTCAGGGGAATATCCGTCTTGAGGGCCTCTATGCCCATTCGGGTGGAGCTATGGGTGCCGTGATTTCGCACCCCCATCCTCTCATGGGGGGCGATATGAGCAATTCCATTGTGGAGATCCTGGCTGAAACCCTGTTTGCCGGTGGTATTTCAACCCTTCGTTTCAATTTTCGGGGAGTCGGAAAGAGCACAGGAACCTTTGACGATGGGCAGGGTGAACAGGAGGATGTCCTGGCGGCTGTTTCCTTCATGGAGGAACAAGGGATTCGCGAGATTCTTCCGGCCGGTTACTCATTCGGGGCGTGGGTGAATGCCGGTATTCTCAACCGAAGAAATCTACTTCCGGCACTCTTCGTTTCACCGCCGATCAATCTTTTTGGATTTGACTTTCAGACATTGCGGGGAAAGGCGGGCCTTATTATCTGCGGGGATCAGGATCCGTACTGTCCGACCGAGAGGATAAAAAGCGTTGCGGCTGAGCTTGCCTGCCGCCTGGATATCATCCCAGATGCAGATCATTTCTTCCAATCACGAGAAAATGATCTAGCCGCATGTATCAACGACTTTGCAATGCAGATGAGTATCAGAGGCAATCATGCTGAAGAATAATTAGTTGGGGGTGAAAAATGACCAATGAAGAGATGAGGGATAAGGCCGTCCAGTTGATGATGAAGCGGTTTCATTGAAGTCAGGCCGTTCTTGCGGTCGGGCAAGAGAAACTGGGAAAGAAAGACGACGAAGTCATGAAAGCCATGGGGGCCTTCGGCGGGGGGCTGGGCGGAAACGGAGAAGTCTGCGGCGCGGTTGTCGGTGCACTGGCGGTTATAGGGCTAAGGTTCAGCCGCGCCTCGGAGGATGAGAAGGAGGACCCGAAGATGTGGTCCTATGCCCATGAAGTTCTGGAGCGATTCCGGAAGGAAATCGCCAAAAACCATGGAAGTATCCTCTGCAGGGAGATCGCCCGGGTAAACTGGAAAGACCGGGAACAGGCCAGGGGTTTTTATAGGAGTGAAAAGGCTCTGGAATGCGGGCGAATCGTGGGCGATACGGCAGTGCTCGTCGGGGAGCTTCTGGAGCGTGTGATGGAACCTAAGGCGCGTTAGTACAGGTTGCCGTAGGTTATGTTGTCGATAGCGGATGAAACCATGTCTAATCTTGTTTTGCTGAAAGACCTCCTTAACACCGTCCAATACCTGAAAAAGGAGCTGACTGGATATGATGCTGAGAAAGTCAATGTTGCTCAAGAGGTCTATCAGGAATTGCTGGACGGGTTCTACGAAGAGCATCAAGATACAATGTCGCCTCAGCAATACAAGGCCGCAAAGGATGATCCGGACTATTTTCTCGTGTTGATCAAATTGGCTTGTTGTCATGAGGAGAAAGAAAATGTTGACAAACAAGGGGGGCAATCACTATCTTACTTCAATTGGAAGCTATTCACAGAAATTTAGGAGGCTATATGAAAGAAAATTCCCGCATCAGGTTCAATCCGGTCACAAAGGAAATCGAGGTTGAGGGATCGGAATCATTTGTGAAGACCTATTTTGATAAGCTTCAAGCGATGATCTCCGGGCTTTTCCCAAAAACAGTAAAAATGAAGAAGGAACCCAAGGCAGCAAAGGCAGCGCCGGAAAAGAAGGCTGAAAAGAAACCTAAGTTGGTAAAAGTCCCCCCCCTCAAGAAAACCAAGAAAGCAGCCAAAGCCTCAAAACCCGTCCTTTTCAAGAAGGTCAAGAAAACTGGGAAGAAGGCACCCACTGAAAAGAGAGTAACCAACATCGATGCGGTCGTGTCGCTCATTCAAGGCGTGCCGGAAGGAATCTCAACGGCTGAGTTGAAGAAAAAGACCGGTTTAAACGAACGTCAGATCTGGAGCATAGTCAACCGCGCTTCCAAAGAAGGAAAGATCCAGAAGGCCAAACGGGGATTGTACAGCGCAGCAGTCTCTGTTGAGGCCAGCCCGGAGAAAAAGACGGAATAATCATGAAGTGTGGTTGCCAAGACTTCGGCTGACTGACTCTTTCATAGTCTGATTTTTTCAATGAGCCCTTCTGATCAGATTTATAGGAGGGCTTTTGAATTGCTGAACATTATATCCGTTAAATGACAAAAGGGATCAACCTCTTGGTTTCCCTCATATAGATCTCATAACCTGCAAAGTGCTTCCGTAAGAGGCTTTCTTCGTACAGCATCTTGATGATCAAATCGATCGTCAGAATCAGGCCTGCCGTCAGGCGTAAAAGAGAATACTGATCCATGATCAGTGGCCAGATCGTTAGCAATACCGCTGAATACATGGGGTGTCTTATGAGTGCATAAGGACCGTTTGTGACCAGCAGAGCATCCTGTTTTACCAGAGGCGTAATGTTGGTGTTTTTCCTGCCCATAATGACGATGGCCCAGATCCCAAGCATGACTCCGGCAACCTGAATGATAAGCAGGGGGATGTAGCCTGCCAAAGGCCAGCCGGTCACCAAAATCAAGACAATGGAGATCACCTGAATGGAGACCAGCGTATATGCTTTGAATTTGTCTGTTCCCATTAGATTAGCCTGTCGAGTACTTCAGGATAGTGCTGTTCATCCTTATTCCTGCCCTGGAAATTACTGGCCCTCACACCCACCAGCCGGACCTTCTTTTTGAGCTCAATCCTTTTAAGGCACGCGAATGCCGATTTTCTGATCTCTTCTTCAGAATCGGTATAATCAGAGATCGTCATCGCCCTCGTGAATGTCTCAAAATCGCTGAATCGGATCTTTATCGTGATCGTTCTTGCCTTATACTGATGTCCCTGCAAATCCTGAACGACATCTTTTGAAAGATCGGCGAGTGTTCTGGCGATCACCTGCCAGTCCCTCACATCTTCCTGAAAAGTGGTTTCACGGCTGAATGATTTCGGTTCCCATCGAGTGACCAGAGGGCTTTGATCAATGCCTCTGGCCGCTTCATAAAGGTATTGACCGTAAGAATTGCCGAAGTGCTCCAACAGCTTTTCCAGAGGCAACGCGGCCAACTGTCCGATGGTTTCTATGTTGATGCTCTTCAGGTGCTCTTCCGTTTTTGGACCTATGCCGTACAATTTTCTGACGGGCAGCGGCCAGAGCTTCGTTTCAACGTCGGCCTCCATGAGAAGGGTGACCCCATCCGGCTTCTGCATGTCTGAGGCAATCTTGGCAAGAAGTTTGTTGGATGCAATGCCGATGGAACAGGTGAGGCCTGTCTTCTCTTTGATCCCGGCCTTAATCCGCCCTGTGATCTCTTCGTTGGTGACCGGTATATCGGTAACGTCCAGATACGCCTCGTCAATGCCGACATCTTCCATAACCGGGCTGACGTTCCTGAGAACTTCCTTGAATTTTACGGAAGCAGATGAATAAGCCTCGTAATCTACCGGAAGGAATACCGCATGAGGACACATCTTGTAAGCGGTCTTCATGGGCATGGCGGAGTGAACGCCATATTTTCGGGCTTCGTAATTGGCGGTAGAGACAACGCCCCTTTTGGATGGATCTCCCTGACCGCCGATGACAACGGGTTTTCCTTCGAGCTCCGGTCTCCTTTTTTGCTCAACAGCGGCGAAGAAGGCGTCCATGTCGATATGAAGGATTCTCTTTTTCATGGACTGGCTCAATGACGGATCGCTCATTCAGCTCCAACCGGTATTTATTCTTGAATGATAGACATCAGAAGAGGGGTAAAGTAAATCATTGAAG
>JAPLJX010000288.1 GCA_026388375.1 Deltaproteobacteria bacterium
CACTCTGTGGTATAACAGGAAACGGTTCTAATGAATTGACAGAACAGGGTAGTTAACAAATACTTAGACATATAGAGGAGGAGTTTTATGAAAACATTTTATGAGTTGAAAAAGTTCAGTTTAGTCTTTTTAATGGGCATGCTGATTTTCTCTTTATCGGGATGTTCAAGTAGCGGTGGCAGCAGTGGTGGTGACTCAACTCAGTTCCTGCCCAATATGGCTCAAACGATTTCGCCGTTGGTACCCCTGGATTCCCGGTTCGAAACGTTGAACCCCGATCTGCCCGGCAAACCGGACTGGCTGGCCGGGCAGGCGGTCACCACCGTGGTGAGCCCGGATCACAAGACCCTGCTGGTTCTGACCAGCGGGTACAATCGCGTCTACACCACCCCCACCACCCCCCGCTCCCCCTCTCCATGGTACACGCCGTTCTCGAATGAGTACGTGTTCATCTACGACATTTCGACGAACACGCCGATCAAGAGGCAGGCAGTGAAGATCGCAAATACCTACAACGGGATTGTCTTCGATCCGTCCGGCAAGGCTTTTTACGTGGCCGGCGGCAGCGACGACAACGTCCACATCTTTACCCGGATCGCCGACGGAACCTGGGGGGAGCCCGGACCATCGCTTACCTTGAACCACAACGACAAGAACGGCAAGCCAACGGGCAATGGCCTGCCCGGGAGCGGTGACTCTTCACAAGGCGTAAACCTTCAAGTCGGCGTGAAGCCTTGCGCCGCCGGTGTGGCCATTTCGAATGACGGCAAGACGCTGGTGGTGGCTAATTACTACAACGACTCGATAACGGTGTTCAAAGGCGGCTTGAACAACTGGTCGACGGGAATCGACCGCGACCTTCGCCCCGGCAAGAGCGGCGGGACGGCGGGCGAGCCGGGCGGCGAATATCCGTTTTGGGTGGTTGTGAAGGGTAACGAATCGAGCGGGACAGCAACAGCGTATGTATCCAGCATTCGCGACCGCGAGATCGTCGTCGTGAATCTGAACGGGGCGCCGGCGGTAACGGACCGGATCAAAGTGAAAGGTCAACCGAACAAGATGACGCTGAACGCGGCCCAGTCGCTTCTGTATGTCGTCGAAGACCAGTCGGATACGATTGACGCAATCGACACCGCGACGAACACGATCGTCGGAACCATCCCGGTAATCGCGTCGGTACTGCCTGACTCGCTGGCGCAATATACGGACGCGAACTCAAAAACCGTGAAGCGCACCGGCGCGAACTCCAACAGCGTGACGCTCTCGCCGGATGAGAAGCAACTCTACGTGACGAATGGCAATCTGAATTGCATCGCAGTGGTGGATCTGATCGAAACGAAAATAAACGGCCAGGTGGTTGGACTCATTCCGACCGGTTGGTACCCGAATTCGGTAAGCTTCAGCGCCGACGGCAACTGGGTGTACGTGGTCAACGGGAAGTCGCCGACCGGCCCGAATCCCGACATGCGCTATAGCTTCGGACCGGCGGATTATGCGAAAGGAAATGGTTTGTTATCGAACAAGTATAATCCCCAGTTGATCAAAGCCGGCCTCCAGAGTTTCCCGCGCCCTTCCACGGCGCAGCTCACGACGCTGACAACGCAGGTAGCCTCGAACAACCGGTTTTCCTACACCGACAGCGTAAGCGACAAAGAGGTCATGGCGGCCGTGCATAAGGGTGTCAAGCACGTTATCTTCATCATCAAGGAAAACCGGACATACGACCAGATTCTGGGCGACCTGGAAATCGGCAATGGCGATCCTGCTTTGGCTCAGTTTGGAGAGCGCTACACGCCGAATCAGCATAACCTGGCGCGAAACTTCGTCACGCTCGATAACTTCTATTGCACCGCCGAAGTCAGCAATGACGGCTGGCTGTGGACCACTGCGGCTCGCGCCCCCGACGTGGTGGAACGCCAATTCGCGGTGGCCTATGCGGTGCGCGGACTCAGCCTGGATTCCGAGGGTGTGAATCGCAATGTGAACATTGCCCTTCCGAACAAGGACTATCCGGGCGTCACGCGCCAGGTCGCCAATCCCCTCACACCGCTCGATCCGGATCTGTTACCGGGCCATGCCAACGTGGCTGCGCCGGATGGACCGAACAATGAAGTGAATACCGGCTATTTGTGGGACTCCGCGCTGCGGGCCGGTCTCACGGTTCGCAACTATGGATTTTTTGTAGACACGACCCTCTATACCCAGGGGAACACCTATAGCATTCCTTTACTGAAAGACCCCGCCTCCACCGACACGATCGTGGCTTACCCCGCGAGTGTTGCCCTCGCCCCGTACACCGATCCGCACTTCCGCGGTTTCGACAACGCGTTTCCGGATTACTACCGTTTCAAGGAGTGGGAGCGGGAGTTCGATACCAAGTACGCCAAAGACGTCAAAGATGGAGGTGTGGATCTTCCTTCGTTGAGCCTCGTTCGCTTCATGCATGATCACACCGGAAACTTCGCTACCGCAATTGACGGCGTGAATACACCGGAGCTGCAGCAAGCCGATAACGACTATGCGGTCGGATTGCTTGTTGAGAAGATCTCAAAAAGCAAGTACGCGCAAGACACTTTGATCTTTATCATTGAAGACGACTCGCAGGACGGCGGCGACCACGTCGATTCGCACCGCAGCGTCGCGTTTGTGGCGGGCGCCTACGTGAAACAAGGCGCGCTGGTCTCCTCGCAGTACAACACCATCAACTTCCTGCGCACGATTGAGGATGTTCTGGGCCTCCCGCAGATGAACCTGAACGATGCGCTCGCGAGGCCCATGGCCGACATTTTCAATAAGACGGCGAGCCCCTGGAGCTTTACCGCCACTGCCGCACAGATTCTCAACGGCACAACACTGCCGCCGTTTATCGGCAAGTGGGCCAAGAAGTCGGCCGGCCTGATCGTGCCAAAGTCGACGCACGACGCGCAGTACTGGGCGCGGGTCACGAAGGGAATGGACTTCACGTCCGAAGACAAGTTCGATTTCGCGCGCTACAACCGCATTCTCTGGAAAGGGTTGATGGGCAACAAGCCTTATCCCGCCGCGCCGACCGGAAAGGACCTGCGCCAGAACCGCGAAAAGCTCCTCGCGAGTTACCAGCGATCGCTGAAGTAAAAAGCGGCGCGTGTTGCACTTGGAGATCAAGAGGATAAAGAGGACGGGTACAAACGGGTTGCCAACGTGCACACATATGTCACTGAGTTCGCCGATAGGGAAAGGCTACCTTAAAGGTCTCCCCATTATCAAGACAAAAAATCGGGCTGTATTTGGTGCGTAATCAGGCCGTCTGTTTTGTTTGTAAGCTTACACATTCTTTAACATAAATATCATAAAGGGATTTATAACCATAGAGATTCAGGAGCGCTTATGATTTTACCCGGAAACAGCATTTGCAGCAATCGCCTACAGAACAAAAAACAGCCTTTCTTCAATCATTATCCTTTTAAATTGTTTGCAGCTTTCATTTTCATCGTGATGCTGGGAGCGTTACTGATTGCCGGCAGTGCTCCCGCTCAGAACCAGATGCAGATCACCGGTATCGAAGTCAACCAAGCCTTGGGGGTGCAAAAAGACAACCACCAGTATTATGTAGCCGGTAAGAATACAATTGTGCGGGCATTTCTTAATCCGGCCGTGACCATTGATTCGGCAAACACTTGGGTGAATGTGTAAAATATATTCGAAAAAAACTACGGGTAGTGTTTCCACGGTTGATTTTCTGTGTAAGAATATGACGTCCTGCGGGAACTGGGCGGCAGGGTCTTACACATTTCAGCCTTACATCAACGGGACGGTGGGCAGCGTTTCCAGTTCCTATGCGTTTTCCACCGGCACAAAAATACGCGTGCTGGCCGTGGCCGTCAAAGCCAATTATGGCCGCGGCGGCATCAAAACAATCTCCGATGCGAAATGGAAGACAATGGGCGATTTCATGCAAAAAGTCTATCCGCTGGCGGAGGGTAATCTGGTCTGGAAAATCCGTGAGACTGCTCTGGACGCTTCCGCAGCCTCCTTTAATCTGGCAAAAGCTGATTGGACCGGCTGTAAAAAGCTATCAGATACTCTGGACAGCCTCATTCCCGCCAAATGTAAAACAAGCCCCCAGAGCGAGGGATGTTATGATGTTGTGATGGGATTCATCAAAGAGTCGCTTTTCCAGGACGATGGTCAGGGCTTAGCCGGTTACGCCTATCTCGGAACCAAGGCAGTGGTGGTTGTAGCCGGTGACGAAGACGCGCAGGGAACGGTTGCCCATGAAATAGGTCATCAGTACGGTATTGGTGATACCTATGACGGCGAGACTATCTCATCCATCCGCTGTAGCGTCAATCCTGCTCCGAACGAATTCAAAGGGCGGGACTGGGACAAGGGTTTGACCGGTGTTATCAGCTGTACCGCCGGCCGTCCGGCCTCCGCGCTCAAGGGTAAGGATGGTGAAACGACTATTAGCGGGGCTCAGGTACCCGCCTCCGACCATCCCTATGATGTATATGGCCTTGGAATTCTCACGGAAAAGGCCGACTTTATGAGCGCCGGGGGGGCCTTGCAAAGCCAGTTATGGATTACGAAGGACAGCTATGACTGGCTTTTCCGAAGACTGGTCAGGCAGGAACCAGGTCTGAGAGCAGTTTCCAAGGTGCTCGCAGCGTCGGTAACCGCTCAGCGATTTGTCAGTTTTTCCGGAACTCTTTCTCAGACCGACGCTGTCGAATTAAAGCCGTGGAAGAGCTATACGGATACCGTTACCCTGGACGATTCCACTAGTTCTCTCATGGTGCAGGCTGTCAACGGCGTCGGGAGCGTGCTGGCTTCTACGTCCTTTACCGTCCAGTTTTATATGGTGCATCCCGTGCGGACATTGACTACGGCGCCTTTTGAGGGAGTCATCAATTTCCCGGCCGGCACGGTAAAGTTCCAGATCGTTAAAGACGGTACGGTGCTGGCCGAAGTACCGGTCAGTGATAATGCCCCGACCGTGACCGGCGTCACTCCCCAGACAACGACAACGCTCGCCGGTTCCTATACCATTGCCTGGACGGGAAACGATCCGGATGGCGATAAGCTGTTGTACACGGTAGAGTACAATCCGGATGTGACCAATGAATCTTCCGCCTGGATGATTCTGGCCGATGAACTGGAAACGTCTTCCTGGACGGAAGATTTCAGCCGGCTTCCGGGTGGCAACCATGCCAAAATCCGGGTTACCGCTTACGATGGCGTGCTTTACGCAACGGGGGAAAGCGCCGAGTTTGTCGTGCCGTTCAAGAAACCGGAAGTATTTCTCGATGAATTAGCCTGGGGAACAGTTTATAATCCGGGCGATGACATTCTTCTTACGGCCGAAGCGTATGATCCGCAGGATGAATGGCTGCCGGACGACAAGATCAGATGGACATCGGACATTTCCGGTGAACTGGGGTATGGTTCCGAACTGATTGTTGAAGATCTGGAAGCGGGCCGCCATACGATAACCGTAACCGCCACAAACAGCGCCGGATTATCTTCCAGCGCTACGCTTTCCGTTCAAGTGGGTTCTGGCTCTGACACCGGGAGCAGACATTGCTTCATTGCCACAGCGGCCTTCGGTTCTTACCTGCACCCGTATGTCGGCCTGTTGCGTGACTTCCGGGATGAGTTTCTCCTGACCAACCGGGTCGGACAAGCCTTCGTAAACTGGTATTACAGAGTTTCCCCGCCGCTGGCCGACTTGATTGCGCAAAAAGCCTATGCCCGGGCGGCGGTGCGAGTTATGCTGCTACCCGCCGTTGGTTTCAGCGCCTTTGCTCTGAAGATCGGTTTATTCTGGAGTATGTTTTTACTTCTGGCCTTCCTGTTCCTGGCCGGCATGGGCGTGAGAAAACTGGCTCGGTTCGGCAGTCGAAGAGATTAATCTTTAAGGAGATATTCCATGAAAACAAACCGTATTCACCGCATTTTGTACAGCGCATTACTTTTTGGATTCTTCATGCTCGTATCGATGCAATC
>JAPLJX010000191.1:0-1012 GCA_026388375.1 Deltaproteobacteria bacterium
CTTGTGGATATCAAGGAACTTGGGATGGTAGCTAGTGTGTTTGCTGCAATTGGTGATGCTGTGTATCAGTCTCGCGCTAATCCAATCCCCATAGCTGGCACTAATGAGTTCCATTATACAATTAACCAATTGGATTACTGGCTATCTGGAAACACTGGTTCTGATGGAATACCTAATGGTATAGTGGAGAATGGGTATGTAAAGTTGGTATTAAAATCCCAGGACATTCCTAAATGTATAAACAAGAACAATCCAGTTCCTGGAGCAATTCTCGCTATTGAGGGTGGGGATGCTCTTATGGGTAAAGTTCGTAGAGTCAATGAATTTTATGGCTTAGGTGTTAGGCTGATAACTATTATCCATTACCGGAATAGCGAGCTAGGAGATACTGGATCGCCTCATATGAATTCCGCAACGGGGAAGCCAGATTTGGATCCGGGATTGTACAATGGTGGACTAACTGATATGGGAAAGAAAGTAATTGATCGTATGAGAGAATTAGGCATGATTGTGGATGTTGCCCATGCTAACCATGATACTCTAATAGATATTTTGGATATGAAGACTGGGCCAGTAGTTGACTCTCATACAAGTCTTTATACTGAAACAACTGGTAAAGAGGGCCGACTTCGTACATGGGATGAGATGGAAGCTATAGCTAAGTCTGGCGGGGTAATTTGTAATTGGCCTCAGTCAACTGCGAATCGTAATTCATTCTTAGAATGGGCTAATGAAATCATGGAGATGAAGAACAATCTTGGAATCGAGCATGTAGGTATAGGCACAGATGGTGGAGGACAACTTCCTAGCCCAGTTTTAGGCTATCACGATGTCAGAGACCTGTCTAAGTTGATTTCGACAATGCAAGACATCGGATTTAAGAAAAATGAAATCAACTTGATTATGGGAGGTAACTTCTATCGAGTTTTTAAACAGTCAGTGGAGTGAAGGAGAGGATTTTGCTGTTGAAACTTTTTTAGGGATGAAAAAAGGTTAGAAAGAGACCCCCATA
>JAPLJX010000191.1:1073-10329 GCA_026388375.1 Deltaproteobacteria bacterium
GAGACAATAGATGTGGTGGTCTTTAGGGAATGACATCCGAGAATAAGAGTTCTCGGAAATAAATAATTTCTGATAATCCAAAATCAATGATAAAAATATAAAGGTAGGATCAAATAGCCCTACCCCTTTTTAAAATTTTAAAACTGCATAGATCTGCTATCTATCAATTGTTTTCAAACCCCCAAAATGCTGCGATATGATTTTCATATCAGATTGATTGAACGACACCACGATTTCATCATTCCATTTACCGTCGATACCTTATCCAATCCTCTCCAATCTCCTGATATAAACCCATCTCAGAGAAAATCGACCTGAATACCCGAATGATACTAACCATATAAAAACCTATTTTGAACCTTTGAGCCAATGATAGAACCCCACTTTCACGAAGACTCGAACGGGTACAGGCCAAATAAATCGGCGATTCAGGCAGTTGGTGTAACGCGGAAACGGTGTTGGCGATATAACTGGGTGCTTGAATTCGACATTAAAGGTTTATTTGATAACATCGACCATGAACTTCTGATGCGGGCGGTAAGGAAACATACGGATAGCAAATGGATACTTCTATACATCGAGAGATGGCTGAAGGCTCCGTTTCAGAAAGGTGATGGCACATTGATTGAGAGAAGGAAGGGAAAGCCGCAGGGTGGAGTGGTAAGCCCTGTGCTATCCAATCTTTTTCTGCATTATGTGTTTGATGCCTGGATGAAACGGAACTATCCTGAGCTTCCATTTTGCCGATATGCCGATGATGGAATTGTCCATTGTCGGACAAAATCAGAAGCACTGGCACTGAAGGAAGTACTGGGAGCCAGGTTTGGGGAATGTAAGTTAGAGCTTCACCCGGACAAGACGCGCATTGTCTATTGTAAAGACAAGAATCGTAGAGAGGAATACCCTTCAACAAGCTTTGATTTTTTGGGTTTTACTTTTTGTCCAAGACTATCAAAGACCCAAGGAGGGAAATACTTCGTCAACTTTTCTCCTGCCGTAAGCAATGCGGCAGGAAAGGAGATGAGACAAAAGAGTCGACGCTGGAATCTACAGTTGAGAAGTGATAAATCTCTGGAAGATCTGTCAAGGATATTCAGCCCAGTAATAAGGGGATGGATAAACTACTACGGAAGCTTTTACAAGTCTGCGCTGTATCCGACCTTGCGTCATCTGAACAAAATATTGGTCAGATGGGCAATGAGGAAATTGAAGAGGTTGAAAGGCCATCTAACGAATGCGGTTTATTGGTTGGGAGGAATTGCCAACAGGCAGCCCGATTTATTTCCGCATTGGAAGTTGGGTGTAAGACCGACGGCTGGATAATGGGAGCCGGATGAGTCGAGAGATTCAAGTCCGGTTCTGAGAGAGCACAGGGGGGAAGATCCCCTGCGCCACTCACCGCAAGCCGTAAACTCCACATCATATCCTGCCAGGGCGACCACATTTGATTCTTGACATCGTCGTCAAGCGGTTGTACAGATGAAACGTACAGAAAGGAGTATGCAATGAAAGAAGTCAACGTTACGGAGCTGCGGAATAACCTGCCCGCCTATCTCGGCATGGTCACGGCCGGCGAAGAACTGCTCCTGACCTCACGCGGAAAGAAGATCGCGCGTCTGACGCCCATTGCCGATGGGCGTTCAGGCGCGAGGGAACAGCTTGCCCTGTTGCGGGGAAAGTGCAGGATCGGCGACGTTGTGTCCTCCCTGAATGAAAAATGGGAGGCGGCGTCTTGATTCTTCTCGATACTTGCGTCCTCGTTTTCGATGCCCTGGCGCCGGAGCGTCTCAGCGCCAAGGCGCTCCGCGCCATTGAAGAGGGCGAAGAGAACGGTTCCCTGGGCTGCTGCGACATATCGCTGTGGGAGATCGCCATGCTGGTCGCCAAGGGGCGACTGGATCCAGGCACGGATACCCTTTCTTTCCTGAAGCTTGTTTTAGCGTCCCGGGCGATCCGGCCGCTGCCCATTACGCCGGAGATAGCGAAGATTTCGGCCATCGATGCCCTCTTTGCGCATCATGATCCGGCGGACCGCATCATTGCGGCCACTGCCCTTCATTACGAGAAGCCGCTTGTGACCTGTGATGAGGCCCTGCAGGCTGTCAAAGGCCTGAAAATCATCTGGTAGCCACGGGGTTTTCGAATGAAATTCTCTTGACATAAAAGATCGCTTTTCTTAAGCTCAAGCCATGCAAAAGCAAGTTCTTATTAATTTTCAGCATAAGAAATTCAAGATCATCGTCGTGATGGCGATGCTTCGGCCCTTCATAGAATCGGCGGGAAGGACTCTTTGATCCGAAGATATCTCCTTCTAGGCCTCGTTGCGGCCTTGCTGCTCCACATCGGCTACCTGTACTTCAAGGTAGGTTGGGGGGTTGCCGGGAATGCCTGGGAAGCCCCCTCTATCCTCTACGGCCGCCCCACGGAGATCCGTAAGGGGCGCCACCTCGGGAACCTCCGCTTTGCCGAGCGACTGCAGAGACTCTCCTACAGGAAAGTCGTGGGAAAGCCGTCCACAGTCGGGACGTTCTCCGAAGAGCCGGCGAAAATCCGGATATTTCCCCGCGACAATGGAATCGAAAAACCCTCCCACGATAGCGGCCCGGTGGACATCGTGGTTCGCGACGGGCGGGTCGTGTCGCTGGTCTCCTCGGCCGGTGTGCAGTTGGACTCGATCCACCTGGAACCGGAGGAGATCGGCCGCATCATGGGTCCGAAGATGGAGTCCCGGCGCCCGGTTGCCCTTTCCGCCATTTCTCCGTTCTTGCAGAATGCGGTGATCGCGTCTGAAGACGCGCGCTTTTATTCCCATATCGGGATCGACGTCCTTGCGATCGGCCGGGCATTGTTTACCAACCTCAGGGAGCGGCGGTTCGCTCAGGGCGGCTCGACCATCACGCAACAGCTCGCGAAAAACTTCTTCCTCTCCCCAAAGAAGACCCTCTGGCGCAAACTACGCGAGGCGGAACTTGCGCTCATTCTTGAGTTGCGGTACTCGAAAAAACAGATCCTTGAGATGTACCTTAACAAGATTTACTTCGGGCAGGAGGGCTCCCGAGGGATCTACGGCATCGAAGAGGCGGCGGGATTCTATTTCTCGAAACAGGCGAAAGATATTTCCCTTGAAGAGGCGGCGCTGCTCGCCGGGATCATCCGCTCCCCGAACCGGCACTCCCTCTTGAGGGACCCCACGGCGGCGAAGGAGCGGCGCAACGCAGTTCTGGCGCGGATGCGCCAGCTTGAGATGATCCGGGAGGATGAGTTCCACAGGGCCTCAAACGCGCCGGTGCGGACCCGGCCACGTAGTCGCGCCCCCGTCCACCAGGCATCGTACTTCGTGGACTACATACAGCGGATCACCGTGGAAGAACTGGGAAGTGAGAAACTCTACCGCACGGGGTACCGCTACTACACCACCCTCGACCCCACACACCAAGCCGCCGCCCAGGAGGCCGTCACCCAGGGGCTCGCGGAAATCGAGAAAACGGCTCTCCCTGCCGATGAACCGCTGCAGGCTGCGCTGGTCGCCGTGGATCCGGCAAGCGGGGCGATGACCGCCATGGTCGGCGGGCGGGACTACGGGCAAACCCAGTTCAACCGGGCTACGGACGCGAAACGTCAGCCGGGGAGCGCTTTTAAGCCTTTAGTCCTCCTCACGGCGCTTTCGCTGTCGACGCAGGGCAAGGGAGACAAGACGCTCTCTACGATTGTGTCCGGCGAGCCGGTGTCAATCCCTACCCCGGAGGGGATGTGGACTCCGTCGAATTTCGAAAGAAAGACATACGGAAAGATCACGATTCGGAAGACGATCGAGGAGTCTGTAAACACTGCCACCGTCCGGCTGGCGAACGACGTCGGGCTGAAAGAAGTGCTCAAAACCGCGCGTGCGGCGGGTATCACAAGCCCACTCTCACCCGTCCCATCGATGGCACTGGGGAGCTTCGAAGTCACGCCGGTGGAGCTCGCCTATGCATACACGACGATCGCCTCAGGGGGTATCCGTTTCGACCCGTTTCCCCTCTTCTCAGTGACCACGGCGGATGGAGATATCCTCACGGCGAAGAAGGTTCACGGGGAACGAGCACTCGACCCACGAGCGGCATACCTTACCGGGTATGCGATGGAGGGGGTGCTGGAGCGCGGTACGGCAAAATCGGCAAAGACGTTGGGGATTTACTTCCCGGCATCTGGTAAGACCGGAACGACGGACGGCAACCGGGACTCCTGGTTCGTGGGGTACACCCCCGACGTGGTCTGCGCCGTGTGGGTGGGGTACGACTCCGGCGCAGATACGGGGCTGACCGGAGCGCGCGGAGCGCTCCACATCTGGGCGCGGTTCCTGCGAGCCCTCTACCCCCAATCCGGGCCGCCGGCCCTGAACCGGCCGGAGGGGGTGGAAACCGCCGTGATCGATCCCGGGTCCGGATACCTCGCCACGAGCTCATGCCCTCAAACGCTGCGGGAGGCTTACCTCACGGGGACGGCGCCGAAGGAAACGTGCCCTCAGCATCCCGTGAACCCCGTCGTGGATACCCTTCGCAGGGGAATGCGCAGCATCGGAGACTTCTTCCGCAACTTGTTCAAGTAGTCTGAAATTCAGGGCTCCGGCGCGACGTAGGAGAGGATGCGGCCGCGGTCGACCACCTTGACGTTCACCATTTTTTTCTGTCCCTCGTCGTCGAGAAAAACCACCTGGCCGATGCCGGCGTTGAAGATCATCCGCCAGCACATGAAACAGGGCATCCCGCTGCGGGGTTTCTTCTGTTGAAGCCCGTAGATATACAGCGTGGCGTCGTCCATCAAGTCGAAGCTCGCGCGGATGATTGCGTTCGCCTCCGCGTGGACGGAATGGCAGATCTCGTAGTGTTCGCCGCTCGGGATCTGGAGGCGATCCCGGACGCACTCCCCTCGCTCCAGGCAGCTCCGGACGCCTGCGGCGGCGCCGTTGTACCCGGTGCTGATGATCGTGTGGTTCCTGACGAGAACGGCCCCGAACTGGGCCCGCAGGCAGGTCGAGCGGAGGCATGCGGTTTCGGCCATCTTCAGAAAGTAATCGTCCCATGAGAGTCTCATCGATTCTTCTCCTTCCCGTCGGATGAACGGATGTGCAATATGTCGACTTTTGGCGAAGCCGTCGGAACCGAATTCAGCCATCGGTCATAAACGGGGGGCATCATGACGTAGGAATGCTTTTTTGTCAATTGCCGGAACGCGATCCATAAAAAAGATTCCTCAATTCCATAAATAGCTGTTGACTATCCCCCCTTCCTATATTAATTCAGTCTCGGATGTTTCGGTGAGGAAAGGTCGGTTTGGGAAAGAAAAAGCTCTATATTCAAACTTTTGGCTGCCAGATGAACGTGCAGGATGCGCAGAAGATGGCGGTTCTGCTGGAGGAGTCGGGATACGGGACGACGGATGATCCGGAGCAGGCGGACCTGATCCTCGTCAACACATGCAGCATCCGCGAGAAGGCGGCGCAGAAGATTTACAGTCAGTTGGGGCGGTTCCGGGAGTTGAAGGAGAGAAATCCGCGTCTTCTGATCGGCGTGGGCGGTTGCCTCGCCCAGCAGTGGGGCGACCGGTTCTTTCGCAGGGTTCCGTACCTCGACTTGGTTGTCGGTACACACCAGATCGACCGGCTTCCTGAAATGGTCGGCGAACTGGAACGGGCCGGAGGACGGATCGTCGAAACGGGATTCTGCGATCGGGTCGGCTCGCTGGACATTCCGGCGCAACCGGCCGCGGGGGCGGTGAGCACCTTTGTGACGATCATGCAGGGGTGCAACAACTTCTGCGCGTACTGCGTCGTGCCCCATCTCCGGGGGCGAGAGCAGAGCCGGCCGCTACCGGAGATTCTTCGTGAGATCGAAACACTGGCTGCCCGAGGCATCCGGGAGGTCACGCTCCTCGGACAGAACGTAAACTCGTATGGGCAGACGTTGCCGGGGGAAACGGATTTTACGGAGTTGATCAGCGCCATCGGAAAGGTCCCCGGGATCGGGAGGATCCGCTTCACCACCTCCCATCCGAAGGATCTGTCGCCGCGGCTGATCGCGTGCTTCGGGGAGATCGCCTCCCTCTGCGAACACATCCACCTCCCGGTGCAGTCAGGATCGGACCGGGTGCTGCGGCGGATGAACCGTGGCTATACGGCCGAAGCATACCGGGAGAAGGTGGCCGAGCTTCGACGGGTCTGTCCGGAGATCAGCATCACCTCCGATGTAATCGTGGGATTCCCGGGGGAAGAGGAGGAGGATTTTCAGCCGGCCGCCGCCGGGATGGATCGGCCCGTACGCGAGGGTGTGAAACGGGAACGGCTGTGGGCGCTCCAGGCTCTCCAGGCAGCGCATACGCTGGAGAAAAACCGCGCCTGTATCGGAAGATGGGAGTCGGTTCTGGTCGAGGGGCCGAACCGAAACGGGTGCGAGGAGATGACCGGGAGGACGCGGGGAAACCGGATCGTTCATTTCCCGGGGAGAGCCGGACTCATCGGTAAAACGGTTTCCGTGCGGATCGTGGATGCCTTTCCCCATTCCCTGCGGGGTGAGGTGGAGGAACGAGGAGGCGCAAATGTTCATTGAGATGAAGGTATCGGGTCTGACAATGGATCCGATCACCAATACCCCGATCGTCATCCTGAAGGACCTCGAGGAGAAGAAGGCCATTCCGATCTGGATCGGCATCTTCGAGGCGAGCGCCATTGCGACCGAGATCGAAAAGATCACCTTCTCGCGTCCGATGACCCATGACCTCTTGAACGAGATTCTGAAGGCCCTGAAGGCCGAGGTGGTGCGGGTGGAGATTCACGATCTTCGGAACAACACCTTCTTCGCAAACATCCACCTTCGGCTCGCCGGAGAGCCTATCATCGTCGATGCCCGTCCCAGCGACGCGATCGCGGTAGCCCTCCGCGCCGGCGCCTCAATCTTTGTGGAGGACAAGGTGATCGAAAGGTCCCGGAACGTCGATTTTGGGACGAAGATGACGGATCTCGACCGGCTGAAGAAAGAGAAGCTTGCGGAGTTTCTTGAAAATCTTTCTCCGGAGGATTTTGGAAAGTACAAGATGTGACTAAAAAAGTGCTGAGTACTGAGGACTGAGTACAAAAGAGTGCTGAGTACTGAGGACTGAGTAAAAGCACCCAGCACTCAGTACTCAGCACTATTTTGTGAGGCAACGGATGGGTATTCTGGAACAGGCCATCGGCGAGTTCGACAGACATATGAAGGTCGAGAGAAATCTTTCCGAACATACAAGGGACGGGTATCTGACCGATCTAAAGCAGTTTCAGACATTTTTGGAGACGCGGGAGATTTCCGTCGGGGTGGAAGAGGCGATTCCCATCGATCCGATGGTGATCCGTTCCTTTCTCGCCTCCCTTTACCGCGGGAAGTACCGAAAGGTGACCATCTCCCGGAAGGTGGCGGCGCTTCGCTCCTTCTACCGGTACCTCCACAGGGAAGGGAAGGTGTCGGTGAACCCCGCGGAGCTCGTGCAACTCCCCCGGTGCGAGAAATACATCCCCGTCGTCCTTTCGGTGGATGAGATGCTGGCGCTCCTCCAGGTGAAATTTCCGGAGGATGCGACCGGACGACGGGACCGGTCGATGATCGAGCTCTTCTATTCCGCGGGGATCCGCCTGAGCGAATTGACGGGAATCGATCTCGGAGATATCCGTTCCAGCGAAGGACTCGTCAAGGTCAAGGGGAAGGGACGAAAAGAGCGAATCGTTCCGGTCGGCCGGCCGGCCCTGCAGGCGCTTGAAGCCTACCTGCAGAAACGACCGGAGCTCCGGAAGGAAGGAGCGGATATAGATGCGGAAAAAGCCTTTTTCCTCAGCACGAGGGGAAAGCGGATGAATCCAAGGGGGGTGGCGCGGGTGGTTGAACGGGTGGTCCGGGAAAGCGGGATCGGCCGAAGGATCAGCCCGCATGCGCTGCGGCACACGTTCGCAACCCACCTGCTGGATGCGGGCGCCGATCTGCGTTCCATCCAGGAGATGCTGGGACACCGGAGCCTTTCGACGACGCAGAAATACACATCGGTCAGCGTGAGCCGTCTGATGGAGATCTATGACCGGTCGCACCCGCGGGCCGGAGGAGGGAAGAGATAAGATGAAGATCCGGGGAACGACCATCCTGGCGGTCCGACATCGGGGGAAGGTCACCGTGGCGGGAGACGGCCAGGTGACGCTCGATACGACGGTCATGAAGCATGGGGCGAGGAAGGTGCGGCGGCTCTACCACAACCAGGTGATCGTCGGGTTCGCCGGGGCGACCGCGGACGCCTTTACCCTCTTCGATCGTTTCGACCAGAAGCTTGAACAGTACAAGGGGAACCTGCTGCGGGCGGCCGTGGAGCTGACGAAGGACTGGCGGACGGACCGGGTGCTCCGCCACCTGGAGGCGCTGATGATCGCCGTCAGCCGCGATTCGTTTCTGATCATCTCGGGAAACGGCGATGTGATCGAGTCGGACGACAACGTGATGGCCATCGGCTCGGGCGGACCGTTCGCCCTTGCGGCGGCCCGGGCGATGGTCCGCTATTCGGATCTGACCGCGACGGAGATCGCGCGGGAGTCGGTGAAAATCGCCTCCGAGATCTGCATCTTTACGAATGACCACATCACCGTGGAGGAGATCGATCTGGAAGAAGAACCAGAGGGGACAGATTTGAAATCGAACAAGAGTGTAAAGGGGACAGATTTGAAATCTGTCCCCTCTAATAAGGAAAAAGGGTAGCCATGTCACAGGATGATTTAATACCAAAAGTGATCGTAGAAAAGCTGGATCAGTATATTATCGGACAGCAGGAGGCCAAGCGGGCCGTGGCGATCGCGCTTCGGAACCGCTGGCGCCGCCAGAATGTCTCGCCGGAGATGCGGGAGGAGATCTCCCCGAAGAACATCATCATGATCGGGCCTACCGGCGTGGGCAAAACCGAGATCGCCAGGAGGCTTGCGAAACTCGACAACTCCCCGTTCATCAAGGTCGAGGCGTCGAAGTTCACCGAGGTCGGCTATGTGGGGCGGGACGTTGAATCGATGGTCCGCGATCTGGTGGAACTTTCGATCGGCATGATCAAGTCGGAGGAGCAGGAACGCGTCCAAACGAAGGCCGCCGAACTGGCGGAAGATCGGCTTCTCGACATTCTTCTCCCGCCGAAACCGGTAGAGAAGAAGGCGACGGAGATGATCCCCGACGGAAACGGGACGATGATCGAGGCGGAATACGTGCCTGAGCCGGATACGACC
>JAPLJX010000074.1 GCA_026388375.1 Deltaproteobacteria bacterium
TCAGCCTTCCGCCATATTCTCCGGAGCTCAACCCCGTGGAGCATATCTGGGACGATTTGCGGGAAAAGGAATTTCACAACCAAGTTTTCGACAGTATTGATTCCCTCGAAGATCACCTGGGAAAAGCATTGCACGATATGGAGCATGATCATGATCGTATCCGTTCCATCGTCGCTTGGCCTTGGATTATTAATGCGCTAATGAATTAGAAATGGAATTAGGCATCAGCAAAGGCCAATCTTGTTATCCGCTCTTTTTATTCTTGAAAAGAGTCTCCTCTTTTCGTATAGTTTGCCGCGCACATTTCTCAACGCACGTCTAACGAGCCAGCAAATGGCCAGTATAGCAGGATAAGAGATTCGCGGAAGGATAGGCCGCGTCTTCATCGGAGCCGAGTTCTGTGCCATGACTGAAACACCTGAACAGCGTGCCCGCCAAACCATCGACGCCCTTCTCGGTCGTTGCGGCTGGGTCGTTCAGGACAAGGGCGACGTCAACCTTTCTGCTGGCCGGGGCGTCGCGGTCTCCGAGCTTTCCTTTAAAACAGGCGAGCCGGACTATACCCTCTTCGTGGACGGTAAGGCCATCGGCACCGTCGAGGCCAAGCCGGAAGGCCATTCCCTGACCGGCGTCGAAGAGCAATCTGCGAAATACGTCACCGGCGTTCCCTTCGGACTGCCGCACTGGGCCTCGCCGCTGCCGTTCAGCTTCGAATCGACCGGCGCCGAGACCCGCTTCACCAGCCGCCTCGACCCCGAACCGCGCAGCCGGGGCGTCTTTGCCTTCTACCGCCCCGAAACCCTACTCGACCTGCTCAAAAAGGAAAATTCTCTTACCCGCCGCCTCCGGGAGATGCCCCCACTCGTCACAGCGCACCTCTGGCCCGCGCAGATCGAGGCCATCTTCAATCTTGAAAAATCCTTTGCCGCCGGCCGACCCCGCGCCCTGATCCAAATGGCGACCGGCTCCGGAAAGACCTTCACGGCGGTGAACTTCATCTACCGGCTCGTGAAGTATGCCGGCGCGCACCGGGTCCTCTTCCTGGTGGATCGCGGGAACCTCGGCGAGCAGACGCTCAAAGAATTCCAGCAGTTCGTCTCCCCGGTGAATCAGTACAAGTTTACCGAGGAGTATATCGTCCAGCACCTGACCGGCAACACCCTCGATACCTCCGCCCGGGTCGTCATCGGCACTATCCAGCGCCTCTACTCCATGCTCAAGGGCGAGCAGGCGCCCGCGCCCGACTTGGATGATCTGCCGATCGAGGCTGCCGAGACGCTCTACAAGGAGCCCGTCCCCGTCGAATATAACCCGGATCTCCCGATTGAATCGTTCGATTTCATCGTCACCGATGAGTGCCACCGCTCCATTTACAACCTCTGGCGTCAGGTCCTGGAATACTTTGACGCCTCGCTGATCGGCCTCACCGCCACCCCGTCGAAGCAGACCTTTGGCTTCTTCCGGCAGAACCTCGTCATGGAGTACGGCCATGAGAAGGCCGTCGCCGACGGCGTGAACGTCGGCTGCGACGTCTTCCGAATCCGTACCAATATCAGCGAGAAGGGATCGAAGGTGGACGCCGGCTTCTACGTGGACAGGCGCGACCGCCAGACCCGTAAGATACGCTGGGAGCAGCTCGACGAACCGCTCGCCTACGACGCCTCCGAGCTGGACAGCGAGGTCGTCGCCCCAGACCAGATCCGCACCGTCTTGACCGCATTCCGCGACCACCTCTTCACCGACCTCTTTCCCGGCCGCCAGGACGTCCCCAAAACCCTGATCTTCGCCAAGGACGACTCCCACGCCGACGACATCGTCCGGATCTGCCGCGAGGTCTTCGACAAGGGCAACGACTTCTGCAAGAAGATCACTTACAAGACAACCGGCGAATCGGCGAAGTCCCTGCTCCAGAAGTTCCGCAACTCCTACTTCCCCCGCATCGCCGTCACCGTAGACATGATCGCCACCGGGACCGACATCAAACCGCTGGAGATCGTCTTTTTCATGCGCTCCGTGCGGTCGCGGAACTTCTTCGATCAGATGAAGGGCCGCGGCGTCCGCATCATCTCCGAAACCGAGATGGAGCAGGTCAACCCCGGCGTTAAGCGTAAGACCCGTTTCATCGTTGTCGACGCCGTGGGGGTCTGCGAACGGGTGAAGACCGACACCCGCCCGCTGGAACGTAAACCAACGGTCTCCTTTGAAAAGCTCCTCGACGCCGTCGGCCTCGGCACGACCGAAGCCGCCGTCCTGGAATCCTTAGCCGGACGCCTCATCCGTCTGGAGCGCCGCATCGACGAGGAGATCAAGGCGGAGGTCGTCAAGTCTGCCCGGGGTCTGACCCTCTCCAAGATCGCAAGGGGGCTCCTTGACGCCGTCGATCCCGACCGGATCGAGGCCGCCGCGTGTGCCGGTCTGCCCTCCGGCGCCGAACCCTCGGCCAGCGACCTCAAAACCGCCGCCGAGGCCCTCACCCGGAAGGCAGCCATTCCCCTCGCCGCAAATCCCGACCTGCGGAATCTGTTGAAGAAAATCCAGAAGGCCGCCGAGCAGACCATCGACGTCATCTCCCGGGATGCGCTCCTCTATGCCGGTCCGACCCAGCAGAGTACCCAAAACGCAGCGCAGATCGTCGCTTCGTTTCGCGAGTTCATCCGGGAGCACCAGACTGAGATCGCCGCCCTTCAGATTCTCTATAGCCGTCCCTACCGCCTTCGGCTCACCGAACCCCTGCTCAAGGAGCTGGAGAAGAAGCTCCGCGCCGAAAACGCCGCCTGGAGCGAGGAAGCCCTTTGGCGGGCCTTTGCCGCCGCCCAGCCGGGGAAGGTAAAGGGCCGTTCCGTGGCCGACCGCTTCGCCGATCTCGTCCCGCTTGTCCGTTTCGCCCTAGCGCAGCACCCGGTCCTGGAACCCTTCACTGACTCCGTGCATCGGCGCTTCGACGACTGGCTCGCGCAAAAATCCGCTGCCGCCGCCGCCTTCACCCCAGACCAGCGCGCCTGGTTGGAACTCATCCGCGACCATATCGCCACGAGCCTCAGCATCGAGCCGGGCGACTTCGACTACGCCCCTTTCAACCAGCGCGGCGGTCTGGGACGGGCACACCAGCTCTTCGGGGAGCAGCTCCCCAAATTGCTCGACGAACTCAACGAGGTGCTCGCGGCATGAATGAGCAGAATAAAGCAACCCTCTGCGCTGGCTGGCGCATGGCTCGCGTTGGCGACATTCTGAAAGTTCGCAACGGCTACGCCTTCAAAAGTAGTGATTACAAATCGGAAGGCGTTCCGCTCATTCGGCAATCAAATCTTGGTGACGATATCGTTGAAATATCAAAAGCAAAGCGTGTGGCCGCCCGATTTCTTACCGAGCTGCCGGGATTTATAGTTCGAGATGGCGATTTGCTGATTGGCATGTCTGGGTCGCTTGGGAAGATTGCCCGATATCAATACTCCGAGCCTGCTCTTCAAAACCAGCGGACGGGCTTGCTGGTTGTGAGACCCGATGCCGATGCACGATTTGCCAAAATGGTTTTGAAGTATGTAGAATCCCAGATTTTGGCCGAGGGAAAGGGCGTGGCGGTCCAGAATGTAAGCGCAAAGGAAATAGAAGATTGCAGTTTCCCTCTTCCACCCATTGAGGAGCAGCGGCAGATCGTAGCAGAGATAGAAAAGCAATTCACGCGACTGGAGACAGGGATGGCAGCGCTCAAACGGGTGCAGGCCAATCTCAAACGCTACCGCGCCGCCGTCCTTAAAGCCGCCTGCGAAGGCCGCCTTGCGCACACCGAGGCTGATCTCGCCCGAATGGAAGGTCGTACCTACGAAACCGGCGCCCAACTCCTCGCCCGCATCCTCACAAAACGCCGCCGGAATTGGCAAGGCCGCGGCAAAGACAAGGAGCCTGCTGCCCCCGACAGCACCAACCTCCCACATCTCCCCGAAGGTTGGACATGGGCGTGTGTCGAGCAGCTTTCTGCTGTGGTTCGGGGTGCATCTCCAAGGCCAGCGGGGGACCCTAAATATTTTGGTGGAGAAATTCCATGGATAACTGTCGGCCCACTTACGACCGATAAGAAACCATATCTGTATGCCGTTCCAGAAACGGTCACTGAGGCTGGTCGAGAACGAAGCCGATACATCGAACCGGAAACACTTCTTCTCACGAATAGCGGGGCGACTCTCGGTGTGCCTAAAATCACGCTTATTGGTGGCTGCATCAATGACGGCGTGGCCGCTTTACTCGATGTTGCCTATCCACTGAAGCTGTATCTACTCTATTTCCTTCACACCCAGACGGAGCAGCTTCGCGGTGTAAACCAAGGCGCTGCACAACCCAATCTCAATACAACAATCATAAAAGCCATCAACGTACCCCTCCCTCCCCTCGCCGAGCAGGAACGCATCGTGGCCGAAGTTGAGCGGCGGTTGAGCGTGGTTGAGGAACAGGAAGCGGTCGTCTCCGCCAACCTCCAGCGCGCCACCCGCCTTAGGCAGTCCATACTACAACGAGCGTTTACAGGACATCTCTCTCCATGAAGATAATAATTCTCATCGTAAACAAAGATTATCCACACTACAGGAACATGGAAAGGATGAATCAGTAACGTCGGTCCGTAAAAGGTTGGATTTATGGTAGACTTTTCCTCTGTATCTATCCCTAAGCCAAAGAATTGGCAGGATTTTGAACGCTGCTGCCGGGACCTATTCGAGTGTATCCTTGGTGATCCAAATACTACCTTGAATGGACGCCCGGGGCAACGGCAAAATGGTGTTGATATTTATGGTAGACGGGGTGGCGTAGGCATCCATTATGTAGGCATTCAATGCAAGGGGAAGGACAGTAATTATGGCGCTAAGGTCACTGAAAAAGAACTTAGAGAGGAAGTAAAGAAATCCCGAAATTTCATACCCCCCCTTTCTGAATTCATTCTCGTTACGACCGCTCCTGATGATGTCAAGATTCAAGAAGTGGCCCGACAAATCACGTTCGAAAACTATACATCCGGTAGCCTCTTGGAAGTTCAGGTATGGGGGTGGGGCAACTTAGAGAGCCGGATCAGCCGTTATCCGCAAGCTATCAGGGCTTTTGCACCAGATGCCTCCCCTTTCATGGACAATATATACAAAGATATATCCGCTGTAAAAGCGGATACTGAAGTCATCAGAGACAATACTGCCCAGTTACTTGAACTTGGTCATCGGATTCATTCAGCCACACAGACCATCGATACTTCGACGAAAGCTTCAGAAACGATCGATCAGTATTTTCACGCCGATATTGATACATATCGCGACATGATCTCAGATGGTCATCCCCGAATGGCCTTACACTTGCTGGAACAATTAAAGATCCGTTGTTGGGTGTCTGCATCTCCCCGTGTTCGTTTCCGAATCACAACAAATATCGGAGCAGCCAAGTTGATGCTTAGGGATGAGAGAGGGGCGGCAACCGACTTTTTGGACGCGGTAAAATATGATCCTAAAGACAGAATCGGTATGGCCAATGTAGCACTTGCCCATCTCATTGAGGGGAGAATAAACGAAGCCATTACCGCGGCACAGGCAGCACTTCATGAAAATCCGAAAAACAAGCACGCAGCCTCATACCTTATTCAGGCACATTATAGCGATCAGTTAATTGCAGATCCGCTGATTCTCATTTCAAAGGAACTTTGGGATACAGACTCCGTCAGAATGGGGGTCATCTCCTTTTTCCGTCGTCGACAGGATCCTGGGTGGCGGAGAGCGGCTCAAGATGCTTTTTCACTTTTTCCGAATGTCGATGAACTGAAGCGCGCTGCCGCCGAAGCCTATCTGGATGAAGTTTTGCAAGCAAGATGGTTTCTTTTGGGAGAACGTACGACCGTCGAAAATGGGTTAGACAAGATCAGAACAGCCGCCGTTTTACTTGAATCGATTTGGGAAAAGCTAAAAAAATGCGACATAGTCTTTATCGACACAAACCTTCCTAATAATCTGGCGATTGCCTATCGCGCCATAGGTGATCTCGAATCAGCCGCACGGGTGCTAGATGAAGCGCTTGAAAAAGCACCGGAGGCTATTGATCTTATCAGGGTGAGGACCGCTGTTTACCTTGCATTGGATGAGGATAATGAGAAGATTTTAAAATTCTTACAGAATAAATCTAAAAAAGATCCGGAAACTGCTGTCATGGCAGCGGAACTCTTACTCAAGAATAATCCTGAAGCTGCACGTGAAGTACTGGACAGCGCTGAGATGAACAGCCCTAGTGAAGATGACCGAATAACGATTTCATTACTCCGAATCGAAAGCCTCTTGCGGGAAAACCTGCAGGATAAAGCACTTGAGCAGGCACGAGCACTGGTCGAGTTATTTCCAAAAAACATCGAGACTTTGGTGGCGCTCTCGCATTTTCAGAATTTATGCGGCGATGTCTCAGCTAATAAGACATTGTCCAAGGCAATTGAACTTTTGGGGAATGCATCATCATTCCATGATCGGTTTCAAATCGCCAAGGAACTCGACAGACAGGCCCGTTATGATAACGTGGTGGAAACACTTGCCGCTTTCGTTGACTACACTCGCGATACACCGGCCCTAAGATTGCTCTTACCTGCCATGATCAACAGCGACCGTCGCCATCAGGTTCACGAGGCTGTAAAAAATCTGCTGCCTGAGGTTGCAGAAAAGCCTTTTTATCTGCGAATACAATCCGTCGTGCAGATGAACCGTGGTGATTACGCTGCCGCTGCCAATATAATCGAACAATATCTGAAGATTATCCCCAATGACCTCTCTATGAGTCTAAGATGGATCGACGCCCGAATACGTTGCGGAGAGGAAGAGGATATATGTTTATTCTTGGGAGGGAATGTCGAAAAGCTTGAGGGAAATCCCGTCGATCAAATGCTTCTTGCCATATGGCTGGATCATTTTGGCTTTGAAGAAAGAGCTTTACGGCTCGGATATGTGACCTTCCTTAACAATAGGAATCAGCCGCAGGTTCACCTCCGATACATGGCGTTGCTTCTATTTCCAAATCAGCCCGAGAAAATCGATTTCGAATTGACGAAGATCGCTGCTAATTCGGTTTTTACCGTCAAGAATGATCGCGGAGAAACATTGACCTTTTTGATCGAACCAGAAATGAGTCTTCACCATCTTGTTGAGAATGCCATTACTCCTGATCATCCCTTTGCCAAAAAGTCGATTGGATTAGAGATTGGTGATTCATTCGTTCTTGATGAGACGAAAGTACCTTGTGAAGAATGGCATATTATCTCCATAAAACACAAATGGTTAGATGCCCTACACAAGTCTATGGAACGTTTCGAACACCAATTCCCTTTGACTGGCGGCCTTGAAAGGGTGGTCATCGACAAAGGATCGGAGGATCCTCTGCGTCCCTTTCTTGATCGCGTCAAAAACCGATATAATGCAATCAATGCCGCCTACAAACAATACGAAAAACAACCTCTTCCTCTTGAGCTTCTAACAAACAGCTTGGGTGGCGATGTCATCCAGGTTTGGCATAGTCTGATTGGCGAGGGACGCATTTTCAGGATATGTAGAGGAAATCAAATGGAAAGAGAGGCGGCCATCGACGCGATTGAGCTCAATCAGCACCGCGGTTGTGTTGTAGACACCCTTACCTTTCATATCATCCGTCGGCTGGAAATCGAAGACATCGTTGCTTCAATATGTGGCCCCATAGGCATCACAGAAACCTCCATTGATGTCTTGCGCCGACGTAGAGAGGAGATACGGTCTCATCTCGGCAAATCCTTGATGACCGTCTTTTGGCGGGATGGCCAATATTTCCGTGAAGAAATCACCGCCGATCACCTTCAAAGGTCACTCAACGCATTTGAGGAAGACTTGTCCTGGATTGACGAGCACTGTGAAAAACTGCCTGCTGAAGGTACGCAAGATTTACCTGCTGAAATGCGAAAACTTTCTAGGAAAATCGGAAGGGCATTTTTTGACACCATTCTGGCCGCAGATGGTACAAGCCGGCTCCTGCTTTGTGAAGATTATGCATACCGGACGATCGGTGCAGGGATACCAGGGTTGAGATCTTCCTGGCTACAGCCGGTACTGATGTCAGCATGTGATAAAAAGCTGATTACAACAGAAAGATACAGTGACGCTGTCCTCCGGATGATAGAGCACGGTAGTCATTTCATTTCAATTGATGCACGGGTCCTTCTCTGTTTGGCAAAAGATAAAAACGATTCTGACGGTAAAAGATTTGATAACGTAGCAGAAGCGCTTGGCGGGCCAACTGCTGATCTTCCCTCACATGTCAAGGTTGCGGCAAATTTTTTTAATAAGATCTGGAACAACTACGACACACTACTTCGGCATAAAGCCCAGACGGGTAAAATTCTTGAGTGTCTCCTTAGAGGACGTGACGAAGAAATCCCAATAATAATTGATAATATTCAACTGCTTGTTCCTTCAGGAGGAATCCCGTTTAACCATTATCTTCGCAGATGGCTGCAAGGCCATTTTATACTCCCTATTAAGAATTGTTGATTTAACTGAGAGGGAAACTTGAGATTATTCTTCTGCCGAAAAGGCTATTCATTGTTCCCATTCTTGAAAAAAATAAACCACGCCCTAAATTCGTATTGACATTTGCATCGCCTGTTGTAATATCTTTACAACAGAGAGGGGGTGAATATTATGGCCATCGCGAAAACCTTCGGCGATTTATTCAAATTAAAGAGGATCGAGAAAGGGTTAACATTACGGGAATTTTGCCGGATTAACGGCTTCGATCCCGGGAATGTCAGCAAGATTGAACGGGGTTTGTTCCAGCCTCCACAGTCGAAAGAGATGCTCTCGAAATACGCCGCGGCTTTGGGCATCGAAGAAGGATCCGAAGATTGGCTGGCCTTTTGCGACCTGGCAATCATCAGCGCGGGTAAAATCCCGGAAGATATCGTGACCAATGAAGAGCTGATGAATGCGTTGCCGGTTCTCTTCAGAACGGTCCGGGACAAAACGCTCGACGACGAAGGCCTGGAAAAACTCATAAAATCGATCAAGCGGGAACTGCGCTGATGTTTGAATGTCCATACATCAGTTATAGCGAAATAGGCAAAAGAGCTGATTCGTTCCTCAGACAGCATCATCCCTCGTTTGAAATTCCGATCCCCGTTGAGGACATTATCGAGCTGAATTTGGGGCTCAATATTTTCCCCTTTCCCAGACTCTATAAAGATCACGGCTTGAATGGTTTTCTCAGTCGCGACCTTTCAACGATCCATGTGGACGAAATTCAGTATAACCAATTCAATGAGAAATACCGTTACACGCTGGCCCATGAATTGGGGCATTATGTCCTGCACAAGACCTGTTATGACGATCTGACCTTTCAATCCATTGACGATTACAAGCGCTGGAGAATTTCCGTGCCGGCGGAGGAGATCAGCTGGTTTGAAACCCAAGGGGAGTGGTTTGCGGGCCAACTGTTGGTCCCCACCAAACAACTGATCGATGTCTGTCACACCGTCGTTGCCAAACATCGGCACGTATTTAAGAAGATGACATCAATACCGGATGATATCTGGTCCTACATCTCGATCGAAATCGCCGGTTACTTCGATGTCAATCCTCCCGTTGTCGAAATCCGGATTAAGAAAGAAAATATTCCGAACATCATCCCCATCATTGATCAATAACTGCGAAGAGGGGGGCCAACTATACCCATGACGAACAACCATTCCAACCAACTCGTCCAGAAACTCTGGAACTACTGCAACGTCCTGCGGGATGACGGGCTCTCCTACGGCGACTATGTCGAGCAGCTCACGTTTCTGCTCTTCCTCAAGATGGCCGACGAGCAGAGCCGGCCGCCCCACAACAAACCATCCGCGGTGCCGCAGGGCTGGGATTGGCCGAGCCTCCTGGCGCGCGACGGCGACGACCTGGAGACCCATTACCGCCATACGCTGGAGGAACTGGGGAAGCGGCCGGGGATGCTGGGGGTCATCTTCCGCAAGGCGCAGAACAAGATCCAGGACCCGGCGAAACTCCGGCGGCTGATCGTGGATCTGATCGACAAGGAGGAGTGGACCAGCCTGTCGGCCGACGTGAAGGGCGACGCTTACGAAGGGCTGCTTCAGAAGAACGCCGAGGACGTCAAGGGCGGCGCGGGACAGTACTTCACCCCGCGCGCGCTCATCGCCGCGATGGTGGACGCGATGGCCCCGCGGCCGGGGCAGACGATCTGCGATCCAGCCTGCGGCACCGGCGGCTTCCTCCTGGCTGCGCACGATTACA
Organism: Deltaproteobacteria bacterium; assembly: GCA_026388375.1. GTDB lineage: Bacteria > Desulfobacterota > Syntrophia > Syntrophales > UBA5619 > UBA5619. The sequence goes on from JAPLJX010000074.1 coordinate 10,272, forward strand.
TCGCCCGCACCCCCGGGCTCGACTTGGAACAGAACCTCTGCGCGATGAACCTGCTCTTGCATGGCATCGGCGGGGAGTCGGACGCCGATCTGCCCGTGGTCACCAAAGACGCGCTCGCCGGGAAGCACGGCGAATACGATATGGTCCTGGCCAATCCGCCCTTCGGCAAGAAGAGCAGCGTCACCATCGTCAACGGGTCGGGCGATCAACAAAAGGAGAGCCTCGTCATCAACCGCGACGACTTCTGGGCCACGACGAGCAATAAACAGCTCAACTTCCTCCAGCACATCTTCACGATCCTCAAGCAGCACGGCCGGGCCGCGGTGGTCCTGCCGGACAATGTCCTGTTCGAAGGCGGCGCGGGTGAGATGATCCGCCGTGAACTCCTCAAACAGGCCAACGTCCACACCCTCATGCGCCTGCCAACCGGGATATTCTACGCCCAGGGGGTAAAGGCGAACGTTTTGTTCTTCGACCGGAAACCCGCCCGGGAAACCGCTTGGACGGAAACACTCTGGATTTACGACCTGCGGACGAACCTCCATTTCACGCTGAAGGAGAATCCTCTCAAGCGCTCGGACCTGGATGATTTCGTGGCTTGTTACCACCCCGAGAACCGCCACCTGCGGACCGAGAGCGAGCGCTTCAAGGCCTTCGGCTACGCCGACCTTCTAAAACGCGACAAGGTGAATCTCGACATCTTCTGGCTGAAGGACGAGAGTGTAGAGGATAGCGCCAACCTACCCGCACCGGAGGTCATTGCACGGGAAATCGTGGACGACTTGGAGGCGGCGCTGGAGCAGTTCGCGACAATCGCGGAGGATTTGCGGCGGTAGGCGGGACGGGCACGGGGTCATTTTTACAGGAGTGGTGGCCTGATCGCCTAAGTGGTACTTGGGGAAGGGTTCCCGCTCTCTTCCTTCCCCACCAGTCCCTTCGCATCTTTCTCCTCAAGTTCCAGGAGCGGCGGGGTTTTCTTTATGCGTTTCTCGACTTCGCTAATATGCTCCGCCACGACGCGCCTGGATAGCGAAATATTTCTGCGCTGCGGCAATCTCCGGTTTGCGTGGATCACCGTTCTGGGCAATAAGATAGCAGGCGAAGCGGGACAGCTCCCTTGCCGCCCGCAATCGGTTTGCCGGCGCCGGCAAAGTGATGATCTGGATTATTTCCTGATTGCTTGCATGATGTTATCGCTCTTTTCAGCGCATCTTCGAACCGTCGCCACTGACTGTAACCGAGGAGAGGTTGAAGTTCCCGGGATATCTTGCCGAACATAATACTCAAACACGCCGTATCCCAGGATCGGCAGACATGGAGAAAAACAAAATGAGACGGTTGCGAATCAAAACGTTGGCCCTTTTTCTTTTCCTTTCCGTTGCCTTCCATCTTCCCTGCGCCTTCGGCGCCGATTATGAAGGCGGCGTCAAGGTCACGCTGATCAAGAAAGCAACGACGGCGTCAAACGGTCAAAAACTTGCATATCCCCGCGCCGGCAATGCCGAGGTTACAGCGCTGATCGTGGAAATACCCCCCGGCGGGAATACGGGTTGGCACAGCCATCCGGTCCCCGTTTATGCCTATGTTATCTCCGGCGCACTTACGGTGGAAGTTGATCCAGGCGAGTCATACCAGATCAAGGAAGGCGAAGCCCTTTTTGAGGTGGTGAATACGCCGCACCTTGGGAAAAATTTGGGGAAAGAACCCGTGAGGCTGGTGGTCTTTTATACAGGAATCGAGGGAACCCCAAATACTGTTAAGGTATCAAGATAACCTATCCCTTACGGCAGCCGCCCTTCCTGGCGGAGCTTATCGAGGATC
>JAPLJX010000432.1 GCA_026388375.1 Deltaproteobacteria bacterium
ATCTATGACAGGCAATGACCAGCAAACGACGCCGCGGGAACAGGAACTGTTTACCGTGGATTCTTTTCGACCTGAAGATGCTGAAGGAATTGTCCAACTTGTCCGCTCCGTCTATGGCGACCATTATCCGATCCAGCTTTTCTATGATCCGGAACAGATCATTGCGGCCAATGCCGAGGGCCGGTACTACTCCATCGTGGCCCGCACGAACGCCGGGAAGGTGATCGGCGTAACCCACCTCTTTCGTTCGGCGCCCTGCAAATCCCTATACGAATCCGGCATTGGTCTGGTTCTGAAGGAATACCGGAATTCAGGGGCCACTATACGGCTGATGGATTTTCTCTTCAGCGAATTCGTCCCCCGGAACCCCCATATCGAGGAGATTTTCGGCGAGGCGGTCTGCAACCACCCCTACATGCAAAAAACCGTCGCGCGCTTCCATTATGTGGAGACGGCGATCGAGGTGGCCCTGATGCCCGCCGAGGCCTACACCCAGGAAAAGAGCGCCCAAGGTCGGGTGGCGACCCTGAGCGCCTTCCGCTGCTACAAACCAAAACCTCACCGGATCTACCTCCCCGCCCCTTATGAACAGGAGCTGCGACGGATCTATGCACGTCTCGACGACGCCCGCGAGATCGTCCCATCCGTGGCGCAGATATCGGGCGGCGGGCCGTCCCGGGCGGAGTTGGAGGTGTTCGATTTCGCCCGCGTTGCCCGGATCGCCGTTCACGACATCGGAATGGATTTCCGGGATTGTATCGGCGATCTGGAGAGACAGGCCGGAATCCGGAAAGCCGTGGTCTTCCAGGCCTGGCTCGATCTCTCCCAGCCCTGTGTCGGCGAGGCCGTGGCGATCCTGAGGGATAGGGGCTACTTCTTCGGCGGCGCCCTGCCCCGATGGTTCGACAACGACGGCTTCCTCATGCAGAAGCTCCTCTGCCCCCCCGATTTCGAGGGGATCGTTCTGGTATCCGATTTCGCAAAGGAACTCCTGAACGTGATCCAGGCCGACTGGCAAAGGGCGGAGACGGAACCTCGCCGTGCTTCTGGATAAACATTTCGGGCATTTGTCGGTAGGATCATCCAAAAAAGAGGGACAAACCTTCCCTCTTTCGGCAGCGTATCGGAGCCCCCTGCCATCCCATTTTCCCCCTCCTTTCCACTATATATTGTGGTCCTCCCTCACGCTTCCCACAGCGGATTGTATTTTTTCTTTACAAACCCATTTTCTTCTGCTAGAATTCATCCAAATTTCGCTATCCAACGGATTTAAAAGAAGATGAGACTCAAGAAACTCGAAATCGCCGGTTTTAAATCCTTCCGGGAGAAGGTTGTCGTCGATTTCTCCCCCGGGATCAGCGGCATCGTCGGCCCGAACGGCTGCGGCAAGAGCAACATCGCCGACGCGATCCGCTGGGTCATGGGCGAGCAGCGGGTCAAGACCCTCCGCGGGAAGAAGATGGACGACGTAATCTTCAACGGCTCGGAGGAGGCCGCCCCTGTCGGGATGGCCGAGGTTTCCATGACCCTCACGGCGGATGGGCAGCAGTTCCCCGGCAATTACGCGGAATGCAGCGAGATGATGATCGCCCGTCGCCTCTTTCGCGATGGGGAGAGCGAATACACGATCAACAAGATTCCGTGCCGCCTGCTGGATGTCCGGGAATTCTTCATGGGCACGGGGGTCGGCGCCCGGACCTACTCCCTCGTCGAGCAGAACAGCGTCGCCTCCCTTGTCGAGGCGAAGCCGGAAGATCGGCGGCAGTTCATCGAAGAGGCGGCCGGCATCTCCAAATACAAGAGCCGGAAGGAGTCCGCGGTCCGGAAGATGGAGGCGACCCGGGAGAACATGGTCCGCCTGAACGACATCCTCCGCGAGGTGAAGACCCAGCTCAATACGATCTCCCGCCAGGCGAAGAAGGCGGAGCAGTACAAGGCCCTGAAGCAGTCCCTCAAAGAGGCCGAGCTCACCGTTGCCCTCCAGACCTGTGCCGACCTGTCCGCCTGCCGGGCCTCTCGGGAAGAGGCGAAACAGGCGCTCGAAAACCGGGAGACGGAGGTCCGGACACGCCTGCAGTCCATCGAGGCCGCCCTGGAGAAACTGAAGGCGGAGGTCCTCGAAAACGAAGGCCTGATCTCGGCCCACCAGGAAAAACGCTACGGCACGAAAAACGCTATCAATATCAAGGAACAGGGGATCGAATTCTCCCGACGGAAAATCGCCGATCTTGCCGTGAGACGGGCGAAGGACCTTGCGGAAGGCGAGGCTCTGAAACGGCGCGAGGGCGAGACCGACGGCGAAATCGCCTCCCTCCGGGCCGCCGCGGCCGAGGCGGAAGAGAGGATCGGGACGCTCCGGAAGGAGGTCGCCGAGGGGGCGCAGGCCCTCGAAGAACTCCGGCGGATGGACCGGACCTGCCGGCAGGCTCTGGAGGAAAAGAAGGTCCGGTACATCGATATCGTCACCGAAAAGGCCAAGCTGAAAAACATGGTCGTCGGCCTTGCCCGGATGGTCGAAGACTTCGGAAAACGGGAGGAGCGGGAGGTCCGGGAGATCGAGGAAACCGGGAAGCGGTCGGCGGAACTCCGTCGCACGCTGGAAAAACTCCACTCCGGGCTTGCCGTCGACGAGGAGGGCTCTGCGGAACTTGGACAGAGGCGGGAGGAGATCGCCGACGAGCTGGAACGCGCCCGTGGGGAGCTGGCGGAGGCCGAGGAAAAGATCGCCGGACTCCGCGAAGAGAACAGCCGGAAGGCGGCGAGACTCGCCTCGCTCACGGAATTCGAAGAGAGCTACGCCGGATGCAACGAGGGGGTCAAGTCCCTGATGACCGGGGGCAAGGGGTCCGGCCGTCCGGGTCTCTCCCGCGAGCTCTTCCTGGGCCTCGTCGCCGACCACATCCGCGTTCCTCGGGAGTACGAAACGGCCGTCGAGGCGGTCCTCGGGGAAAAGCTCCAGTACGTCGTGGTGAAGGATCAGACGGACGGCGTCCGGGCGATCGACTACCTGAAAAGCGCCTCCCTCGGCCGGGGAAGTTTTGTCCCGCTCGAGGTCCGGCCCCACGCCTCCGGCGCCTCCCTCGCAGAGCACGAACATCTCCGGGAGGCGATCCCGCTGATCGAACAGATCACGGTTCGGGAGGATTGCCGGGCGATCGTCAACGAACTGTTGGGCGACGTCCTTCTGATCCCCAACCTCGGGAGCGGCATCGCCCTCTGGCGGCAGAACGGCTTCTGCGGCACCTTCGTCACGCCGGAGGGGGACATCATCAGTCCGAGCGGCATCCTGACGGGCGGGAGCGGCAACGGCAACGACCGGAGCCTGCTGCGCAACCGGCGTGAAATCGCCGAGCTTACCGAAGAGGTTGCAAAGCTCCAGGCGGAGCTCCAGGATGAGCAGGAAGGCCGGAAAAAAGCCGCCTCCCTGATCGCCCAGTGGGACGAGGAACTCCTCCGGCTCCGTTCCCAGCTCCACCTCACGGAACTCCGGATCAACGGCCTCCAAAAGGACGTCGAACGGTACGAAGGCGAATTGCGCCAGGTCGGGGAGCGGCTCAAGGCACTCCATTTCAATCGGGAAAACCTCGCCGCGGAGGCCGCCGACGCCCGGGGGAAGATCGCTCGGCACGAGGCGGAGATGAAGGCCATCGAAGGCAAAGAGGCGGCGCTCAACGGGGCGATGGCCGGCGACCGGGAGCGGGGGGATGCGCTCCGGGCCGACCTGGAAGAGCGGGAGCACGCCCTCACCGAACGGAAGGTCCGCCTGGCATCCCTCGAAGAAAAGCGGGAGGCCGACCGGAGGACGCTGGCCCGTCTGGAAGCCTCGCTTGTCGACCACTCCCGCGAGATCGCCGACCGGACGGCCGACGCGGAGAACTGCGAACGCGAGGCGCAGGAGCAGGCCGCCCGGATCGCCGCCGAAGAGGAGGCGCTCAAAGGCCTCTACGCAGAACATGAAATCATCGAGAAGACCCTCTCCGGAAAGCGGGACGCCCAGCAGGAGAAGGAGGCCCTCCTCCGCGCGCGGGAGGCAGAGATCCGGGAGATCAAGAAGGTCCTCGACGCACAGCTCCGCGAGGGGACCGAACTGGAGGTCGCCGCCCGGGAGATCGTCCTGCAGATGGAAAACCTCCAGCGGAACATCCAGGAGAAGTATGGCGCGGACCTCGTGCAGCTCCTCCCGGAATTCCATCCGCTCGAGGAGGAGGCTCTGGCGGCGCTTGCCGACCGGCTCGAAAAGGACCGGCAGGCCGTCGAGAATTTCGGCGAGGTCAACCTCCTCGCCCTTTCCGAGCACGAAGAGCTGAAGACCCGCTTCGAGTTTCTCACCGGCCAGATCGCCGACCTGAACGCCTCCCTGGATACGCTCCAGAAGACGATCACCCGGATCAACACCATCTCCCGGCAGCGGTTCGCCGAAACCTTCGCGGGGGTCAACCAGTGCTTCCAGCAGGTCTTCTCCCGCCTCTTCCCCGGCGGACGGGCTGTGCTCAGCCTGACCGACGAGAACGACCTCCTCGAAACGGGTGTGGACATCGAGATCCGGATCCCGGGGAAACGGACACAGAGCGTTACGCTCCTTTCCGGCGGCGAGAAGTCCCTGTCGGCGATCGCGCTGATCTTCTCAATCCTGCTCTACCGCCCCGTACCCTTCGTTCTGCTGGACGAGGTGGACGCAGCGCTCGACGACTCGAACATCTCGCTTTTCAACCGCCTGGTGAAGGATACCGCGGCCCAATCCCAGATCCTCATGATCACCCACAACAAAAAGACGATGGAAATCGCGGACAGCCTCTACGGCGTCACGATCCAAAAGCAGGGGGTCTCCACGCTGGTATCCGTCAGCCTCAACTGAGTTCTCCTTTCTTTCTTTACAATTGCTATCAAAAAGCATTATAAAACCCCCGCGCCGGCGCGCACGTCCTGTTTGAACGGAGCGGCGCCGGTGCAATCCCATTTCAGGAACGGATGCATGGAAGCGGAAAACGGCAAAAAGGGATTTTTTGACCGTCTGAAGTCGGGGCTTGCCAAAACCCGGAAGCTCCTTCTGACGGACGTCGACGACATCCTCCTCGGAAGCAAGGAGATCGACCAGGCGCTCTTCGACGAGCTGGAAGAGGCGCTCATCGTGGCGGACGTGGGGCCGGCCTTCACCGCTGAACTCATCGAATCATTGAAGGAAAAGGTGAAGCGCAAGGAGCTCGCCAGTCCCGAAGTCCTCAAAAAGGTCCTCCGGGAGACGATGCGGGAGATCCTGCTCCGGAACGAGGCGCCGCTCCCGATCCCAACGGACAAGATCTACACGATCATGGTCATCGGGGTGAACGGCACGGGGAAAACCACGACCATCGGCAAACTCGCCCGCAACCTGAAGGAGGAGGGCCGCGCGGTGACGCTCGTCGCCGCCGACACATTCAGGGCGGCGGCCATCGAGCAGTTGGAGGTCTGGGCAAAACGGGTGAATGTCCCGCTGATCCGGCAGGCCGCCAACGCCGACCCCGCCGCCGTCGTCTTCGACGCGATCCGCGCAGCCAAGGCCGGCCCTCCGGGCGTGGTCATCATCGACACGGCAGGTCGCCTCCATACGAAAGTAAACCTGATGGAGGAGCTCAAGAAAATGAAGCGGATCATGGGGCGCGAACTCCCCGGCGCGCCGCATGAGGTCCTGCTCGTCCTCGACGCGACGACCGGCCAGAACGCGATCGCCCAGGCGAAGATGTTCAAGGACGAGATCGGCGTCACGGGCCTCATCCTGACGAAGTTGGACGGGACTTCAAAGGGGGGCGTCGTCGTCCGGATTGCAAAAGAGCTGGGGATTCCGCTCCGCTACATCGGCGTCGGAGAGCAGTTGGACGACCTTCGCCCCTTCCGGGCCGAGGAGTTCGTCGAGGCCCTCTTCGCGCCGAACGACCGCTGAGGCGACCCACCGCGGAAAGCGATTGGTCATGATTGATATTCATTCTTTTCTTCGCAGATGCTCGGCCGAGGTACGCCATATTCAATTGACACCCGGAGGGCCTTCCTCTATAATTCTCTAACAACATCTTTTCTGCAGGGAGGGCATCATGGATCTCAAACCCCTCTTCGAGCCCCGGACCATGGCGGTATTCGGGGTCTCGTCGAGCAACTACCGCCATCCGGCCAACGAGATCTTCACGAAGAACCTTCTTCGCTACCCGGTGAAAGTCTACGGGGTCAACCCCCGCGGCGGAACCGTGAACGGCCAGTCGATTCACCGGAGCATCGCGGAGATCCCCGAACCGATTGACCTCGCGGTCATCGCGGTCAGGGCCGATTTCGTGCCGGATGTGCTGTCCGAGTGCATCCGGGCGAAGGCCCGCTCCGCAACCGTCATCTCGGGGGGGTTTGCGGAAGCCGGCAGGCGGGACCTGCAGGAGCGAATCGTCGCGATCGCGCAGGAGGCTTCGTTCCCCTTTGTCGGACCCAACTGTCTCGGGATCTACGTCCCCTCTCATGTGGACACCTTCTTCCTGCCGGGCGAACGCATGGTGAAGCCAACCATCGGAAACGTATCCTTCGTAAGCCAGAGCGGGGGCATCCTCGTGGACCATCTGATCAAGTTCGCCGGCGAGGGCGTGGGGCTTGCCAAGGCGGTCAGTATCGGGAACAAGGCCCTGCTCAGCGAACTGGATCTCCTCGACTATCTCGCACAGGACCCGGCCACCCGGGTGATCGCCTTCTACATCGAAGGCTTCGGCCCAAACGAGGGAAGAGCTTTCGTGCAGAACGCCGGCAAGTGCGGCAAACCGGTCATCGTTCTCAAGTCCGGAAAGAGTGCGGGCGGTAGCCGGGCCGTCTCCAGCCATACGGCATCGCTTGCGGGAGACTACGCAAGCTTTTCCGCGGCCCTTTCCCAGTACGGAATCGTGGAGGCGGCAAACGAACTGGAAATGATCTCCTTCTGCGAATCGCTGAGCGCCTACGCCAAGCCGACCAGGGGCAGGGTCGGAATCGTTACGGTCAGCGGCGGGCACGGCGCGATGGCCATCGATGCCTGTACCGCTCACGGGATCGCCGTTCCCGAGCTGCCCGAAGATGTCAGGGACGCGCTCCGCAAGAACCTCAGCCCAAGCGTCCGGGACATCGCTTCGCTCGCAAACCCGATCGACCTCACCGGAAGCGGAATCGACGACGACTTCGTCGCCACCGCGGAAACCCTCTTTGCGATGGAGCAGATCGATTGCGTGCTGGCGCTTCTGCTCCCCTATATTCCGGGAATCACCGCCGATCTCGGCGCCAAGCTCAGCAGCGTCGCGACCCGGTGCGGCAAGCCTTTGATCGCCTACGTACCCCACGTGGAAAAGTACGCCATGCTGATCGAGGGGTTTGAACTCAACGGCGCCCCCGTATCGCCCTCCATCGAAGGTGCGGTGCTCATGGTTGAGGCGCTCAGGAGGACCAGGCCATGATCCAATCCCATCCCGACATCCTCCGGATCATCGAGGAGGCCCGCGGCGATGGCTGGGTTCTCGAGGCCGGCGCGAAGCAGATCTTCTCCCTGGCCGGATTCGCCGTTCCCCGTTTTGCTGTCGCTAAGAGCGCGGAGGAGGCGCGCCGCTTCGCCGGTGAAATCGGGTATCCCGTGGTCGCCAAGATTGTCTCCCCCCGCATCCTCCACAAATCGGACGTGGGCGGCGTGGCCGTGGGGATCGGCAACGATGGGCGCCTGGCGGAGGTCTTTGAACGCTTTCGGAGCCTTGACGGTTTCCAGGGCGTCCTTGTGGAGGAGATGCTCTCCGGAATCGAGCTCATTCTGGGGGCGAAGATCGACATGCAGTTCGGCCCCATGATCCTGCTGGGAATGGGAGGTACCGGCGTGGAGATCTACCAGGACGTCGCCCTGAGGATGGCGCCCCTCGCTGAAAAAGACGCGCCGGCGATGATCGAAGGCCTCAAGGCCCACCGGTTGCTCGAGGGGTACCGGGGCGCGGCGCCGGTGGATCGGGGCAAACTGACGGAGACCATCCGGGCCTTCTCTGCTCTCGTCATGGAACTGGAGGACCGAATCGAATCCATCGACATCAATCCACTTCTCTGCTCCGCCGACCGCTGCGTCGTGGCGGACGCCCGTATCATCCTCAGAGGATACGGAACGGTTTCCCGTTGACGAAGGGGCGGCCCGGTATGGGTTGAAAAAACGGGACAGCCGGATGGATCAGCATCATCAGGCCGCCGGTTTCCCGGATTCGTTGGCAGGGAGATCAGATATTGACACTCGCCGCAAAGCGTGTTAGACGGGCTTTCCCTCATCGGATTGCCCCTGTAGCTCAGACGGATAGAGCGACGGATTCCTAATCCGCAGGCCCCGCGTTCGAATCGCGGCAGGGGCACCACTGGTAAGGGATTACCATGTCTTGATTTCTACCGAGAGGGACTTCGATAGGGACTTTTTTTGTAAAAGGACTACGGATTGTTTTCTAGAAGCTGGAGGCAAGGATTTGACCTTGCAGGGTCCGCCTTTTGGAGTTCCTCGGCTTTTTACGAGTTCAGACATCATAGGCAATTAAGCCTCCGTCCCAAAGGAATCGGAACTTGCTTTCCACCTACCCCGAAACATTGGTGCGGCTCACTGTCCGCCACTCCAGCTTTTAGAAAACAATTGTATCTTAATGATAACAGGCGTATTGAATTTGTCAAGGCGTTGAGGGTGTGGATAACTTTATGGAAATTAATATCGGAAATATTGCTGAAGAAAAAAGCAAAGAAATTGCAAAAGCGATTATAGAAAAATACGATGAGTATTCTTACGCCTACGAAACACACAAGGTTGAAAAGGAGATATACGCAAGATCGCTTCATGAGGCGACTGCCATTTTCCTAAATCATGGTGCTGCGAAATTTGATGATGAAGTCCTTAAATATTTAAAATATCGTCTTCAATCAAGACTGGAAAATCCTAAGGATATTAAAAGGGCAACACCCGAAGAAATGCTTGCCAATGTTATTAAAATAGATGTAATCGATTTTTTACTTGAATGGGACGGAATCGTTATTTAACGAAAGGAGAAAATATATGACTGAACTTGGACCATTCAAATCAAAGAGCGGCAAAAGATATATTGGTATTTTTTATGCAGATAATACGGTAGAAGTTCTTGGTCCTATGCAAGATGCTGGTGGTATGGCTCCAAGGGTATTTGAAGATACTGCCACATCGGAAGAAGACGCCCGCAATAAAATCAAAGAAGCCATAAGCCAAGGTATAATAAAATAACCCTGTGGGATACTTTGGCAGGTAAGAAATAAAAGGATCAAGTGAAGATGATTATATCATTGATAGTATTAATATTAATACTTATTGTAATACTTATATTAATATATAACGAGCTTAGGAACATCAGGGGTCTTTTGGAATTTCAACTTGAAGGCATAAGGCAATTTTCAGCTACGGCCGCTTCGTCAATTAAAGATATTAACGAGGAAAGAGCAAGAGAATGGTTAAAGAAACAAGGTAAGTAACTTACTCAATCTGATGAAGGGGTGTGGATAACGGGGGTAATTTATGGCTTTCGCAAGTGGCGCAGATGAAACGACTAGAGCGGTTAATGAATTAACAAAGACAATAAAAGAGAACAACGACCTAACCGCCAAACAGAATGAAAAACTTGTCGGTTATAATAAAACCCTTGTCGGTTTAACCGTTGCCGTTGGTGCTTTAGGCTTAATTCAGTTAATCGTAATGTGCGTCGGGAAATAAATATGTGGGATTTTTTCCGAGAGGGACTTGGAGAGGGACTTTTCTAAAAAAGAGGCTCTTTTGGCCATAATAGAACCAAAAGAGCCAAGTGGCAATAGTTGAAAATTCAACTATTTAGGTGTTTTTGTAATAGATACAACTATTTCCTAATCCGCAGGCCCCGCGTTCGAATCGCGGCAGGGGCACCAGTAATATCAAGAGATTAGGAAAAGCATCTGAAGAACACCATCTGGAACCTTCCAGGGTCGTCCAGGGAAAGAGATCTGTGGTAAGGTGTATATGGGAGAGGTAGAAGAAAGAAATGGTTCCTGAACGGTTTTTATAAAATAATATTCTATGGATTACCATTCGTAATGCAGCATGTTAACTGAGGATAACTTGGTAATAAAAGCCGCCTTGCATGTAAAGGAGATTTATCAATAAATCGTGCACCGAAATGGGGTCGCATACGGCAGTTCATGGAAGCCGGGTCTCCTTTTTTTCGGATATTTCAAGAGAATACATATCGCTGCTTCTGGGTTACGGGAAAAACGGCGTACCCGCCCACAGACGACGGTAAGGCCATTAAGACATGCAGATTTCTGAACCTGC
>JAPLJX010000143.1:0-2489 GCA_026388375.1 Deltaproteobacteria bacterium
GGTGCCATCAGAGTAAGCACCCGTTGCAACAAAACGTTGTGTGAGGCCCATCGGTATCGAGGCCGTTAATGGCGTCACCACGATCGAACTCAATGTTGCGGCGGTCACGGTCAAGGTTGCTGAGCCGGACTTGCCGCCGGATGTTGCAGTGATCGTTGCTGTACCGACTGACCGGCCAGTGGCCACGCCGGGCGACACGACTGTCGCAACCGCGAGGGTGCCCGAACTCCAGGTCACGAGATTGCTGATGTCAACGCTGGTGCCATCAGAGTAAGCACCCGTTGCAACAAAACGTTGTGTGAGGCCCATCGGTATCGAGGCCGTTAATGGCGTCACCACGATCGAACTCAATGTTGCGGCGGTCACGGTCAAGATTGCTGAGCCGGACTTGCCGCCGAAATCGGCAGTGATGACCGATGTGCCGATGGCAATGCCGGCAGCGAGGCCAGATGCGCTATTGACTGTGGCAACGCCGGTGGTGCCTGAAATCCAGATGGAGGACGCTGTCACGTCGCGGGATGACCCATCGGTATATGTCGCAGTCGCCATAAATTGTTGGGGAGCACCCATCGGTATTGAGGCCGTTGCAGGCGTTACCTCAATGGACGCCAACTGACTCGGGGGTGGCAACCAATGTCCGGTTTCTGCTTCTCCTCCGCCGCATCCTGTAATGAAAAAAACACACAGGATTAAGATAAACAACAGATAAGTTTGTAGAGCCTTAAATCTTTTCATAATCGTTCCTCCTTATTTTGCTTCAATATGCGAGCACTCCCTCTCGTATCTATTGCTTGCATTTTTAGATCTCTTTCACGTATTTTATTTATTCCCCGGTTTTATTGGATCAAAAAAACAGAACTTGTCAATGGGTTTGAGACACTTCCTGCAAAAATTTACTGTACCTTCATGTTCGCTCTCCTTTTTTTGATAAGGCATTGCTTTTTCTTTGGTCTTGGGCTCGGACTACTCGATGGTCATCCGGTTATTTACGCTCTTCACGCCGTTTACGTCGTTGACGAGTTTGGTGACCAGGTCCTTTTCGGCTGCGTTGCGGGCCTTGCCAGACATCGTGACCACTCCATCGTTCGTCTCACCTTGGTATTGAGGGCACTGGTCGAGCGATGGAACAGCAATGTCATCTTGACCTGGGCGGTGATGGACGCGTCATCAATCTTTCCGACCACCCTTGCCATTGTCATTTCCGAGGTCTTTGACACGGTCATCTCATTTTTTACGTCTTTAACCCCTTCGACATCCTTGGCGTATTCAGTCGTCAATTCCTTTTGTGCCTGACTGGCAGCATCGCCTCGCAGGGTCACGATGCCGTTTTTGACGTCAACCTCGGTTGTGCCGGCGCTCACGTTCCGATGGAACAAGAGCGTGACTTTCACTTTCTCTCCGAGCCACGCATCCGAGTTTGGGGTGGGGGACGCACCTTTGACCTCCAGCCTGTTGTCGACGCTTGTGACCCCGGGCAATCCCGCTACGGTCTCCTTGGCCAATCCTCGGCGGGATTCTTCGGAGACGATCCCCGTCAAGGTGACGGCGCCATCTTTGGACTGGATTTTGATATCATCACCCTTGAGGTAGGTCTTGAACACATACGAGTCCCTGGCGGATGATTCGATGCGGTCATCCATCTCCGACGCATGCACAGGCACACTGAGCGCCAGCAGAGCCACCGCTGCCACCATTAGAGATATAGAATATATTGCTTTCATGGTACGTTTTTCTTTTCTCCGAAGACCTCATGCTTTTCGGAGTCCTGGTTGTGGTGTATCATGCAACCGCAGCCGGGAACCCAAGGACACGCCGGTGCATGCATGATACGCCGCTCTCACTACTTCCCCAAAACCTTCTTGACCTGACCGATCTTTTCCTGAACTTTGCCGGCTATCTTTTCATCGGTACCTTCAGCTTCCAACTCAGGATTATCGCTGAGTTTCCCTGCGACCTCCTTGGCCTTACCCTTCACTTTGTGAAACTTGCCTTCCGCCTGGTCTTTCGTGCTGGATTTCATGGTATTCCTCCTTATAGGATTTCGATTTGACTGCTGGGCTACTTTGTTTCAAATAATAATTTTCCGGCAATAGAAGATTCGCAAGCCAATCATCGAACCAACCCGAGAATGCCAAATATAATAAGATAGATGGCAATGATATAACTCAATAGTCTCGGAACAAGGAGAATCAAGATTCCCGCGATTAGAGCAACCACTGGCTGTGCCCATATACCGATTTGCATGTTGTCTGGCCTCCTTTCTAAGCTCTGCATGAGCCGAGATTTCCTCCCATGATCCCCTCATCGATCCCCCTCTGGAGCACGATCATCCGATCCTCGATTAAATCTCCTCCATCCCGGCCGGGTGAAAAACGGTGTGGAACATCATTTCATAGGCCTCTTTGAGCGGATGTTTCCGCTCTCTTCATTTTTCTACATCTTTTTCAGAGGGCCTCGGTTCCTTCGATTTTTCTTTTGCTTTTTCAGGC
>JAPLJX010000143.1:2503-5009 GCA_026388375.1 Deltaproteobacteria bacterium
CCAAAACTTTCTCGGTGGGTTTAACTTCCTTTAGTTTCTCTACCGCCCTTTCTGGCGGCTTGACCATCTCTTTAGGTTTTACCGGCACCACGCGCTCTGGTCGTGCAGCGGGCTGTTCAGGCTGAGCAGGTTTTGCAGGACTCAGTCGCTCCGGTACTGTGGGTTGAACGGGCTTCTCCTGCTGCTGACTCGGCCTTGCCGGCGCCACCCGCTCTGGTCGTGCGGCGGGCTGCACAGGCTGTCCAGGCTGCTGCTCGGGCTTGGCGGCCACCCCGGGACGGGTTCCCGCTGTTCCCTCTCCGCGACTTTTGATTTCCTTTTGCTGAAGCTTTATTTCCGATTTCGGCCGGTTCACTTCGCTGGCAGGTACGATATAGTTCGTGATCTTGGGCTGTTCGATCCGAGTCTCGCGGTTGACCCTCCCCTCCGGGATGCTCTTCACTCGTTGCTGGACCACGGAAGCTTTTTCTTTCTTGCCCTCATGAATGATTGTCGCATTCTGCTGGATCCAGTTGATCACGGTATTGTGAGGTTTCTCATTCACCTTTACGGTGGTGTAGTTGTACCGCTGCTTGATCGTTGTGTAATTGTTGATCACCGTGTTATTGACGACGGGCGCCGCACGGTAGTTGTTGATGATGGTGGTAGGATTGATGTTGGTCACCCGGACCTTCGTGTAATTGTTCACACCGTAGAAATTGTTCTGGTTGACCACGATGGCGCGGTTTACGTAGGCATAATTCCGGACGTTGATGTTGATCTGGGTGATGTTGACGTTGTTCACGACCACCGCATGAGGGCCTCCCCAGTTGTGGTAGCTGTAGTACGTTTCGCGCGGCGCCAGAGGCACCCACCCCACATAGGTCCCGGTGTGAATCCATGAAACCCTTCCGGGATACCAGTAAAAGCCCACGTCGAGGAGGGGGAGCCCGACGCGCACGCTCACCACAGGCGGGGCCCAGTACCAGTAATTCCTCGTGTAGACCCAGTTGCCGTAATGGTGGGTAACGTAACCGAAGGGTTCTGCCGGAATCCAGGTCTGGTCCCCGTACCAGTCGGTCCAGCGGCCCATGGTGAAAGGCGACCAGCCTACAGCTACTCTAGGCCGCCAGAACCAGCGCGACGTTCCCTCATAGGGGACACTCTCCCAGCTTCCGTTCTCTTCAAGGGCATACGCCTCGTCTTGGAGACTGGGCGGAAGATATTCGACCGAGCGTCCCCTCACCCTGGCCTTTGCCGCCCAAAAGTTTTCACGGTCCGTGTTCCACCGGTTCCAGTCAGGATCGATGGTTCCCTCACCTGACGACACCTGCTGCTGGTCGGCGAGGATCGACGGGGAGCCAGCCGCCACGTCGTATTTGGCCTCAGTTGCCGAATGGACAAAACTCACTTCCCCCCTCACCGCGACCACTTCCGCGGAGTTTTCGCCCACGTAGAAGTCGAAGACCGTTCCGGGATCGCCCAGGACGTACCCGAATGGACTCGTGGCCTTGATGACCGTGTCGGAGCTTTTGTTGTAGAACCGGGCCACGCCCGAGGCAACGTCCATTTCCGTCAGGTCCGTGTCAAGTGCGATGAACTGGACCTGTGTGCTGTTTCCTATCCTGATCCAGGTCCCGTTGGGGACGATCAGCTCTGCCATCCCTTGGCTTCCCGAAAAGAGTGTATCCTCTGTGCCAAAGGGTGCGTCCCTGACCACGGCCACCCAGTCCTTCTCCGCAGGAACATAACGGAGCAGATCCCCTTCGATATGAAATATGCGGCCTACCACCATGGCCGGCGCGTCTGCAGCCGAGGACAGCGGGGCCATCACCACCGCCGCAAGAAACAAACACACCACCAACCCCATCCATCTCTTCATCGTCCTCTTCATCGTTTCTCTCCTTCGTATGAGACCGGCCTTTGCCCGCTGAGAACCCTATCGTTTCCCCGCCGCTTCCCGCTGTCCCGGGTCTCCCTAAGACGGGCTACCCACCCCCCCGATAGGGTGGGACCCTACCCCAATGATATATTTCGATGGAAACAATATTATGCTCCTTTTAATAACTTTACCTGGCCCATCAAGACCCTGGCAAAAAATCGGGCAAGAGGGAATTAAGCCCCCTTTCTTCCCTTTATTTTCTTCCAGCGGAGATAAGTCCAATCACCTACTGCGAGCGATATCCCCTCATTCTCCTTGCCGCTGAGATGATAATTTTCCAGCAATAGAAGATTCGCAAGCCAATCATCGGACCAACCCGAGGATGCCAAATATAATAAGATAGATGGCAACGATGTAACTCAATAGTCTCGGGACAAGGAGAATCAAGATTCCCGCGATTAGAGCAACCACTGGCTGTGCCCATATACCGATTTGCATGTTGTCTGCCTCCCTTAAATCTCCTCCATCCCCTCCGGATGAAAAACGGTGTGGAACATCATTTCATAGGGCTCCTTGAGAAGGTTCATCGCCCCCCGGAATACCTTGAAGTTCCTTGACTTCAGGTGGTCTTTAAAGTTTTCCTGG
>JAPLJX010000446.1 GCA_026388375.1 Deltaproteobacteria bacterium
CCTCATCCTCGCCGTTTACCGGAACGAAAAAGTGGTCGTCTATGGGGATTACGATGCCGATGGAATTACCTCCGTCGTCGTTCTTATCCATTTTCTCAGAGAGATTTATCCGGGAGCGACCTACCATATCCCCGACCGGATCACGGAGGGCTATGGTCTGAACCGCGCTGCGGTCGAACGGTTCCGATCCCAGGGAATCGGCCTGATATCTGGATCAGGAGGGAAAGGTCGTCTATGCGTCTAAAGACGGGAAGTCCATCAAGGTTTCCCCGGCTATGGAATGGCTCGCCGCCATGTGTTCGGACATACCGAACAGAGGTGAGCAGATGGTGCGGTACTATGGCTATTACAGTAATGTCGTCCGGGGTAAAAGGCAGTGGGAAGGAATTGATGATGCCATCCCCGGCATCCTCGAACCTCAGGGAAACGAAAAGGCTTTCAGGAAAAGTTGGGCCAGGCTGATTTAGAAGATATACGAAGAAGATCCCCTGGTCTGCCCGAAATGTCAGGGGTCCATGCGGATCATCAGTTTCATCGAGGACCCGTCGGTGATCCGGGATATCCTCAATCATATGGGACTATGGCTGGTAAGGGCAAGACCGCCACCGCTGGCATATACACCACCCCTCACATACCCAACGGCTGATTCCTCTCACTCTCCAGCGCCCAGTGATTCCTTCTACGCCGACCCCGACTACTCTTGGGATGCCTATATTCATGCATAACGCCTCATCAAAAAAGGCGTGCAGGAGAGGTCTGCCTGAATTGTGCTCAAAAATGCCTTCTTGACGGGTGACTCGACCAAAAGGTGAGCTGATTTCTCAAAAGAGTGGCCGCTGCTCCACCTTCCTTTCCCAACCGCATCGCCAGCCCCTGCTTTTCGATCCCAAAATATCCCTTGACAAGCAAGAAACAGCCCCCCTATACTTCCATCCATCGAAAGCAATACCTCATCAAATCAAATTATCAAAGGAGGAGCGCATGTTTGGAATCTTGCTTACACTGGTTGCAGCGGGCGTGGTCGCATGGTTCGTGTTCAAAAATTATTATCCACAAACCGTGCTCCTGCTTGTGGGGCTTGTGACTCTGGCCATTGCCTGTCTTATGGGTATCAGCCCCATTGATGCGAAGCAGAGCACCAAATTCCTGGGGTTTGACATTGTGGAAGTGGTGAGCAGGCTTATGTCCAGTCGCCTGGCCGAGCTTGGGCTGAACATCATGATCATCGGCGGGTTTGCCACTTACATGGAACGCATCGGGGCCAGCAAGGCGCTGGTGAAGCTGTGTGTCAAACCCTTTCAGGTCGTGCGCTCCCCCTACCTTTTGCTGGCGCTCACCTATGTGTTGGGGCAGTTCATCGCTCTATTCATCAACTCCGCCGTGGGTTTGGGGCTTTTGCTCATGGCCTCCGTGTATCCACTTCTGATCGCCCTGGGCGTCACCCGCGTGGCCGCCGCTTCGGTCATCGCCACGACCTGCTGCCTTGATCTCGGGCCTTCCTCCAGCAACGCCATGCGCGCGGCAGAGCTGGCCAAGATGGACATCATCACCTACTTCGTCCAGGGGCAGGTTCCGGTTGCCATCTGCGCCATGGCCACGGTGGCAACCCTGCACTTCTTTGTGCAGCGCTGGTTTGACAAGCGGGACATCGCCAGTGGCCGTTTGATCCTTGAAACCTCTTCTGCCGATGATGTCTCCAAGGTGCTTGAAGATGCCGGACCTGCGCACTACGCCATTTTGCCCATGGTTCCCCTGGCTCTGCTCATCATCTTCTCGCCCATGGTATTCGCCGGGGTCAAGCTCAGCCTTGTTACCGCCGTTCTTATTTCCATAATTTTGGCCATTGTGGTGGATCTTTTGACCAGGCGGGAAGTGAAACAGAGCATTGACAGCACCAAATCCATTTTTGAAGGCATGGGCAAGGTGTTTGCCTCGACCGTGTCGCTGATCATCTGTGCCGAAACCTTTGCCGTGGGGCTCACCAAAACCGGTGGTATCACTACCATGCTCATGGCCGCTGCCGGACTCGAAGGCGCGGGCCTGCCCATCATGCTGGCCGTGATGATGGGGATTATGATTTTGGCCGCGGTGATCACGGGTTCGGGAAATGCGGCGTTCTTTGCCTTCTCACCCCTGCTGCCCGCTGCCGCCGCCAGCGTCGGCACCCGGATCCTGCCCCTGGCCGTGCCGGTACAGCTTTCCGCCGGGCTTGCCCGTACCATGTCGCCCATTGCAGGTGTGGTCATCGCGGTCTCGGGCATTGCCGGGGTGTCGCCTTTTGACATCGTGCGGCGTACGACGCCGGTCATGATCGGCGGGCTTGTCGTGACCGTCATTGCAAGTCTGCTGTTACTATAATTCAATCTGCGGTTTTTGGGGGGCCAAAAAAACACATACTCCTTCTAAAAATACCCTCTGGAGGTCAGCATGGCTTTTCTTGTGAAACATGCCACAGTGTATGCCCCGGAATATCTGGGCGTCAAAGATGTTCTGGTGGTTGGCAAGCAAGTTGTTGCCGTGGACGACAAGCTCACCGTTTCCTTGCCCGAACTTGAAACCGTTGAGGCAAAGGGGCTTGTGCTCACCCCTGGGCTTATCGACCACCATGTCCATGTCATCGGCGGCGGCGGCGAGGGTGGCCCCGTGAGCCGGACCCCTGAACTCATGCTTTCCGAACTGGTAACCTGCGGCACCACAAGCCTTGTGGGCGTTCTGGGGACCGACTCCGTGACCCGCTCGGCTCAGGCCCTGCTTGCCAAGGTGCGCGCTCTGACCCAGGAAGGCGTCAGCGCCTGGATGTATACCAGCAACTATGCTCTGCCCCCGTCGCTGCTCACCGGCTCCATTCGCACAGATTTGTTCTGCGTGCCCGAAGTGTTGGGCATGAAAATCGCCATGGGCGATCATCGCAGTTCCTACCCCACTATGGACGAATTCATGCGCATCATTTCCGACATCCGCGTGGGAGGCATGATCGCCGGCAAGATCGGGTTTTTGCACATCCATCTCGGCAACCTGCCCCAGGCGTTCGAGATGTTCGATGAAGCCATGGACCGGGGTATTCCCATCAAACACATCCGGCCAACCCACTGCGGCCGGGCAACCCAAGTCTTCGAAAGCGCCCTCAAGTTCGCCAGAAAAGGCGGCATACTCGACATCACTTCTGGCGGCAGCAGCTTTGCCACCCCGGCCAAGGCCGTCCAAATGGCCCTGGATGAGGGCATTAATCCTGCCAACATTGTCATGAGCACCGATGGACACGGCAGCATCCCCCGCTTTGACGACAAGGGCAACATGGTGGGCCTGCGCACCGGATCCGTCAGCAGCAACCTGCGCGAATTCAAATCCCTTCTGAGCATGGGGGTCAAGCCCGAGCAAGCCCTGCCGATCATCACCTCCAACGTGGCCACTGCTCTTGGGCTTGCGGACAAGGGTTTTGTAAAAACCGGGGGCTGCGCCGACCTCTGCCTGTTCGACGCCGAATTTAATTTGAAGCATGTCATGGCCAAAGGGCGCTTCCTCATGCGTGACGAGGCTATTGTGGTGAAGGGAACGTTCGAAGAATGACGGGCGGCGGGATATTGGCGCCCCCAAGGAGGAGCCGTTGCGGGCGTTCTGACCAACCAAGGCTGCACCGCACCGAATCCCGGTCGCGCACAGTCTCAAACGTTGTTCCACAGATAAAGCTCTTGCTTGGGCGGTTGTTTGTCACGGCAACCGTCCACGTTGCGTTTTCCTCACAATCGCGCCGGGAATAGTCAAGGAAGAGTAGAACAGATCACCGGCCGCTTCATCCTCAAGGACGGCGACCTTCCCGTCCCCGTCGTCGATTCGCTCGACGTCCTCGCCCAGGCCGCGATCCGGGAAGCCCGCGGAAGAAAATAAAATTCCAGCCCCCGTCCAACCCCGAATGAACGGCTGCATGGTAGCAATTCAGTGCATGAATTTCAGGATAAAAGAGGGGAATTCTCTCCTGTTGCCAGCATATCCCTTGACAAGCAAAAACAGCCCCCCTATACTTCGACCCCTTGAAAGCAATGTCTTAAAAGAAAGAAAGACAGCGCGACAAGTGCTTTGACCCGGGGGAGACCTATATCGATACGTGCGGCAACTGCCAGGTAATCTGCTGATGAGCGGCGAGAGGACCGCGAGGAGAACCGCCGCCTGCTGATGAATTCCGGCATCGTGGTGCTCACCCCGGAGGGGAAGCGGACGGCAGTCCCTCAGGAGCAAGCCGCGGAAGTTGAAACAAGCAGGCTGGTGCGGGTTAGCCGTACCCCACCAGGACGCGGGGACCGTTGGCACGTGGCTCAGCCAGGCGCTGGACAGAGATGCCCGGAAGTCCACCTGCACACACTGAAAACTGTCACACAATTAAATCGTACGTTTTTTCATTCCCGGTCGTGAAGGCGCTACAATTATGAAGAGGAAGAATCATGAGGACTATTGAGACACCGAATGCCCCCCGCCCCGCCGGTCACTACTCCCAGGCAATCGTCCACGATGGCCTTGTTTTCGTCGCCGGCCAACTCCCCCTCGACCCCAAAACCACCGAAAAACGCGTCGGCACGTTTGAAGAGCAGACCGAGCAGGCACTTAAGAACATCGCGGAAATCCTGAAAGCCGCCGGCTCCGATTTGAGTCACGTGTTGAAGACCACGGTCTACATTTCTGATATCGGCCTGTGGGGTCGCGTTGACACCGTCTATGCTAAAGCCTTCGGCGAGCACCGTCCCGCCCGCGCCGTCGTCCCGGTGAAGGAACTGCACTTCGGCTATCAGATTGAAATTGAAGCCATCGCCGCGGTGAAAAAGTAAATGGACCAACTTGTCTGCCCCAAATGCAAAGCCGCCTATCCCCTCGACGACCGGCGCTGGAAGTGCGATTGCGGTTCGTACCTCGATATCGAGTTTGCCGCCGCCTTTCCTTTGGCCAAAATCAAATCGAGAAAGCCGACGCTTTGGCGCTACCGCGAAGCCATCCCCATCAAAGATGACTCCAGCATTGTCTCCTTTGACGAGGGCTTCACGCCGCTACTCGAAGTCGATATTGACGGCAGGTCCGTCCTGGTCAAGCAAGATCATCTTTTCTCCACAGGCTCCTACAAAGACCGGGGCGCCGCCGTTCTCATCAGCAAGGTGAAGGAGCTGGGAATCAAGGAGGTGGTCGAGGACTCATCCGGGAATGCCG
>JAPLJX010000147.1 GCA_026388375.1 Deltaproteobacteria bacterium
AAGCAATGGGGCGAGTGCAGTTGCAGGAGAGGGCGGAAAAACCCGTAGAGCCTGTTCCCGCATTAAAAGGGGTCCTGCAGGATTCCAACGTCCACACAATCATCGCCGGGTTCACAACCTTCGACCAGATGAACCTCGACCTGTCGGTCATGGAAGATCCGGCTCTTACGAAATCCGAGAAGGCCCATTTGCAATGGGCGGCCTTTCAGGCCGGATTGTACTGTCAAGGCTGCGGCCAGTGTTTGGAGCAGTGTCCCCAGGAACTCCCCATCCCCGACCTGATGAGGGCTTACATGTATGTCTACGGCTATCGAAATCTCAGCCATGCCCAGGACCTTTTGCTTTCTCTGAATCTTTCCCCCCGGGTGTGCGGGGATTGCGCCGAATGTCTGGTGAAATGTTCGATCGGCTTCAACGTTTCAAGAAAGATTCAGGATGTGATCCGTCTCCGGGATGTACCCGCGGAATTCATTGCCTGATCAAAAATCAGTCCTCCGCGGGCTTGCGGTGAAGGTAAGAGGGTGAGGGTGAGGGCGATAAGGAAGTGAGAGAATGAAAAAATTCAGTGCGGTCCAAAAAGCTTGTTTTCTTTTTTCCCTCTTTTTTTTGATCGGCTGGATGTTGGGGAATGGCGCATCCTGTTGGGCCTCAGGCGGAGAGGGGGGGGGCTATTCCTTTCCGGAAATGGCCGGATGGAAACAATCCGGTGAAATTCAAATATATTCACGGGCGAATCTGTATGACTACATTGACGGAGGAGCAGACCTTTATCTGAAGTACGATTTTCAGGAATTGAAGGTGGCTGATTACGTGAATGATCGGAAAGCTTCCGTAACCATTGAAGTTTACCGCCATAAAACCCCCGTCCACGCTTTCGGAATCTACAGCCAGGAACGTCTCGGCAATGCGAACTATCTGGAGGTTGGGGCTCAGGGGTACAGCGAAAAAGGGGTTCTGAACTTTCTGGCAGCCAACTGCTATGTGAAAATGAGCAGCGTCGACGTCGGCCCTGAGGACCGGGAGGTATTGTTAGCCTTTGCCAAAAAGGTTGTGGAAAATTTAGGGGGGAAGGGATCGCTGCCCTCCATCTTGTCCTCCTTCCCCCGTGAAGGGGAAAAGAAAAATTCCGAGAAATTTATCTCCAGGGAATTTCTGGGCTACGCCTTTTTTCATTCCGCCTTTACGGCTGATTACGAACTTTCGGGCAAGAAATTCAAACTCTTTCTCATCGAGGGGATAGACCAGAAAGACTGCCGGAATATGGTCCAGGAATACCTGAAGCATACCGGAAATCTTCAAACCAAAGTCGAAGAGGGCCGCTACCAACTGAAAGATCCTTACCATGGAGGAATGGATTTTTATTGGAAGGGGAGTTATATCTGGGGCGCGTTGGATCTTGCTGACGAAACCCTTCGCTCCAAGGTTCTAAAACTTTTCGCAGAGGGGTTGGAAAAGCGAATAGAGGCACTATGAAAAAGATCAACCTGATCATGGGAATTCTTCTTCTGCTGCTCGTGATTGCAGCCATCGCCGGGATGCTGGGAACCAGGGATTCCGGACCGGGTGTAGAGCCTTCGGCCAATCCAGCGAAGAAGGACGCTCCTCCAGTAAAGGAGCGTTTGGTGGATACGCGGCTCCTCCTGACTGCCCGGCACCTAGCGGCCCTGTCTACGGCGCTGGAGGAGCAGGAGTTTTCCCGCCAAGCCCTGCGATTGGCCGACCACGAACTGGATCTGGCCTTGGCCGATTCGATCCGCATAGCCGTCGAGAATCCTCGCGCTCCTAGTCCCCAGATCAAGGCCATCCTGGCACTGAGAGACAAGCGTCAAGACGCAGTGGAAGGTGACGAGCAACGCATCAAGACGATCGAGAAGCAGTTGGCCGGCGCCCGGCCACAGGATCAGTAGAGCCTCGAAGAACAGTTGGAGGTGGCCAAGGCCCAACTCGAACTCGACAAGAACGAGTTGGACGAAGCCCAGGACGACCTGGATCGCGCAGGCGGGGATGTGCAGGCCAAAATCCGCCGCCTGAAGGCCGCCCACCAGGCCGCCCAGGGGGACGGTTCCTCGATTGTTGCTGGAAGTGCGCCCGTCTCACAGTTCTCTCCGGGCAGCCTGATTGCGCGGATCTGGATGTGGTCGTGGCAGCGGACCAAGCTCGCCCAACTCCTCCAGGGACGCCAGGAAGCCCAGACCAAGATCGAACGCATGAGTAAGCGGCGGAACGCATTGGCACAGCGGATCAAGCTGGCAAGTGAAGAGCGGGAAGCGGCGAAGCGCAAGGCCGTCAGCTTCGCCCGTGGAGACTTGAAGGGTGATGGCGAATCGTCCAAGGAGATTTCCAAGGCCACCCTCCAGACGCTGAAGCGCTTCATGAGCGACCAGCGGACCTTGGCCGACGTGGACAAACGTCTCCAGTTTGTCCAGGACCTGGCAGAGGTTTACGAAGGCTGGACGGCCGTAGTGGAAACACACCGGCGTTCGGCCCTGCACCGGGTGCTCCAGTCCCTGGCTGCGATCCTGTCGGTCCTGGTCCTGATGTTCTTCGGAACGTTGCTCGTCAAGCATCTGTTTAGCGGCGCTACAAAGGAGCGGATCCGCATCGGTACACTGCAGACCGTGACCATCTTCGTGCTGCAGATTTTGGGCATTATGGTGATCCTCTTCATGGTCATTGGAGTGCCCACCCAGATAACGACCCTGATTGGCCTGGCGGGCGCAGGACTCACAGTTGCCATGAAGGACTTCATCGTGGCATTCTTCGGCGGGTTCGTGCTGATGGGCAAAAACGGCATCCGCGTAGGGGACTGGGTCGAGATCGATGGCGTGGCGGGCGAGGTAGTGGAGGTTGGCCTGCTTCGCACCGTTCTGCTGGAAACTGGCAGCTTGAGCGATTCTGCGCATCCCACGGGTCGGCGGGTGGCTTTCGTGAACAGCTTCGCCATCGAAGGTCACTTCTTCAACTTCTCGACCTCGGGTCAGTGGATGTGGGATGAACTGAAGGTGGCCGTTCCTTCCGGACAGGATCTTTACCCCTTTATCGACGCCATCCAGAAACAGGTGGAGGAAATGACCCGGGCCAACGCGAAACTCGCTGAACAGGAATGGCGTGGCACCTCCAAGCGCTATCGTGTCCAGTCCTTTTCGACCGTGCCCCGGATCAGCGTGGTCCCCACCGCCAAAGGCATCGAACTCCACGTAGGCTACATCACCCATGCCTACGAAAGCCATGAAACTCGCGCCCGTCTCAACCAGTCCCTTGTGGACCTGATGCACGGGAAGCGGCCCGAGGAAGTCGGCCATGAGGCCTGATACCTGGCTGCAACTTCACCCGGCAACAACAAACAGCTCTGTATATGAATATCACCCTTGTGGGTCAGGATTTTAATCACAATCCAAAGGAGAAGGACTATGAAAAGAGTTTTCTTGAATATTTTGTCTATTTTTGTTCTTGTTATTTTATCTTCAACCTCGGCATTTGGTCAACAATCCCAGATCCCCGCCGCTCCCTCACCAGTCGTTTCGAAGCAGATCGAGCCTAACATCTATATGTTCACCGGCGGACGGGGCGCGAATACCGGTGCATACATCGGTGAAAAGGAAGTGCTGCTTATCGACTCGAAACAGGATTCGGCATCGGTCGCGCAGGTGCTCGCGGCAATCAAGAAACTCACGAACAACCCGGTCACCCGCCTGGTGAACACCCATGCGGATGCCGATCATGTGTTCGGCAACCGGTTCCAGCCCGCGGACGTGACCTTCATCGCGCACGAGAACTGCCTGAAAGAGTTCTTCGTCCCCGCCATGAACGGCACCCCATCCGATTGGAACAACCCGGCGCTCAAGGCATTCCTGCCCGCGGTCACCTACAGGGACAGATTGGATCTACAGGTCAGCGCGAAACGTATCGAGCTCTATTATTTCGGAGTTGGCCACACCACGGGGGATACGGTCGTGTATTTTCCGGATGAGAAAGTGGCGTTCATCGGCGACCAGATATTCACCACCCGGGTGCAACTGATTCATGCCTACAAGGGCGGGAGCTCGTTCGGCGAGGTGGCGGCACTGGAAAAGATGCTCTCTGCCCTAGATGCCCGGAAATTTGTCTGCGGACACAATGATGTGATCGACCGCGCTACGGTCCGGAACCATATCGCCCAGATGAAAGACCTGCAGGAGAAAGTGCGCGCTCTCAAGGTGAAAGGCCAGAGCATCGAGGAGGTGCAGAAACAGTTCGAACAGAACCAGTCGGCGCTGGGTCAGACGATTTATAACGAGATAATTTAGTGAAATGCAAAGACTGCGGCCATGAATATCTGAATCCGTCAAGGATAGGCTCCTTGGCGAAAGGAGATTGGTATGTACAAGGTGAGTGTGATGTATCCGAACCAGAAAGACAGCCATTTCGATCTGGAATACTACCGCACGAAGCACATGGCTCTTGTGGAAAAGCATATGAAGCCCTTCGGCCTCCTGCGGACAGAAGTTCTGCGAGGCATTTCCGGTGGCGGCGGTCAGCCGGCCCCGTACGTCTGCATCGGCAACCTCTATTTTGACTCGGCCGACGGCTATGAGAAGGGCGGCGCAGCCTCCGGTGGCGTTCTGCGTGCAGATATTTCCAATTTCACCGATGTGGCGCCCATACGCCAGATTAGCGAAATTCTGACCGTCGGTTGACGACTGGTACATTTTTACATTACTGGTGACACTACGGCGCCCGCGTCATGTCCGCGGCGAGAAGAGGCGTACAAACCGAACTGAACCGTGAAATCGGTTGCCTCGACAACCGGCCGGATATTTCGGCGCACCTTTTCCATCCTCACTTGACCACGCTCTTCAGATAGTCCATGAGGGGTTTAACCACGTACTGCGTGTCGCGATTAAGCGGTCCCTCAAAGGTGAGACTGTTCACATTGACGGTAAGGTACGTGTCGATATCTGCCAAGTAATACATGCTCGTATGCGAGCCGGGATACCCCCCCTCGTGCCCGTACACGCCGGATCCCGGTGCCTCGTAGCCAAAACCGTACCTTCCCTCTCCTTTGAAAGTGAACATCTGCTGGAGCATCGGAGCCGAGATAATCTGTCCGCTGCGCAAGGCGAGATGGAACCGATTCAGGTCCGCGGTGTTGCTTATCAGGTCACCGGCGCCTCGGTCCCAGTCCGTGTAGAGATCGGTCATGTCTGCAAGCCACCCGTCCCCGTACCAATCGTAGAGGCAGCGCATATGTTCACCGGGGATTGTCCGGCCGGTCGCCGGAAATGTGTTGTCCAGCCGCAGAGGGGTTAAAATTTTCTGCTGCAGATACTCTTGGTACGTGACTTTTGATGCTGCTTCAATGACGAAACGGAGGAGATGGTACCCGACGTCCGAATACAGGTACTGCCCGTCAGGAGGGCCGACAGGGCTTGCATCCAGTCCCTGGGTGATGCTGACCTGGACCGGCACGGGAACATTGGGATTTACGAGGGCTTCTTTGATAATACTCTTTTCGTCGTCATTACCGATGCCACTCCGGTGCTGCAGGACGAACCGTAAGGTGATCAGATTCGGGTCCGCAAATTTTTCTCGTAACTTGTCTTGAATCCAGCCGGGAACCCATTTTATCAAGGGATCATCGAGGGAAAGAAAGCCTTCTTCGGCCAGCTTGCAGATCGCCGTTGCGGTAAAGGTCTTGGTGACGCTGGCGATCCGAAAGCGCATGGAAGGCGTAGCAGCATACGGTGGGTAGATGCCGGCGTTCCCCGCAGAAGAGGTCCAAGTCCAGGCTGGTGTTCTTGCCTGAACAACAACGCCATGTATCTCTGCCTGTTGGAGTCCAGTTTCCAGAATCTGCTGCAGCGTGGTCGAGACCTCCGCGGAAGGCGGTGGAAGTGAGTCAGAGCGATCTGAACCGCCTCCGGAGCATCCTGCAAGACCGAGGGCGAAAAGCAGCATCACGAAAGTATAGCGACCCGGTTCTGACATGGAACCTCCTCTCTACGGTGCAAGGCGGATGGCAACGGGGAATGTTTCACCGGATTGTTGACCCGGATCAAAAGCCTTCGTTGGCATCAGGGTGATAATCAGGGTGCGTTTTCCTTCTTTTGTAAAGGACACGCGGGCAGAACCAGTGCTCAAATCGATGGTATCACCATCGGAACCGGCGACGGTTCCCGGCACGGCCTGCACAACCCATCGGAGGTCCGGATTTGCCGGAGCCAACAGGGAGACCGCGAAGGAATTCCGTCCTGGCTGATCTTGCAGGATTTCGATATAGGCGCTCCCCAATAACATCGGTGGCGGCTCGACGTTATAGACTGTATCGGCAAGTAAGATAGAAGCGTGCAGTTTGATATCGGCCTCGTCAATAAAGGGAAGTTGCTTTTTCGGCAGGGGCCATCTCTTAAAATGCCCGCCGTCATCTCTGCTGCCCGTAAAGTAGCGCCAACGTGCAAAAAGGATGGCCGAATCCATGAAGGAAGACCCCAACGGGACAAGCATGGCGTCCAGGCCTTCGACAAAGTTAGGCTTATTGACGAAGGGATCGGGGATGTTTCGTACATTGCGCCAGAGTCTGGCGGGAAAACCTTCCTCGGCCGGAAAATAGTAATCCCTGAGGAAGTACAGGTAAAGGGCTGAACCGTACATATACCAAGTCTTATAATCGTCGTACCATAAAAGACCCCAATCCGGATTGGCCTGGAAATCGCTGATACAATATGTACAGGCATCCCCGAAATACTGCTCAATGTAGGTGGCGGTCATCTCAAATGCGTCACCCGCTTCGTGCCAATCGTCCGCAGCATGGCTGGCATGGTTGAATTCGTGTCCGATTGTTTGGTCGAGGATCGCCCCGCCGTAAGGTCCCCATGGATCGAGGAGCATAAAGCTTGCCCTTGCGCCCCATGGGGTCACGATCTCATCCGAAATCGTATCCACGAAGCAGGATCGATTCCCCCGCCAAATAAAAACATCGAATGAACCATCGGGACCGCAGGAGCCCCCGTCCGAAGGCGGAGGTGTAAACCCCAGCACATTGACCTCAAATTCCCAGGCATTATCCAGATATTCGATAACTTTTTCTGAAATCTCCGCTTCTCCAAAGGTACGGTAATGGACCATGAAGGGATGTTTCTTTGAGGTCATTCTAAACGGCCAGTACTCCGGATGCTCACAGGGCTTTGTCCCATCGGGAATGCTATACGTCCCTGGACTTGGTTCGTGATCTGACTTTGCGCAACCACCGATGAAACCGAGAAAAAAGACCATGAGTAAAAGGACGGCGATGACGCTAGCAAACCCGCTCTCCCGGTGTTTCAATTTTTCACCAGGGAAGATCTGCCATTTGATGAACTTGGGGGGAAAAATGTTCATGAGCTTTTTGTAGCATGGTTAAGTCTTGTTGGCTATGACTATGTGCGCATAATTCCATTTCTAAATCATTTATGATATAATAGTCGCATATCCATGAGGAGGTGTGGCTATGGCGAGGAAGGCGAGAGGCAGAGATTTATTGGAGC
>JAPLJX010000341.1 GCA_026388375.1 Deltaproteobacteria bacterium
GCTCATGCCCACGAAGGCGACGACCTCGCCGGCGCGGATTCGGAGATCGATGTTCCGGAGGACCGGCGCCTCCTCATAGCGGAAGGTAACGTTCCGGATCTCGATCTCCCGGGAGATCCGGGGGAGGGGGGCGGCGCCGGGGCGGTTCCCGATCTCCGGGACGAGGTCGATGATCCCGAAGACCCGCTGGGCGCCGGCGATCCCCTGCTGGATCGTGTTGTTCACGTTCGTCAGGCGTTTCACCGGTTCGTAGAGCATGATCAGCGCCGTGAGAAAGGAGAAAAAGGTTCCCGGTGTGGATTGGCCGTGGATCACTTGGTAGCCGCCGTAGAAGATGATCGCCGAGATGCCGAGGCCGCCGAGAAACTCCATGAAGGGGCTGGAGACGGCGTTGATCGAAACCGCCTTCAGGTTGAGGCGGAAGAGCCGTTCATTCTCCCCCGAGAAACGCCGGTTTTCATACTCCTCCATGCTGAAGGCCTTGACGATCCGGGTTCCGGAGATCGTCTCCTGCAGAAGGGTCATCAGGCTTCCGAGAGTGATCTGCGTCCGCGTCGCCACCTGCCGCATCTTCTGGCCAAACTTGGCGATCGGATAGACGGCGAGCGGAAAGACGAACATGGCGATGATGGCCAGCCGCCAGTCGCGATAGAAGATCACGAAGACGAGGCAGATCAGTGTGAAAGAGTCTTTGAGCAGTGCGGTGACCGCCTCCGAGACGGCGCCCTGGATGTATCCGACGTCGTTCGTGATCCGGGACATCAGGATGCCGGTCGGATTCCTTGTGAAAAAGGCGAGCGACTGGGTCTGGATCTTCCGGTAGAGTTCCGCCCTCAGATCGGCCACGATCCGCTGACCGATGAAATTCATCAGAATCGTCTGGGCATAGCCGCAAGCCCCCTTGATGAGGTAGATCCCGACGATGGCGAGCGGGATCCACTGGAGCATCTTGGCGTTTTGCTTCAGGAAGATCTCGTCGAGGGTCGGTTTGACGAGAAAGGCGAGCGCCGAGGTCGTCGCGCCGACGACGAGCATGCAGATCATGGCGACCGAAAACTTGAATGCATGCGGTTTTGCCAGCTTCAGGAGTCTCTTGAAAATGTCCACCGTTACTCTCCTTTAATATACGAGGGACAGAGCCCCTATTTATTTCCCCGGAAAATAAATAGGGGCTCTCCGGGCGTTCCCAATTTTCCACGGATCTCGGCGAGCGCGAGCTTCATTTCCCGCGCTTTGCCGCGCCGGGTGATGAGTTCCCTCACCTCGGCGGCGATCCGTTCCGGATTCGCGTCGTCCTGGATCAACTCGGGGACGACGGTCCGCCCGGCGATCAAGTTCACCAGGCTGATGTGGTCCACTCGGATGAATCTCCGGCCCACGGCGTGGGAGACGCCGGAGACCTTGTAGACGACGACCATCGGGGTCTCCAGGAGCGCCGTTTCCAGCGTGGCCGTTCCCGACGCGACGATGGCCGCATCGGAGACGGCGATGACGTCGTAGATCTCGTCCGGAATGACGTTGACCCGGACGGGAAACTGCCGGAGGATATCCCGGACAAAATCGGGGGCGAGTGTTCCGGCGAGCGGGAGAACGAACTGGATCGGGGAGATTTTCTCCGTCAGTATCCGGCAGGCGCGGAGCATCTCCGGCAGGAGCCTGGCCACCTCGGACTTTCGGCTTCCAGGGAGAATGGCGACCGTAATCGCCTCGTCCCGCAGGCCGAAACGTTTCAGCGCCACGATCCGCGGATATTTTCTTCGGACCTCATCCAGCAGCGGATGGCCGACAAAGGTGACGTCCACGCCGGCCTTCCGGTAAAATTCCTCTTCAAAAGGGAGGATCACGGCCATTCGGTCCACGGCATTCCGGATGATGTCGATCCGATCCTTCCGCCAGGCCCATACCTGGGGGCTGATGTAATAGAGGACCTTGATCCCGCGCCTCCGGGCGGCGCGCGCGAGCGGGAGGTTGAAATCCGGATAGTCGATCAGGATGACGAGATCCGGCGGCGTCTTCGCAAGCGAGCTCTTCAGTCGGTGCATCACCTGGAGGATCATCCCGAGTTTGAAGACCACCTCCGTCAGTCCCACCACGGCCATATCGGCTGCGTCGGCCAGGAGTTCTACCCCCGCCGTCTGCATCTTTTTCCCTCCCACGCCATAGAAGAAAAGGTCCGGATCGATCTGGTGCATGGCCCGGACGAGGTTCCCGCCGTGCAGATCCCCGGAGGCCTCTCCGGCGACGATCATGACCCTCCGCGCGTTCACGGCTGAATCCGTCCTTCCCCGGGTGATCCGGCAAGGAAAGGGGCCCGTTCCCGGTTTCGGACGATGGCGTCGTTGATGCGCAGGGCCAGTTCCAGCGTGTCGCGCCCTTCCTGGCCTGACACCTGCGGGAGCGTCCGGTCCGTCACGGCCCGGACAAAGGAGCGGATCTCCTCCTCCAGCGGGTCCGCGGCTTTGATCTCCACGGGATTTTCCGTGATCTCGATCTGGCCTCCGGCGCCGTTTCGCCGGCTCAAAGAAACGAGTTCCCGCTTGTTGAAATCCACGGCATGGTACCCCTCGACTCCGAAGAACCGGATCTTCTGCATGGTCTTTCCCGTGACCCGGCTCGCGGTGATGTTCGCCACGCAGCCGCTCGCGAAGGTCAGGCGGGCGTTTGCGATGTCCACCTTGTCGGAGAGAACTGAAACCCCGACGGCGTCCACGGTCGAAACCGGGGAGCGGACGAAATGGAGGATGATGTCGAGGTCGTGAACCATCAGGTCGAGGATGACGTCCACATCCGTGCCTCGTTCGAAGAAGGGGTGGAGGCGGTGGGATTCGATGAACAGCGGCGTCCCCATCAGGGTCCGGAGGGCCGCGACGGCCGGGACCGCTCGACGAAGCCGATCTGGAAGACCAGCCTTTTTGCCTCGGCCAGGGTGATCAGTTCGTCCGCCTCGGCGAGCGTCGTGGCGATCGGTTTTTCCAGCAGGACGTCCACCCCGGCCTTCAGGAAGAGCGAGGCGACCTCATGGTGGACGCCGGTCGGCACGGCGATCGAGACGGCGTCGACCTTTCCCAGAAGTCCGCGGTAGTCCGTCAAAACCTCGCAGTCGCAGCCATCGGCGGCCTTTCGGGCATTCTCCTCCACAAGGTCGGCGACGCCGACAAGACGGCATTCCGGTATTTTCCGGTATTTCTGGAGGTGGTAGCGGCCCAGATGGCCGGCCCCCACCACGCCGATTCTGATCTTTTTCATAGGTTCCATCGACAGGATAAATAGGGACAGCGCCCTATTATTTCCGAAAATAATAGGGCGCTGTCCCTATTTATCATCGACAGATTCCTCTTTCCGATGTCCGGATGAAATCGAGGAACTGCAGAACCTCGGGCAGATCCTCCACCTCCTCTTCGACCTTCCGGATGGCGGCGGCGAGGAGCAGCGAGGAACGGAAAACGATCCGGTAGGCCGTCTTGAGGGCCCCGATCGTCTCTTCGGTGAATCCCCGCCGTTTCAAACCGATCATGTTCAGACCGAAGAGCTTCGCGAAGTTGCCGGAGGCTATGACGAAGGGGGGGATGTCCTTGGTTACCGCCGAGGCGCCGCCGATGATGCAGTGGGCGCCGATCCGGGTGAACTGATGAACCCCCGTCAGGCCGCCGATGATCGCGTGATCCTCCACGTGGACGTGGCCTGCGAGGTTCGCTGCATTGGACATGACGATGTGGTCCCCCAGTTTGCAGTTGTGGGCGACATGACAGTAGGCCATCAGCAGGTTGTGGTTGCCGATCATCGTGACGCCGATGTCGTGGACGGTGGACCGGTTGATCGTGACGTACTCCCGGATCGTGTTGTGACTGCCGATGACGACCCGCGTTGCCTCTCCCCGGAATTTCAGATCCTGGGGCGCGCCGCCGATCGAGGCAAACTGGGCGATCCGGTTGTCCTCGCCGATGTCGGTATGGGTTTCGATGACCACATGGGGGCCGATTTTCGTGTTCTTCCCGATATGGACATCGGGGCCGATGATGCTGTATGGCCCGACATCGACCCCGTCCGCAAGCGTCGCATCCGGGGAGATGATTGCCGTGGGGTGGATGTTCATCACTTCTCCTTTGCCTCTTTTTCCTCCAGGGCCGCTACCCGGCGCTGAAGGGCGGCAAGCGCCTCGCGCATCTCCGGGAGTTTCGGGAGGCAGGCCTCCATTTTCAGCCACTCCCGATGGGGCATGTGGGGTGAGCCGGCGACAATCCGGCCCGGCGGGATATCCTTGGTAACGCCGGATTGGGCTGCGGCCATGACGCCGTCCCCGATCCGGATGTGTCCGACGATCCCCACCTGGCCGCCGATGACGACCCCCTTACCCAATTGCGTGCTGCCCGAGATGCCGACTTGGGCGACGATCACGGAATAGGCCCCGATCACAACATTGTGGGCGATCTGGACGAGGTTGTCGATCTTCACCCCCCTCTGGATCCAGGTCCGTCCGAGGGTCCCGCGGTCGATCGTCGTATTTGCGCCGATCTCCACGTCGTCGTCGATCTGGACGTGGCCGACCTGCGGGATCTTCCGGTTTTCCTGACCGGGAAGGGCGAAACCGAAGCCGTCGCTGCCGATGACGACCCCGGCATGGAGAACAACCCGTCGGCCGATCCGGCACCGCCGGTAGACGGTGACGCCGGGATACAGTATGGAGGCCTCTCCGACGGAAGCGTCCCGGCCGATAAAGACCCCCGGGTAGAGCACGGCCTTTTTCTCGACGCGCGCCCCGCGGCAGACGTGGACGCCGGGATAGACCACGGCCTCCGGTGAAACGTCGGCCCCCGCTTCGATGCCGTCATTTTTATGGATCCCCGTCGTCTCTTCCTCTTCGGGGTAATAGAGATCGAGAAGCCGGCCCAGGGCGGCGTAGGGATCCGCAACCGTCAGGAGGGTTTTCCCCGCGCAGGCGGTTCCCGGGGCTACCAGGATCGCACTGGCGTCGGTGGTCTCCATCCGTTTCCGGTATTTCGGGTTGGTCACGAAGGTCAGATCCCCGGGGCCGGCCTCATCGATTCCCCGGATTTGTTCGATCACAACCCCGCCGTCGCCGCTGACGCTGCCGTCCAGAAACGAAGCGATCTCGCTGAGTGTTTTCTTCAATTTTTCATCACTTCTTCGGCTTGTATGTCTTGTTGAATTCGTCAATGACCCGTTTCGTCAGGTCGTTCTCCTTCGAGTAATAGGCCAAGGGAATCTGGCTAAAGTCGACGATCATGGTGTACTTTTCCTTCTCGCCGATGGACTGAACCAGCTTCTGGATTTCCGGGTACAGCTTCCTGGAGAGTTCCTGATCTTTCACCCGAAGCTCTTCCTCGGAATCCTTTACCATGATTTGGTAGTCTCGGACCTTTTTCTGAAAAGCCGAATCCTTCTCCTTAATGACATCCTCCTTGAGGAGCGGCCGCTGTTTTTCGAGCTCATCCTTGAGTTTTTTCAACTCGGCTTCCTTCTCCTGAATGGTCGCCTTGTCTTTTTCGAAGGCCTTCTTGAAATCCTCGGCCGCCTTCTTGCCGGCGCTGGAGGTAAGCATGACCTCCCGGATATCCACAAACCCAGTTTTTTCCGCCGCCGCGACGGGAGAGGCCGCGAAAGCAAGGGCCGGAATCAAAATAGCCGCAACGATCAATCCATATCTTTTCATGAAACATTTCCCCTTTCCTGTTTGTGCATCATTAAAGAAGGCAACAGCAGCCTTCTATGTTTTCTACATGAACATCCCGATCGAGAATTCCCACCGGCTGGCGGCTTCATCTTCCTTCCGGTCGAGGACGTAGCCCCACTCCAGACGCAGCGGTCCGATCGGCGAATACCAGCGGATGCCTATCCCCGCCGTTCTCCGCAAATCGCCGAGATTATAACCGCTTTCCCATGAATTGCCGGTGTCGAAGAAGAGGACCCCCTTCATCCCGGCGTTCTTGATCAGCGGGAAGATGTAATCGAAGTTGAAGTTCAGCATCGTGAGCCCCCCGATGACGTCCCTCGTCGCGGGATCCTTCGGTCCCACCTCCCGGAGTCCCCGCAGCGAATTGATCCCCCCCAGATAGTACCTTTCAAAGATCGGCACCTCTTTTCCCTCGTTGGGTTGCATGTAGCCTATCCGTCCGCGGACGCCGATGACCGTGTCCAACGGAAGCGGGAAAAACCAGGCGGAGGTCGCCCCGTACCGGGTATAGCTGACATCGCCCTGCAGGGGGCCTCCGGTGTATTCCACCGAGGCGCTGTTCTTCGATCCGGCGGAGGGAAACATCACATCATTCGTCGAGTCCCGCATCAGGGTGAAGGTGACGCCGCTGCTCGTCGTCTCCCCCGCCTGTTTTTTGATGTAGTAAGAGGCTGTGTCCAGGATGTCCTTCACATTGTCCAACGACAGGCGGTATCCGACATAGCCGGTCACGTACCGCCAGAGGGGGTAGCCGAAGGTGGCGCCGAAGCCCTTGGAGTCGAGGTTGTAGGAGTCGTATTCGCGGTAGAGGTTCCAGACGTCGAATTTGCTCCAGAGGGGCATGTCGAAGAGCCAGGGCTCCGTGAAGGAGATGTCGTAAAGCTGGGTGCTGGAGCCGACACTCGCCTTGAGGCTCAGGATCTGGCCGCGTCCGAAAAGGTTCTGCTGGGAGACCTGGGCCGAAACGACCGCATGGTCCAGCGCGCTGTAGCCGGCGCCGAGGCTGAATATCCCCGTCGGTTTTTCCTTGACGCGGATGTTCACGTCCGTCAAGGTCTCATCGGGACCCTTCTCGCTCTGGAAATCGATCTCCTCAAAATAGCGCAGCTGGTTCAGGGCCATGTAACTGTTCTTGAGCTTGGTCCGGCTGTAGAGATCGCCCTCCACCACGGAGAGCTGACGGCGGATCACCTTGTCCCTCGTCTTGTTGTTGCCGGTGATGTTGATCCGGTTGAAATAGACGAGCTTCGCCTTGTTGATTTCGTAGGTAATATTGACAGTCTGGGTCTTCTCTTCCGGCTCGGTGCGGGGGGCG
>JAPLJX010000503.1:0-1661 GCA_026388375.1 Deltaproteobacteria bacterium
GCCCCTTTACGGAAATTTAGGGTCGGCCGGTCCGTATTTGTATGAATTAGTAATAAAAAGTTTGTATATGTCATTTTTGTGTTGAAATTCCCTTCTCCATCGTTTATGCTGCCGCCCGGTTAAAGGAGTGAATCATGTCGGACGAGATGATGAACACCAAAGAGGTTGCCGGCTACCTGGGCATCCACGAAAAGCAGGTTTACGCCCTGATCAAGACGGGGCGCATGCCGGCGACGCGCGTCACGGGGAAGTGGATATTCCCGAAGAAGGTGATCGACGGCTGGATCGAGGCGAACGCAAAATCGGGCCTCGAACAGGCCAGGCAGAAGAGCGGGCGGATCCCGGGCGCTCTGCTGGCCTCGGGCAGCAATGACCCGGTCCTCGACATCCTCCAGACCTGCCTGCGGAAGGCCCATCCGGAGTTCTATATCTTCTCGGCCAACACGGGGAGTCGGGAGGGGCTGGTTGCCCTGGAAAAGGGCTTTACCGACATCGCCTGGTCCCACCTGCTCGATCCCGAAACGGGGGAGTACAATATTCCTTACCTGGACAGGCTGGTTCCGAGTGTCAAGGCCGTGGTCGTGAATCTGTTCTTCCGGGAACTTGGTTTTGTGATCGTCCGGGGAAATCCCCGGGGTATCCGGGAATTTGCCGATCTCGTCCGGGAGGGGGTCCGTTTCGTGAACCGCCAGCCCGGTTCGGGGAAACGTCTGCTGCTCGATCACCACCTGGAGAAGGCCGGGATTCCCGCCGCCCGGATCACCGGTTATGACCG
The DNA here is from genome assembly GCA_026388375.1 of Deltaproteobacteria bacterium. Lineage (GTDB taxonomy): Bacteria > Desulfobacterota > Syntrophia > Syntrophales > UBA5619 > UBA5619. Next base: position 776 of record JAPLJX010000503.1, read on the forward strand.
GGAGGTGTTCACCCATATCGAAATCGGCCTCGCCATCCTCTCCGGTGAGGCCGACGCGGGAATCGCAACAGCGGCTATTTCGAGCCTGCTCGGCCTCGATTTTATTCCCATCACCGAAGAGCGGTTCGACATGGTCCTCGATCAGTCGGTCTTCTTTCAGAAGGGGGTCCAGGCCCTCGTGGAAACGCTGAACGGGGAAGAGTTCCGAAAAAGGGTCGGGAATCTGGGGAGCTATGACTTCCGGAGTTCAGGAAAGATTCTCTATGTGAAGCCTTGAAATAGAAGCAACGGTTGGCGGAAGAGCCAGGGCAAATCAATTACCCATCATCTATTCAATGGAGGTTGCAATGATGAAGCGGTTGTTAAAAACGGGATTGTCGGCGTTGATTACGACGGTTTTTCTGCTGGGTGCCACATTGTCCGCACCAGCAGCCGGACCGGCGCAGAAGAACCTGATCCTGGCGACGACGACCAGTACCCAGGATTCGGGGCTGCTGGATGTCCTGATTCCAGTGTTCGAAAAGAAGACCGGCTATTTCGTCAAGACGATCGCCGTCGGCTCGGGTCAGGCGATGGCAATGGGGCAGAAGGGCGAGGCGGACGTTCTGCTCGTCCATTCCCCCGATGCGGAAAAGAAGTTCATGGCGGAGGGATATGGCGTGAACCGGCTGATCGTCATGCACAACGACTTCATTGTCGTCGGACCGCCCGCCGATCCGGCCGCGATCAAGGGGACCAAGAGCACGGTTGAGGCCTTCAAGAAGATCGCCGCGGCCGGTTCCCTCTTCCTGTCGCGGGGGGACAATTCCGGGACCCACTCCAAGGAGAAGGGGATCTGGAAGGCGGCCGGGATCAACCCCGAGGGACAGAAGTGGTACCAGGAGAC
>JAPLJX010000503.1:1738-17954 GCA_026388375.1 Deltaproteobacteria bacterium
CCGGCCTCGGGATGGGGCAGACCCTGAACGTTTCGGCCGAGAAGAAGGGTTACACCCTCGCCGATCGGGGGACCTGGCTTTCCCTGCAGCAGAGGCTCGGCCTTCCCATCCTCAAGGAGGGGGATCCGATCCTGCTGAACGTCTATCACGTGATTGCGGTCAACCCTGCCAAGTGGCCGAAGGTGAATACCGACGGCGCGAAGGCCTTCTCCGACTTCATGGTCTCTGCGGAAACCCAGGGGATCATCAAGACCTTCGGTGTGGAGAAGTACGGAGGGCCGCTCTTCTTCCCCGACGCGGGAAAAAAAGAGAGTGCTGAGGACTGAGTGCTGGGGACTGAGTAAAACATTGTGCTGATGACTGAGAAGAAAAACACCCGGCACTGAGCACTTAGCACTCAGCACTCAGCACTTAGCACTTACAGGCGGTGCAATCGATGGATCTGATTCTGGAAGGGATCGAAAAGGCTTTTCTTCTGATCTTCACGCTGGATAGGGAGGTCTTGGGGATCACGCTGCTCTCCCTGCAGGTATCGGGGACGGCGACGCTGATCAGCCTCTTCATCGGAATCTCCGCCGGGACGGCCGTGGCCCTCTCCCGGTTTCCCGGGCGGCAACTGGTCGTGAGCCTGATCAACACGGGGATGGGGCTTCCGCCGGTGGTCGTCGGCCTCTTCGTGACGATTTTCCTCTGGCGGAACGGGCCGCTCGGCTTTCTGGAGATCCTCTACACCCCGACGGCGATCATCCTGGCCCAGGCTGTCATCGCCACCCCGATCGTCACGGGGATCACCCTCGCGTCCATCCAGCATTTGCCGCCGAACCTCCGCCTCCAGATCCTCGCCCTGGGGGCGACGCGCGTGCAGATGGTCTGGCTCCTGGTCAAGGAGGCGCGCCTGCCGCTCCTGGCGGCCGTGATGGCCGGCTTCGGCGGCATCATCTCGGAGGTCGGCGCCTCGATCATGGTCGGCGGCAACATCAGAGGCTACTCCCGGGTCCTGACGACGGCTACGGTCATGGAGACGGGACGGGGGAACTTCGACATCGCCATCGCGCTCTCGATCATCCTGATGCTCCTCGCCTTTTTCGTAAATGCCATCCTTACGCAGATCCAGCAGCGGGAGAGGCCCCGATGAATCCCGCCGGCGATCTGAATATTCTGCTGAAGGCGGAGGATCTCCTGGTTCGCCGGGGCGGAGTGACGGTACTCGATGTCCCCGCCCTCGACGTGTTTTCGGGTCAGGTGCTCGCTTTGATCGGTCCGAACGGCGCGGGAAAATCGACGCTGCTCCTGACCCTGGCCGGTCTGTTGAAACCCGCGCGGGGAACGCTTCTGTTCCGGGGGGAGCGGATCGGGAACGGCGGGTTCGACTACCGCCGCCACATCGCGATGGTCTTCCAGGAGCCGCTCCTGTTTGATACGACCGTGTTCGAGAACGTCGCCGCGGGGCTCAAGATCCGCGGCATTGGGCGGGCGGAGATCGGGCGGATGGTTCCCGAATACCTGGAGCGTTTCGGCGTTGGTCACCTGGCAAAACGCTCCGCCCGAAAGCTCTCCGGTGGAGAGGCTCAACGAACCAGTCTCGCCCGGGCCTTCCTAACGAAACCCAAAATCATTTTCCTCGATGAAACACGACCGCCGTGGCCTCGACCCATGACCAGACGGAGGCCCTCCGGCTGGGCGACCGACTCGTGGTGGTCAATGGGGGAAGGATCGCCCAGATCGGCCCGGCGGCCGAGGTGATGAACAGGCCGGCGGACGAATTTGTTGCCTCGTTTGTAGGTGTGGAGACGGTTCTGCCTGGACGGGTCGTGCGGTTCTCCGACGGGGCGTTCACAGCGGCTGTGGAAGGCGGAGAAATCGAGGCGGTCGGGGATGTCCGGATCGGCGAACAGCTCCTCTGCTGCATCAGGCCGGAGCATGTGACCCTCTCGGCGAACGCCTCGCCGTCCGGGACGAGCGCCCGGAACGTCTTTCCCGGAACAATCCGGACGATCACGCCGCTCGGGCTCTTCCATCGGGTCCGCATAGATTGCGGCTTCGACCTGGTCGCTTACGTGACGCGCCAGTCCCTCGAAGAGCTCCTGCTTCAAGAGGGAAAGCATGTCACCGCCTCGTTCAAGGCGACCGCCGTCCACGTCATTCCCCGCGGTACACTGCCGCCCGGGTAGCGTCCGCCTTCCATCGCCTGATGGTGAAAAGCCGCTTGTTTCTCAGACATCCCGGACCTGATCCAAGAGCTTAATCTTCTGTCTTCACCTGCGGTATCTTTAATACCAATTATGGTTTCCACTGATTTTCGTTTGACAGAGATCTTTTCTTATGTCAAGGTCTTGCGCAACAATTAAATATCCAGTGCAGTCACAAAAGGCCGCCGTTCGGCGGTCTACACTATGTTATGAAGAAGAATACAAAAGCAAATGACGAGAAACAAGAATGCCCCGAAAAAGCTGGAAAAGATGAGGGTTCTTAGATGAAAAACACGGTTCTGTTGTCGACAATCATTTTGGCATGTATTCTATTCTCCTATTCACAGGCTTATTCAGCTACAGCAGACACGGACAATAGGAGGGATACGGTGGCAGAGGAGATTTGGGCATTGGAAGAGGCATACTTCGCAAACCTCTATAAAGCAAATTACGAGGAAGTACTTGCCATTGTGCATAGTCAATTCCTTGGGTGGCCGGGCGCCGTGCCGCAACCGATTGACAAAGAAGAAAGTGCTCGTTTCATGAAGCAATTAGTCCCTAAGCCCACTTCATGCACTTTCAAAATTGAACGAGCTGGTATCCGGTTGATGGGAGAGGTCACACTGACTCAGTACATCATTCACGTCAATTGCAGTGACACTGCCGGTGTGGCGAAAACACAATCATCACGGATAACCCATACGTGGGTGAAAGAGGGTCCTCGCTGGAAATTGCTGGGGGGCATGAGCTACGATAAATGAGGCGATTTTAATAAACCTATCGGACAAGGCTTGGTCAGCCCTTGAATTCTAAATTGCTGGAAGAACAAGACCCGTTGAGACCAAAGGACTTCATAACCAATTGATGCAGCCAATCGCCGATAAATCTGGCTCTGGCTGATCACCGCGTTAGATCGCTGGTCAATTCAGGAGGCCAACAACTTTGAAGCTCGTTTCGCTCGTTGTGCTGCTCGTTCTCGCCGACGTGGTTCTGGTCAGGCGAGATGCCGTCGGATGAGATTGACGCCGACCTTCCGCGGGAGAGGTCAAAGTCGTTCTTTTCCTATCAGCGGTTGGCTTTCAGCACCGCCCGGACATAGCCGCGTCCCTGGGTGGCAAAGGGGGTCAACAGCTCCCGGAGCAGCAGGGTCAATCGGTCGATGGCCGCCGGGCCTTTTTCCGCTACGGCCCGTTCCACGATCTGCCTCCTCTCCGCGCTCGTTCCCAGCTCGAAACCGGGGTCCGAAACAAACTTCTTCGGCATCGCCCCCTCCAGGATTTTGTCCGTCTGTTCAGCCTTGTCGTGGGCCATCCGGGAGACCACATTCCGCGGGACGCCGTCATCGTAAGGGGTTCCATCCGCGGCGGAGCCCAAGGCCGCCAGCAGGGGGTTGGCGCTCTTCCCCTTTTGATAGGCCCTCTGAAGATAAATCTGCGCGAACTTCTCCAGCGCCGTATGCCGGTTGGAGACAAGCTGGATCGCATCGGCTTTGGGGCCGTGGATACCGGCCATATCGATCGTGTTGATCCAGAGGGCGTAAGCGGTGCTGACGCCGGGCAGCGCCGTGGCGTGATAAGGTTGAGCCAGATCCGCCAGATAATGGAGGCCCAAACCGGTAAACCGCCATCCCCAGTAAGGATGTCCGCTCTCGAAGGCGAGCCGCGCGAGCCCTTTGTACAGGTGGATCCGGGCTTCCGGAAGGCACTTTTTCAGGAAACCCGCAAAGAAGTACATGATGTCGGACTCATGGTAAAAGCCCATGTGGAATGGCGCCTGGCTCCCGTATTCCAGATTGGGATTGCCGAATGGCTGGAGACCGAATCCATACCGCTTTCCGAAATCCGTCGCATTGTCTTCAAACAGCCCGATATCGAGACCGAGGAGATCCGGTTCGTCCGAGGCCGAGACGGCCACGTCCAGAGGCCTTACGCTCTCGCCCTCTTTCAGCGAGACGAAGCGGGTCTTCTCCCAGTCCGAAATATCCCCGAGGAAACTGATGTCGGCGGGTCGCAGGGCGGGCCTTTCCGCAGGCGGATTCCCGGGCAGGAGCTGCAGATAGAGGGGGAATTTGACCCGCGGATTGATCCGGATGGCCCGGCAGAAACGTTCACGCAGGTCGCCGGGACTGCCGGATGCCTTGAAGAGCAGCGACTCGGGAAGGGGGGGATACCAGGCGAGGTTTTGTTTCGCCCAGGCTTCCTCTTCGGCAAGCAGTTTCTCGATCTTCTGCCCCTCCGCACCGAGGAAGGCGTCGATGCTTTCCACCCGAACGGCCCGGGCATCCGCCACGCCGGGCATGGCCGCCAGCACGGGATAAGTGATCAGAGGATGCTCGCTCCAGGCCATCAGCCACGCCGGCGGCATGATAACCGCCAAGGCACAGAAGACTGCCAGGATACCTTTGCCCACCCGCTGATTCCAACGCATCTTGAGAATTCGTTTTCTCATATCGTCGCCATCCTTTATTGAGGTTGAAGAGTTGATCTTCATAAACAACGGATTAGGGGGTGTTTTCCAGCGGCAATTATAAGGCACGGCGGATCGGCCGTCAATTTAAAAAACATTCACGCAGGCCTGTTCGGTGCGGATGGAGCAATGCCTTTTCCGGAGGACGTCTCGGACCCGATCCAAGGGCATCATCATTCTGTCATCGCCTGCGGTTTTTTGATAGTAAATATGGCTTCCATTGATTTTGTTTGACGGAAATCATATCTTATGTCAATGTCTTCCACAATCGTTACCATTGGAGCGGCGGTAACCAAAGGTCGCCGATAGGCGGTCTACACTATGTTCGCGCCACCTGCGGCGGCTCCGCCCCCTTTGTCACTGGAGCTGCAATGAATTGAATCTCCCGCGCCCAAGGGGATGCGGCTCATCTCGCACCCATTAGATGCCGAAATATGAAAAAGCTAATTCTCATAGCCTTTGTTTTAGCCGCTGCCTACTTTGTCGCTACGGAAAGCGGCCTGGTTACCACGCAACGTACGGGCGTCGTCGACACCATATCTGGTGGCGACCAAATATTAACCAGCGCATTCGTCAATCACCGTAGAAACGTACAGGTTCAGGGCGGCGGCATCGTGACAAGGGTTCTTGCTGATGACAATGACGGGAGTAGGCACCAGCGCTTCATTATTCAATTGGGGTCAGGGCAAACGCTACTGATTGCTCACAACATTGACCTATCCAGCAGGATCGATTCTCTCAAAGAAGGAGATCGGGTAGCGTTTAATGGCGAATACGAGTGGAACCCGCAGGGAGGCGTAATCCACTGGACACATCACGACCCAGCAGGTCGTCATTTGTCCGGATGGGTCAAACACAGTGGGCGAACGTATCAGTAATCATTGCGAAGAAGGGAATGAAAGACAGGCTCTTTCGTTGCCATCGGATGCGCGGCGCGCCGATGTGTCCGACAGAGGCGAGGATGAACAGCTTAACAGGGGAGGTGAGCGATGGCGGGGAAAAAGGAAGTGAAAAAAGTTATCGTATTGCTGGGGAGTCCGCGGAAGAAGGGGAACAGCGCCATTCTGGCGGATCGGATCGCCAAGGGGGCCAAGGCGGCCGGGGCGAAGGTGGAGACCATCTTCCTTCACGGTTTGAAGATCGCCCCCTGCAACGCTTGCTACGCCTGCCAAAAGGAGAAGAGCAAGGGCTGCGCCATCAAAGATGAAATGCAGGATATTTATCCGAAGCTTCTTGCGGCGGATGCCTGGGTCATCGCGAGCCCCGTTTACTGGTTCACGATGTCGGCGCAGACGAAGCTCTTCATGGATCGCTGCTTCGCGCTGCTTGCCTATGGCCAGGATGCCTTCGCCGGAAAACGGATCGCCATCGCGATGAGCTACGGCGATGCCGATCCGTTCGCTTCGGGCTGTGTGAACGCGCTGCGCACCTTCCAGGACGCATTCAGATATACCGGGGCGAAGATCGTCGGTATGGTCTACGGGAGCGCACTCGGGGCAGGGGAGAGCCGGGCGAACGAGTCCCTGATGAAGGCGGCCGTGGAATTGGGAAAGAAGCTCGGGCGCCCGTCAGCATAAAAGAACCAAAATTCCCACTGGAGTATGTTGGAAGGCGTTTGGCGAGGGGCCGCTTCAACCGACCCTGTCTGGTGCTTTACAAACCAATGAGGTTCATATAGGGTTATCTCACCGTGACCAAGTCTTTTACCAAGCGTAATGCACGATGTTCCGTTCATAACAAGGAGGCGTCAGATGGTCAGAAAGAAAAGCGAGAAGAGCTCCCTTGGCCAGCGGATGAAGGCCGGCCGGGAGAGGATGGGGATGAGCATCGCAGACCTTGCCCTAGAGACGGGGTACCAACCGGAGATCCTCAAAGGGGTCGAAGAGGATCGGACCGTGCCGCCCGTGTCGCTCGTCCTCCAGCTCAGCCGCGTCCTTAAGCTGAACATGGACGAGTTGGAGACGGAGGGGGAGACGCAGGCGACGAAGCGGCGCTCGAAAAGCCACAAAAAACGCGTCGACTCCTATGCTTACACATCGCTAATCAAACCGGGGCCGGACAAGCACCTGCGGGGTTATCTGGTCACGGTCGACGCGCACACCGACCACAAGGGGGTCGAGTTTCATCATGAAGGAGAGGAGTTCCACTACGTTCTCAAGGGGGGGATCACCATTCAGATCGGCGAGAACGTCACCCGCTTGGCCCAGGGAGATAGCATCCATTTCAATTCCGCCCTCCACCACAAGCTGAGCAACCCCAACCCGGAGGCTGCGGAACTGCTGGTTGTCGTCTACGTTCCCTGAAAGGAGAATGCGATGGCTTTTCAACTGACCCCGGAGCAGGAGATGATCCGGCTGATGGCGCGCGACTTTGCGAAGAAGGAGTTGGAGCCCTTCGCCGGAAAGTGGGATCGGGAGGAGACCTTCCCGGAAAAGGCGATCCGGAAAATGGGGGGGCTCGGGCTTATGGGGATGATGGTCCCGGTCGAGTACGACGGCGCCGGGGCGGGTGCGGTGAGCTACTCCCTTGCCCTCCAGGAGATCGCCTACGCCTGCGCCTCGACGGCGGTTACGATGTCGGTAACGAACCTCTCCTCCGATCCGATCCTCAAGTTCGGCAGTGAGGAGCATAAGCAGCGATACCTCGCGCCGCTCGCCCGCGGGGAGATGCTCGGGGCCTTCGCCGTCACGGAGCCGGACGCGGGTTCCGACCCCGGGGGGATGACGACGCGCGCCGAGGAGAAGGGCGACCATTACCTGGTGAACGGTTCGAAGATCTTCATCACGAACGGTTCTTATGCCGACGTGATTGTTCTGATCACCCGGATCGGCTCCGAGAAGTCGAACCGCGGGCTTTCCGCCTTCCTGCTGACGAAGGGGACGCCGGGTTTCCGCATCGGTCGGAAAGAGGACAAGATGGGACTCAGGGCTTCCGATACCGTCGAGCTCCTCTTCGACGACTGCCGGATCCCGAAGGAGAACCTGCTCGGAAAGGAAGGAATCGGCTTCAAGATCGCGATGGTCGCCCTCGACAGCGGCCGGATCGGGATCGCCTCCCAGTCTCTCGGGATTGCCCGGGCCTGCCTCCACGAGGCGGTGGCGTACGCGAAGACGCGCAAGCAGTTCGGGAAGAACATCGGCTCCTTCCAGGCGATCCAGTGGATGATCGCCGACACCGCCGCCGAGATCGAGGCGGCCCACTGGCTTACCCTGTACGCCGCCGACAAGAAAGACCAGGGGCTGCCCTTCACGCGGGAGGCCTCGATGGCAAAGCTCTTCGCCTCTGAGATGGCCAACCGGGCGGCCTACCGCGCCGTCCAGATCCACGGCGGCTACGGTTACATGAAAGAGTACAAGGTGGAACGGCTCTACCGCGACGCGCGGGTCACCACGATCTACGAGGGAACCTCCGAGGTGCAGCGGCTCGTCATCGCCCGCGAGGTATTGGAAGAGTGACTTTATGCTGACGGGTTTGCCTTTGGAGACGGACAGGATCGCCATCATCGGGCCGGGGCGCCTCGGGACCGCGTTTGCCTACAAGTTCGGCCGGGACGACAAGCGGGTGATCCTCTACTACCATGATGCCGACGTCTGCAAGACGATCAACCGGGAACACCTGAATCCGCGGCACCTGACCGAGGACCTCGCGCGGCGTCTCGGCGGGATGGATCAGGTTCCCCGCCTCTCCCCGAAGGTTTACGCGACCAACGATCTGGAACGGGTCGTTGAGGAGAACGATTTCATATTCCTCTCCGTCACGATGGACCGGCTTCCGGAGATCCTCAACCAGGTTGAGCCGATCCTCCGGCACAAGGGCACGAATACCTGTTTCATTTCGGCGATCAAAGGCCTCACGGCGGTCGAAACGACCCACCAGCTCATCACACCTTCCCAGCTCATCCGGAACCGTTTCTACAAACTGAAAGACCGGTTCGCCGTGGTTTCGATTGGCGGGCCTTTCTTCGATATGGACATCGCCTTGGGGAATCCGGTCTGCCTTTCGGTGGCGGGAGCAAAGTCGATCTGTCGGACCGTCCGGAAGGAATTTGTCGGCGCCAACAGGCGGGAGCTGACATCGTTCTATAACTTCGATGCCGTCGGGGTCGAGGCGTGTGGCGCGCTGAAGAACATCGTGGCCAACGTCAAGGGGGTGGCGGACCGCCTGAATCTCGGCGACTCGATTCCCGGGACGCTTTTCTCCCGTTCCGGGGTGGAGGTGAGATCCCTCTCCCGGATCCTCGGCGGGAGCTTTCAAGCCTTCCAGAGCCAGGCGGGCGTGGGGGACATGTACATCACGCTTTCGTCGGATGCGAGCAAGAACCACCGCTACGGCAGCTTTTTCTATGATACCTTCACCGGCAATCCGGTCGAAACCCATCTGAAAGTCCTTCAGCAGATCGACGGAAAGCCGGAGGGGCCCAATACCATCCTGAATGTCCATAAGTTCCTGGAGAAGCGGAACATGTACAGCCCGATCTTTCACTGCGCCTACAACATCTTCAACGAAGAGAGGACCCGGGAGGCCATCCGGGAACAGATCCTCCAGGCAACGCAGTTCGACCGCCGTACGAAGGAGTACATCGGCCCGGTATCGAGGATCCTCTACCGATTCTTTCCCAACCTCTGGTACCGTCGTAACCGGGGAGTCCTCGCGAATCCATAAAGGGTGTGCGACAAATAATAAATCATTGACATGCCGACAACACGAAGAGCCTCTCTTTTCCTCACTTGCAGCGCCGACGTCCTCTACCCCAGTGTGGGCCGGGCCTCGGTGCGTTTGCTGGAAAGCTATGGCGTTGACGTCGATTTTCCAGAAGAACAGACCTGTTGCGGCCAGCCATGGCTAAACTCCGGCGACACCAAAAGCGCGAGAACCTTGGCGCTTAATTTCCTGAAAGTTTTCGAGCGTTCGGAGGCCATTGTCGCTCCCAGTTCTTCCTGCGTTGACACGGTCAGGAACCGTTATTTGCCGCTATTCAAAGGGGAGCCCAAGCTTCAGGACCGCTTCAGGGAGCTGGCCTCAAAAACCTACGAGATTTGCGAGTATATGCACCGCATACTGGATATTCCAGGACTTCCGCCCCATCCGGAGCCCACCCGCGCCACCTACCATTCCAGTTGCCGCACCCTGCGCGGTATCGAACTGCGCGGAGTGGCCGAGAACTACCTGAAGCAGATGTTGGGCGATCATTTCGTCCCACTGCCCGATGCGGACTTCTGTTGCGGGTTCGGCGGTAGTTTCAGCGTCAAATTCCCCGAAGTTTCGGGCAAAATGATGGAAGACAAACTGGGGAATATCGTTCTAACCGGCGCTTCAACAGTTGCCGCCCTGGACATGAGCTGCCTCACCCACCTTTCGGCGGGCGCCAGGAGGCAAAATCTTGGCCGGCTTCGCTTTGTCCACCTTGCCGAACTGATGGTGGAAGCACTGGAGGGCAAAACGCGATGAGTCATATTGCCCCCAATTTCCGAAAAGCATCCCGCGAGGCAGTGCGAAACTCCCAGGTCATCGCCGCAGTGCGAAAAACCGCCAACCTCCTTTCCGGAATGATGGCGCTGGCCGTTGCCAACACACCCGATTTTGAAGCGCTTCGCGACTATGGTCGGGCCCGAAAGCTGGAAATCTCCGGCAATCTGGAGAAATACGCGCAATCTTTTACCGCCAATGCCCAAGCCGCCGGTGCGGTTGTCCATAGGGCAAAAGACGCAACAGAAGCGGCCCGCCTTGCCATGAAGATAGCCGCCGACAACGGTACGAAAACCGTTGTCAAGGGCAAGTCGATGACTGCCGAAGAAGTCGAATTAAACGAGGCGCTGGAGGCAGCCGGCATCACCGTCACCGAAACCGATATGGGTGAGTTCATCATCCAGCTTGCAAATGAGAAGCCCTCACACATCATGGCCCCGGCAATCCACAGAAGCCGCGCCCAGGTGGCGGAACTTTTCACCGACAAGCTTGGCACGCCGCCAGACCTGGGTGTTGAGGCATTGGTAGCCGCCGCGCGAAAAGACCTGCGCGAAAAGTTTTTAGCCGCAGACATGGGGATCACCGGAGGCAATTTCGCCATCGCCAACACCGGCTCCATCGTGCTGGTAAGCAACGAGGGCAACATCCGCATGGCAACCACCCTGCCGCGCATTCATCTGGCGGTTGTGGGCATCGACAAGATCATCCCGAAAATGGCCGACATGCCGAAGTTTTTGGCACTGCTGGCCCGTTGCGCTGCCGGCCAGACGATTTCCTCCTATATGTCCGTTGTCACCGGCCCGCGCCGCGCCGGAGAGGAAGAGGGGCCGGAACAATTACACATCATCCTTTTGGACAATGGCCGCTCCCGAATCGCCAAAGGCCCTTACCGCGAGATATTGCACTGTCTGCACTGCGGAGCGTGTCTATCCCACTGCCCCGTATACCGGGCGGTGGGCGGCCATGCCTATCAGGCCACCTATCCCGGTCCGATGGGTTCGGTCATTTCACCGCTGATCTCAGGACTTGAAATCTACGCCGATCTGCCAAACGCCTGCACCCTTTGCGGTCGCTGCGCCGAAGTGTGCCCGGTGTGCGTGCCTTTGCCCGATTATCTTCGGGATCTGCGCTCCGACGTCAATCAACCGCCTGTTATGATGAAACTGGCTTCCTTGGGCGCGAATACCCCTTTTCTCTACCGGCTGGGGATGATCGTAATGCGTCGGATGCTGAAAAAAGGCGGCAAGGGGCTGATGGCGCCGGCGCTGAAAGAATGGATGGTGTGCCGTGAGCCGCCCGAACCGCAAGAGGGAGAGAGTTTCCGCGACTGGTGGAAAACAAGGAGCCACGGCAAATGATCCTCCATCAATACCTGGCAAAGGCCCAGGGCGTGGGCGTCAACATTGAGCTTTTGAGCTTGTCCGATCTCAACCTGCGCCTCGCGGCGGTCGGCCCTGGGTTCTGCCAACCTGGGCATCACCTTTTGCGGCGCATTTATCGCGGAAACGGGAAGCCTTGCCTTCCCCTCCGGTCCAGGCCTTGGGACCCTGGCCTCCCTTTTGCCGGAAACACACCTTGCGTTGAGCTACGCAAAAGATTGTCGACCCGACCTTGGCGGCTATCTGGCGGAATTTGGCGCCGATATCCCATCGCGCCTGACCTTCGTCACCGGCCCAAGCCGCACCGGAGACATTGAAGCCTCGATGACCACCTGCGTACATGGGCCGGGAAGAGTTCTGCACTGGATTATTACGGAAGGATAGTCCACTGAAGTGGTGAGGAAGCTACATGCATTCATTTTCTGACTTCGGTTAGACTGTAAGGCGGGTGATTGCCTATACCATTAAATACTTCTTCTTCACCTCTTCGTTCGTTTCGAGCTCGTCAACGGTCCCCTCAAAGCGAATTCTCCCGTTATCGATGACATAAGCCCTGCTGATCATCTTCAGAGCCGATCTTACGTTCTGTTCCGACAGGAGGATGCTGATGCCTGCATCCCGCAGCTTAAGAATCTGCTCTTCCAGATCACGGACAACAAGCGGCGCCAGTCCTTCCGTCGGTTCGTCAAGAAGGAGAAGTTCCGGCCCCCCCATAAGTGCCCTGGCAATGGTGAGCATCTGCTGTTCGCCGCCGCTTAAGTTCCCTGCCCTTCTTGTTTTTATTTCACCAAGGGCGGGGAAGAGATCGTATACCCTCTCTTTATTCCATTCGGTTCCCCTGCGGAACACGATCTCAAGGTTATCGTCAACGCTTAAATCTGCAAAGACCCGGCGATCATCAGGTACATAACCGATCCCTTTCCGGAAGAGCAAAAAGGGTTTGTGGCCTGTAATGTCTTCATCGTTAAAGGATATGTGCCCTTTCCTGGGAGGGGTAAGGCCCATGATGCTCCGCATGGTGGTGCTTTTACCTGCACCGTTTCTCCCCAGAAGACCTACCACCTCTCCTTTGTTGACAGAGAGGGAGACGCCGAAGAGGATATGGCTTGAGCCGTAATATGTTTCAATCTCCCTTACATCAAGCATACGTCACTCGCTCCCAAATATGCATCCTGCACCGCCTCGTTGCACCGCACTTCCTCGCAGGATCCCTGGATAACGGTACCGCCTCTCACCATAACCATAATACGGTTGGCAATCCCGAAGACAATCTCCATGTCATGTTCACAGAAAAGGATGGTAAGTCCCATGGTTTGGGAAAGCTTTTTAATGAGGTCAATGCACCGCGAGGTCTCTTCGGCGGCCATGCCGGCAGTGGGTTCATCGAGGATAAGGAACTCGGGGTTACCCCCTAAGGCCATCGCGATCTCCAGGACTTTGCGGTCACCGTGGGAGAGCAGCGCTGTAGTGCGGTTTTTCTTCTTCAAGAGGCCGACACTTTCGAGGATCTCGTCCGTTTCCTTGATTGCCAGACTTGCCGAAGGGGTAAAGAGGTTCCAGGTCTTTTTCTCGCGTGACAATACGGATATCTGCACGTTCTCAAAAACGGTAAGCCTTTGAAACACATTGACTATCTGAAAGGAGCGCGAGATGCGCTTCCTGCAGACTTCATGGGGAGGAAGCCCTGTAATGTCTTCATTTTTAAAGAGCACCCGGCCTGAATCAGGCTTGAGAATCCCTGTAATGAGGTTGAAGAGGGTTGTCTTTCCTGCCCCGTTTGGCCCGATCACTGCAACGATTTCGCCTTTTTCCACTGCAAGGTTTGCATTGTTTACCGCTTTGAATCCGTCAAAGGTTTTTGATATGGATGTTACCTCTAACACTTATTGTTCCTCGATTTCCGGTTCTATAAATCCCCTTTTGAATTTTTCCTCAACATAGCCCAGGATGCCGTTGGGCAGGAAGAAGATGACGAGCATCATGATAATGCCGAGAACAAGCGCCCAATAGTCTGTATAGGTACTCACAAAGGTTCTCAGGGCAACGATGACGGCAGCTCCGAGCATGGGCCCCAGGAATGTAAACCACCCCCCCAGCAAACACATGATGAGGATTTCCAGGGAGAAGGTCCAGAAAAGCATGTCGGGGAAAACCGTATTATCAACAACAACAAAGAGAGAACCTGCAACTCCCGCAAAAAAACCGGCAAGGGCAAGGGCAAGGAGTTGATGCATCCTGACGTTTATCCCGATCATCTCGCTTCTCACCGGATTATCCCTGATTCCCTGGAGAGCGCTCCCGAAGGGAGATTGGATAATCTTCCACATGATAAAAAGACATACAAGGGTAATGATCAACGTAAAATAGTAGGCGCCCTTCGGTGATGAAAGCATCTCCGGAATGGGTATGCCGTGTATACCGTCGTCGCCTCCTGTAAAGGAATACCAGCGGTAGACAATGGCCCAGACAAGGGAACCGAGAGATATCTGCAGCATGCCGAAGTAAAGCTTGGAAAGGCGGATACAGATGATGCCGAGAACAAGGCCGAATGTGGCCGATACAAGGGGCCCGACAATGAATGCAAGCATGGGGGGTAGTCCTGTCTTCGTCAGCATAAGCGTTGTTCCATAGGCGCCAACCCCATAGAATACAGCATGGTGGAACTGGAAAATCCCTCCGTATCCAAGGACGAGATTCAGGCTTGTGGCCAGAAGACCGTAGAGTAAAATGATCGACACAAGATAGACGTAAAATCGCGGGAGAAATACAGGGAGCAACAGAAGAACGATGATGCCTGCACCCAGCCAGAAGAGGGTTTTCTTGCTCATACGCATTCCATTACCATGTAGACTTGAGGAGCCCGGTAGGCCTGAACAGCAATACGACAACCACTGCGAGATAGGGGAAAATAATACCAAATTGCGGCCATATGAGAATGCCCAGTGACTGCGTAAGGCCAAATATCAAGGCGCCGAGCAGTGCGCCCCAGATGTTCCCCAATCCTCCCATAATAACAATGAGGAATGCCTCTATAATGAGGTTATGGTCCATGCCGAGGGTAACGCTCACCGTAGGCGCCACAAGGACGCCCCCAAGCCCGGCAAGGAAACAGCCGATGACAAAGACGATTGCAAAGACCCGGCTTACGTTGATGCCGACAGCGCCTACCATCTCCCTGTCCACTGCCGCCGCCCGTGCTATCTTCCCCATCTTTGTCTTATTCGTCAGAAGCCAGAGGAGTATTGCCACAACGGGACCTGCAATGAGGAGGAAGAGGTTATAAAGGGGGAAGGGAAGGTCTCCGAAGAGGGGCACAAAACCCTGAAAAATATGGGGCACCGGTACCGATTTGTACTCGCCGCCCCATACAAGTTTTACAAGGTCGCCAAAAATGAGGGAAAACGCAAAGGTAAGGAGGAGCAGCATGAGGTGCTCCCGTTCGTAGAGGAACTGGAACATCCCCCTTTCCGCAATAAGGCCTATAAGGGCCACAACCAAAGGGGCAATGATGAGGGCCAGCCAGAAACCGGCAGAGCCGCCACCGAACAGCTTTGTCACAGTGAAAGCGGTAAATGCCCCGATCATATATAGAGAGCCATGGGCCACATTGGGGATCCTCAGGACTCCCAGAATGAGGGTCAGGCCTGAGGCCACAATGAAGAGGATGGTGGTACGGCTCAGCCCCACAAAAACCTGCGACAGAACACCCGCCGGTATTATAGAGTAGACGGCATCCATGTATAGAACTCCTGTGAGAGGGCTCCTACTTGCGGGCCTTGAGTACCTCCTCACAGGTAGGCATGTAATCTTTTGCCTGGATTGCCTGAACATCGCCTGCTACGAGAAAGTTGTATTTGGGGTCCTTCTTCGTTACCCCGAAATACATGGGAAGCTCAAGCTGGTGGTCACACCCCCTGATTGCCAGCGGGCCCACGGGGCTGTCGAGCGACATGCCTTCGAGGGCCTTGATCAGACCTTCCGTGTCAATCTTTCCGGCCTTTTTGTACCCTTCGGCGATGAACCGGGCCGTCATATATCCGTAAAAGGCGCCGATTCTCGGCTCTCTGTTGTATACCTTCTTGAACTCATCGACAAATGCCCTGTTCGACGGGGTATCGGGATAGTAGAAGAAATAGTTGGCCGTTCCGAAGACACCTTCGGGCGCATTTTGTTCCTGGGGTTTCAGAGTGGAAAGCTCGATGGCCGTATGCTGATAGAATGGAATTTTCTGGCTTAAGCCGGTCGCCTTTGCGGCTTTCTGAAAATTGACCATGCCGGAGCCGCCGGTGGCTACGATGATGAAATCAGGCTTGGCTGCAAGAATCTGGGTAATATATGGGGTAAAATCGGCTTCTCCGACCTTCCACCACGATTCTCCAACCTTCTGTACCTGCGGTTTCAGCTTTTTCAGGTTATTCCATAGACTGTCCGCAATGGCGTGGCCGTATTCATAATCGTCGCCGGCGATCCAGAATTTTTCATATGGTTTTTTCGCCAGTGCAACGGCGGCAGCCTTTCCTGCCATAGCGGTATTTTCGTTCATATTGAATATGTACCGGTGTCCTTTTTCGCCTATGATCTTATCGCTTTTCGAAAAGGTCACAAAAAACGGTATCTTCTCTTTTTTCGCGAAATCAGAAATGGCGAGGGCTGTTGCGCTGTTGATCGTACCCATGAGAATGTCAACCTTTTCGTTCAGCACAAGCTCTTTTGCCA
>JAPLJX010000503.1:17988-18582 GCA_026388375.1 Deltaproteobacteria bacterium
GCTCTTTTGCCATGGCGAGGCCGATATCCGGCTTGAACTTCTCGTCGCGGGTAGTGTATTCAATCCTTTTCCCGAGGACGCCGCCCTTAGCATTAATTTCATTGACGGCAAGCTTGAAACCGTCCAGGACATCCATGGTATATGCCGTTGCAGGCCCGGTGTAGGTGTCAACAATGCCAACCTTTATTGTGCTTTGGGCATACGTGAGTGGACATACCATGAACAAACCGACAAAAAACAACAAAG
This sequence comes from Deltaproteobacteria bacterium, assembly GCA_026388375.1. Classification (GTDB taxonomy): domain Bacteria; phylum Desulfobacterota; class Syntrophia; order Syntrophales; family UBA5619; genus UBA5619. The sequence continues at coordinate 18,235 of JAPLJX010000503.1, forward strand.
ACATGGAAAGTAATACTGATTTTTTCATAAATACCCTCCCCTTATGTTGTGTTGAATAATGAAGTGAATATAACCTTTGAATGTCGTACTGCAGACTGCTTATCAACCAACTGGATCCGCCAAGATTTGCCTGGCGCACCATGACATTGCTTTCGAGGGGTCGAAGTATAGGGGGGCTGTTTTTGCTTGTCAAGGGATATTACTGGGTCCGAATTGCCTCAAATAAAATGTTACCGAAGGAGAGCTGAAAAATGGATCGTTGACTCATAAGTCGATGTTACCGAACATCGACTTCCAAAAGGAGGGATAATTATGAGTCCACAGTCCAAACGAGAGTATCGGGAGACG
>JAPLJX010000280.1 GCA_026388375.1 Deltaproteobacteria bacterium
CGCACGCCTTTTTTGATGAGGCGTTATGCATGAATATAGTCATCCCAAGAGTAGTCGGGGTCGGCCGCTTTTCCCTGCTCATCTTCACCGGCAAGCTGGCCCGCTATGCGGCGGTGGCCTGGCTGACGCTGGGGGGATGCAGATGTTCAAGGGTTAGTCACTCAATATCGCACCCTGCGCTTATCGGCATTACGCGATGACTTTCCCGTGATCGAGGCTCTCGTAGGGATGGCCCGCCTTGACCTCATCCGGAAGTCCGATGGCGATGATGGCTAAAACCCTTAACGGGTAGTCAATATCCAGGATGTTTCGCACGTAATCCTCAGAGGTTGCTTCTATGTTGTGTCTCCGGTTTCTTACCTGGATCCAGCAGCTCCCCAGGCCCAGGCTTTCGGCGGTCAGGTGCACGATAATCGCGGCGATGGAACAATCCTCGATCCACACGTCGGATACGGTTTCATCGCCGCAGACCACCACCGCAAGAGAAGCGTCTTTCAGGAAAGCGGATCCGCTTTCCTTGCAGCGGGACAGTCTCGTGATAACCTCGGCATCCTGCACGAAGAAAAATTTCCATGGTCTGTTTCCCCGTGAAGAGGGAGACCGCAATACCGCTTCTTTCAGATCATCTATTGTGGTCTGGGCAATTCGATCCTTCTTGAATTTTCGGATGCTTCTTCTTTTTCTCATCAGTTCCAGCATACTGTTCCTTTCCCGGTCAGTGTTTCGGTGCAGGGAAATCCCCCTGGACGCTAAGAGTATGCCACGATATTTTCATCGGCGAAACATTTTTTTTGCGAACGATGCCGAATGACGTTTCCTACACCCCGGATCGCGGCGCGTTGTTCCTGCGCATGAGAAAACCGCCGGCGACCAGCATCGCCGAGTTCGAGACAAATACCGGAAAGAAGCCGAATACCGTACCCACACTCCCGAAGACAAGCGGGATCACCAGGTGCGCGAAATTGTTTACCGTCACCCGCAGGCCGGTAGATTCCGCCACTCGTCCCTGCGGCGAAAGCGCATAGATCAAAGACATCGACAGCGGCTGGCCGCAGCCACAGCCCAGTCCCAGAAGGAACGCGATCGCCGCTAACGCGTAGGCGTTCCGGAAAAACGGGAACAGCACGAATGCGACCGCCGCTACGAAGATCGCATAGGTCAGGATTGCCGCCTCAGGCGCCAGCGCTATCAGACGGGGCAGGGCGGTGCGGATTACGAACGTAGCGAGCGCAAAAACGCCGAGCACCGCGCCGATGGCGGACGCAGACAGGCCTATCGAGTAGCCGTAGACCGGCAGGTAGAACTGAAAGAGATCCCACGCCGACGATATGATGCCGCTCGCGATGAAGGTGTTGCGCAGGACCGGGATGCGCCACAGGTCGAACGCGTTTCGCTGTCCGTCCGCTGCCTCACGTTTGCCTGCAGGGGGGAGAAATCCCGACCTGAAACAAAGCAACAGAAGGGGTATCACCGGGAATGAGGCGAGCAGCAGAAAGGTGGGTAAGTGGCCGAGATGGTCGATCGAAAATCCCGCCGCCATGGGTCCCAGGAAACCCGCGCCGGAAAACCCGAGGCTGACCAGCGCGTAATTGCGGACACGGTTTCCCACGCCGCCGATACCGCCTGCGATACCCGTCGCGGCGATAAAAAAGAACTGAAACGACGTGCCGATCAGCAGAGCCGAGATGTAAAGCGTGACGAGCCCGGGAAAGAGCGGTGGAAGCAACAGCGCCATGGATATGCCCGTGGTACCCAGCAGCATCGGCAGCCGCGGGCCGATGCGATCGGCCAGCTTGCCGATAAAGACTGCCAGGAGCATCGGACATAGCCCGTAGAGCGCCATCAGCACACCGATCGCAAACTGGTTCGCCCCGAGTTCGAGGGCGTACAGTGAAACCGCAACCCGACTTCCCCCAAACCCGGCATGGTTCAATGTGCACATCAGCACGATCAGGTATATCGCCATCTAATAACCAGGATTCAGCAACGGCAAGTCCGCCCATTCTCGAATGATCGTTATCGTTATTCCTGTCCTCAGTTTTCGATCAGGCCAAAAAACAAAGAACTTGTCAATAGAAATGAGACGCCGTCATCAGGAATTTCTGGTTGCACGGGAGGATCCGCCAACGCGGATCATCGTGATCAGGGCAGGCTATCAGGCTGCGGGAAAGACACTTTACCGAAAGAAAACAACCCGTCCAGTTCACCAAGAGCAGATCCTATCACAAAGATAACAATGCTCACATCGAACAGAAAAATATGCCAATGTATTTGTTAAACTAAACGACCAGTATTCGGTGCGAGAGAAACTTGTTGACATAAAATACAGCGCTTTGTATCTTCCCGTGACGAAAAATGAGTTCTTGCCAGTTCCAACTGACATTCCTCCATGAGGGTCCTTATGAATCACCTTCGGCCGTACCGTTGGTCTCCCAGCACTACCAAATCCGGATCGAGCAGATCTA
>JAPLJX010000351.1 GCA_026388375.1 Deltaproteobacteria bacterium
ATGTGTCGAACAAGAACTGAGCGCGGTATTGCGCGCAGTCAACTCCCTATTCCGTCGTTTTGCCGTCAAAGTGCTCGTTGTCCTTCTCCGCTTCGGCGCGGGTATGGTGGACAACGCCATCCCGATGATTTGGGGGCGCATAGATCGTATAGAGCTTCAGTGGAACACTGCCGGTATTGATGATGTTGTGATTCGTCCCAGCCGGGACGATTACCGCGAAGCCCGCTCGGATCGTCGTCCGAACGCCTTCGAGAACCGCCTCACCGGAACCCTCCTCCACACGAAAGAACTGATCGAGCTTGTGGACTTCCGCCCCGATCTCTTCTTTGGGCTTCAACGCCATGACAACGAGCTGGCAGTGTTTTGCCGTGTAAAGTACCTGGCGAAACTCGTCATTCTTGATGGCGAGACCCTCGATGTCTTGCACAAAACCTTTCATAACGACTCCTCCTTCGTTCATCTGTCCATGTCCATCCCGATGCTCCTTCATGGACATATCCATCATCTGTGAAAAAGCGGGCACAGCAAAAATAACCGTCAACAACAATGAAAGTACTATTTTTTTCATAATTTCATCCTATTTGTCTGAGATGAAATAAACATTATTTACATCTTTCACCCCTTCGACATCCTTAGCGTATTCAGTCGTCAGATCCTTTTGTGCCTGACTGGCAGCATCCTCTCGCAGGGTCACGATGCCGTCTTTGACGTCAACCTCGGTTGTGCCGGTGCTCACACTACGATGAAGACGAATTCATAGTGATTTCTCGTGCGTTAAAATCACCTCAGATCCGCCCCATCAGCAACAGGATGATCAAAATCAGAAGAATCTATCCAAGTCCACCGCGGGGATAGTATCCCCAGCTCCTACCGTGAGGCCATGTGGGTATTGCGCCGACTAAGACGAGTATCAAAATAACGATCAGTATTGTACCTATGTTTTTCTTCTCTTCCTGTTATTTGACTCTCTTGTTTCTTAGCTAACAAAAGCTGCCCGTAGCGAGCAATAAATGCAATTGCCATAAAATCTTTTTTTTTCATTATTTCGCTTATACTGCTGACAATTTCTGCCAATTCGACAGTATCTTTATATTCCAGCTCGGCTTTGTCCCTAATATATCCATATTTCTTCTGTAAACGCCCCAAAAGTTTCTCGCCTTTTCCTTCGATCTCGCCAAGATCGCTATCAGTGAGTTTGCCCCACTTCTCTTTAATCCTCCCCTTGATCTCCAGCCATTTCCCTTTCAGAATATCTTCATTCATGTTCATCCTCCTTTCGGCTCTTTTGGCTGAATTTGTCACTTATTGCCATCCTACCCATTCCCTTTTTCTCTATTCAGATGTTCGTGGATAATGATATTTCTCTTTTTCATAAAGGTGCCGTCAGGAGAATATTCCTATGGAATTCGATTCGCTATCCTGGATCGGACTTTTCAGCCCGGTATCAATGTGGGTGGTAATGACAATCGCATCCATTCGGTATCTCAAGGCATAATCCGTGACGGTATCGACTGGTCTGTCAACCGCTCGTGCCTCCGTGTGTTATCTGGTTTTGGGTCGCGACTGCGCAATACATGTCTCAGCTTCCGGTTGAGCATCGCCTCCTGACTAAGACTGACCAACAGCAGGGCAACCGCGGCTATAATGAGAATGTGGATGAACGAACCCATCGTAAAGCCGGTACCCAGCCCAAGAATCCACAAAATGATCAGTACGACAGATATCGTCCACAACATTTGGTTCTCCTTTTCTGATTGACCATTCCCACTGCCAGTTATTGCATCTTCATACCGGCCGGCAGTGGGACCATACACTTCCGGTTATTGAGACTCAATTTGAACTTGGTACATAATAAGGGGTAAGGTCACGTCACCTCAACCATGTGTGCCGACTTTTCTCAGCTTCCCCCGTCATCTTCCTGGCTTGGGTTACGATGGACCGTACCTTTTGCGGGTTCATCCCCGCTATTCTCTCTAACCCTTTTTTTTCTGCAGCAGCAACCTTGGCAATTGTGTCATAGCTAGATTCGACTAAACGCCGCGATAGGACTTCCCCTATCCCTTTGAGTTTTTGCAGCTCTTCCATTTGTTCCTTCATAGCATCCTCTCCTAATTTTTTATTAGTGCGCTAACTCACGTAAACATTAGAATGCAAAGATGCAAACGCCTCTTCCAGGGAACTAACCAGATTGCCGTCAACGACCACATCTCTATCTTCGTAAAACGCACCGGACTCTTTGAATTCTTCAAACTGAGTCGAGTAGACCGTTTTCTCCCGATATACGGGTTGATGTTTGTTTTCTCCGTTACGCAGCGGTAATAATCCAAATCTTGCCAGCGGGGCTACCGAAATCCGAAATAGCCTGCTATGAAAAGCACCACAACAATGACACCAATGATGTAAAAAATATTCATGTCAGTTTCTCCTTTCTTTCGCGCGATCGGATCATCTTCAACCTTCAAGTTAATCTGGGTGAGATGACTAGCATTATGAAAATGTAACAGCAAATGGCCTGCCAATAGCCGAAGGAAAATCAGAAGTTTTTATTCATCCTTTAATAACAGATCGTTAGATTAACAGGAGAGAACAGCAGAAAATTATGAAATGATTCGCTTGACCTCAATATTTGGTGGAACCTCAACCTATTGAGGGATACGTTAAGGTGATCGTCATTTATTTCCGATTGAAATGCAGCATTGGTTGGCACAACTCGAAAAACAACATTTCAGGAAGGAAGCCGGATTCTATACGAACAAAACAATAAGCTACCAAGCCTTCGCGATTTCAACCCGTAACGCGTGAGGAAGAGAGGTGCAAAAATGAAAGACGTCTGCTATTGGCAGCGCTTTCGCATGTTATTGAAATGGAAATGTCTTGTTTTTTTCCTTCGCCATCGCCTGGAGCAGTTGGTCCTGATTCTCGAAAATAACCGACATTTCTTCTGTTTGCTTTTGAACCATCGTTATTGATCCTGTGGGGCAGGTAGAGGCGCACAATCCGCACCCGATGCACCGATCCTTTGATATGACAGAGAAATCGGCTTCAATCTCAACGGCATTTACCTGACACCGCTCAACGCAAGTTTCACAGGCCGTACAAGTCTCAGCGTCAACCACAGCATAGTAATTTGAGTGGGTGATGGCCCAGGGGTTATTGTATTTGTTGACATGGGCCAGTGCCTTGCAGCAACAGCCGCAGCAATTGCAGATAAACATCTTGCTACTCTTGTGGTTTGACGAATGATGGACCAGACCACTCTCCTCGGCCTTTAACAGGATTTCATGGGCTTCCTGCTTTGAGATTTCCCGTGCCAGCCCATTTTCAATATAGTAGTCCGCAGCCAGATCAAACATCATGCAGCCTTCCAGGAGCTTATCGCAGCCATGCCCCATCATTGCGGCTTCTTTGCGACAAATGCAATCGGCCACCGCGAACCGATGACTTGACTCGATTATTTCGGACACCTTTTCAAAGGGTTGAACTTCAGTACTGTCCTTTATTTCCTTTTCTATGGGGATGACTCGAAATCCACCTATATGTGAACGGCCTCTTTCAGGAACAATGCCCTCCTCAAAGTATTTTTCATATATTGTTATGTTGTTTTGATTCAGATTATTTAACTGGAACTCCCATATACCCACCATCCATGGTGCCATTAAATAAAAGGTATATCCCTGGACCATGCCTCGCAGAATCAATCCTCTCTTGGACATTTGAAAGAGGATGTCAGACATTTCTGATTCGTCGCGGCCCATCCTTTCCGAGATCACACTGACGAGTTCCGGGTTTGGCCGCAAGAAAAGCATGATTTCCGCCTCTTCCGGTGAAAAAAGCTCTTTCAGTATTTTTAATTCAACCTTACTTTTTGTTTCCGGGAACCCCTGGGGAAACATATCGAGTCTTTCTCTGAGCCTCTCATAGATATCGGTCACGGCTTCCTCCTTACAAACACAAATCCCCGCACTCAAGTTGAGAAACGGGGTTTCGATAATCTCTCCATGGCATCACCCTTCTAAAAAGGGTTCAAATTGGTTCTTAACCGATTGACAATGCCTTATTCAATTATGTTTCTTTTCTGGCCCTAATGATTTGAGAAGTCAAGGAAATAGTTTATTAATAATCATTTGAATGCTTTTCCATCTGCTGAAATTTCATTTCTATTGCAGGAAGCAAACACCCATGATCGCCTGAAAAACCCCCTCCCCAAAACTGCATGGAAAGCCTCCCAGGGGACACGCTTGCGGATGCGCGGTCGGGGATCTTTGCCGTACCGCTGCCAGCCGTTGAGCAGCACCCGGATCATCCGGAGCAGGCTCGGCCCATTCACCGCGAAGTCGCGTCGGAGGCCCCCACAGATGCAGAAGTTGCAGCTTGTATGGATGGTACGTTAGGCGGCACGTCGGAACGTCCCGAAGAGATTCAATCGGAAAGATTGAATCAGCGGAGGGCATTATCTGCATTTTATTTTGCAACCAATGCCTGTAAAACCCCGGCGAGGAATTCCGTCGGGCTCACGATTTGAAAACAGTATTGGCCGCTTTCTTTTGCCTTGGCAAAGTCCTTTTTATCACCCGTGACGAGGTAATCCGCACGGCAGGCCGTAGCGGAGGCCAGCACAGGGAGGTCTTTGTCGACGCTCTGTCCCGCCATAGCCTCTATTGTTTCGGGTGAAGGCAAAGGCACGATCTCCAGATCAAGGAGCGGCAGGTACTTCCGGTAGATCGGCACAAGGTTCGGCATCTTCCTGGCAAGGTTCCGCTCAATTTCCAGAATATTATACTTTCCCGTCGCCCCCTGCAGTACAGGAAGCCGGAGCGAGAGCACGTCCAGGATCAGGCGCGGCGCGCCCCTGTCGGAAAGCAAACCCGACAGTATGACATTCGAATCGAGAAAGACCCTAACCGGATATCTTGCCATAGGTCTCTTGATATAGCCCCTCTCTTTCATCTTTGAGGGCTTCCAGAAGCTCCTCGACGGTCATATTGGCGGCCTTGAGCACTTTCCGAATCTCTCGTCGCGCCTCGTCCAGTTCCAGGCGCTTCGGTACGACAATCAACGCATCTCCTACCGGGATAATGGAAACAACCTGGCCTTCCTCCAGATGGCTCATTTCCCGTATCTTCTTGGGGATCGTAAGCTGACCGCGGGCCTTGATCTCCGCTACCGCCGCTTTTTCTGTGTTCATCATGCACCTCCTTAATTAATCCGAATTCAGAATATCGGAATTCGGATTATAAAACAAGGTTTTTGATTATTGCCCTGCCACCACTTCGTAGGAGAGGATGGTCTCCTCAACATGATCGGCCACCTCTAATAGGGCACTTCATTCACAATGGGATGATAAAGAAAAAGATGGTTACGGATAAAATTGATTCTCTTGTCCATATCATCGAGAGAATTGCAGACATAGGTCGTCACCAGTTTTCCCTCCTTTGCAAACTGGATGTGTTCTTTTCCTGCGTAACAGAAATTGTTTTTATGATATTTCGAATCCATCGGGTTCACTTCCGGTATGTCGGCGATAAGGACTTTCGGGTCGGACCAGGGGCCCTCAAGTCTCTCCGCCGAGCGATACAGCAGCCGATCCCCCTTGTTATTGGCAGACAGGTAAACGGCAATCCACCGTTTTTGACTTTCATGATATCGGACACTAAGCTCCGAAACACCGGCATCCAAAACAATTTTGGCCTTCGCCGGGTCCAATCCCTTTTGCCACGTATCATCCTTAGCATAATACTCCATGGCCCCCGCCGGATCGTGGAGCCGATCCGTCGGAATACGGACCAGGATGTTTCCCAGGACCCCCGGAGCCCTCTCTGAAGGAACACAGAACGGATAGAAATAAACCTCCTTGCCGTGGACGACGGAGGTCGCGGCCAATGCGGCAACACCCGAAGGAATGGCCGCCGACCAATCCAGATATTCCACGGACCAGCCATGGGGATCTTTGCAATGATAATTCCGGATCATCGCGATTTTGTGCCCGGTGATCTTGAATTTGAACGGGCCTTCCATTTCCGGCGCCGGCTCAATGACCACGAGCGGTATGTAGAGTCGGTCATGAACCTTGAATGGATCTTGCGGCCACATCCATTGCTTATCGCCAAAAGAGGAGACAAATCGCCCCTCTTTTTTTTTCAGGAAGTAGCGGATGTTGAATCGGCCCTCTTTGCTGCAGGTCGAGATCGCCAGGGTCGTCCCCAACACGAGATCCATATCCACCCTGTTTTTCCTGCCCTCTCTGTCGGAGACAAAGGTGTCCCCAAAGAGCCAGAGCGTCCGTCCGTCATCCAGCAAAATGGAATAGGCGCCATCGCCTCCATACCAGCCGTCACGGTCGGGGAAGCTGGGGAGACATCCGGCTGCGTTACGGAAAGCCGGATGACAGACCCCGCTGAAAAAGGGCAGCAGGGAAAACATCATCACGGCTGCCAGTGACACCAGGAGCCGCAATGATTTCTCCCTTGAATGGTCTATGACGGCGGTAATGTTCATAGGATTGATTGCGGGTGTTTCATTATTGAGAAGCACTTCCTTGCGGAATGAAAACTACACTTTCCTATAGCTTATGTCAAATGAGGGTTTCAGACAGGATGTTGTGTTGTTTCTGCTTGACGCACCATGGCCTTTCCCCTATATTTCCGCTAACGAAAAAGTGGATGGCTGTTTAAAAAACAGGGCTTCCCGTCTTTGAAAGGGTCATCGATGAAGAAGGGTAAAAGTTACAAATCGCTTTATCTGCCTGCCTGGACCATCGTGGCCGCTGTGCTGACCCTGCTGCTGGTCATCGTCGTTTCCACCTACCGGAATATGAGCCGGGAGAGGGGGCGCATGGAAGATTCCCTGGTCCGGGAGGGGCTGGTCATCATCCGGGCCATCGAGGCGAGCGTCCGCGCAGACTTTCCTTCGTCCCCGCCCGATTCGCAACGCCTTCAAAAGCTGGTGGAAGAGGTTTCCCGCGAGCCGGAAGTTGCCGCCATCGCGATTTTTGATCGCGCAGGGAACATCGTGGCGGCGAGTCGCCCGGCCGGTCCGGTCCCGGAAAAGATCAAAGGGGCGCCGTCTCTGTCTCTTTTGTTGAAAGAGAGGGGAATGATCACCCGCTATCCGGAACAGCCGGGAGGGGTTCAGGTCTTCGAGGTGATCCAGCCGTTTCGTCCGTTTTCCTACCAGACTCCCCCCTCGTTGCGTCACAGGGTGGAATCGAGCTCCGCATGGCAGGAAAGTCCGTTAGACCGGTGGGCCGGAGACAAAATGATCGCCTTGACTCTCCGCCTGGCCGCCTTTGAAACGGCCCGCCAGGAGGACAGGCATCATACTCTCCTGATGGCGGCGATCCTGGTTGTGCTGGGAACAGGGGCGCTTTACTTCATTTTTATCGTTCAGAATTACTACCTGGTGGACCGCACGCTGGACCGGATGAAGGGCTACACGGAAAACGTGGTCGAAAGCATGGCCGACGGTCTCATCTCGATGGATCGCGACGGAAGGATCGTGACCCTGAATCGGCAGGCCGTTCAAATCCTTGGTTCCAGCCGGGAACTCCTGGAAGGCCAAAGAATAACCGATGTTCTGGGGGAAGGGGTCGGGGAGATTCTGGGTTCCGCGGATGGGCAGGGGTTGGTGCGGGAGCGGGAGGTGGATGTCCGGAGAAATCCGGACGTTATGATTCCCCTCAGCCTCAGCGCGGCGCCGCTCCGGGACGAAAAGGGACGGGAGATGGGGTCGGTCCTGCTGATCAAGGACCTGCGTGAGATCCGTGATCTTCAGGGAAAGGTGCGGCGTAGCGAGCGGCTGGCGTCGCTCGGACGGCTGGCCGCCGGTGTGGCGCATGAGATTCGTAACCCGCTCAGTTCCATTCGGGGATTTGCCCAGTATTTTGTGAAGCGCTTTCACGGGCAGGCCGAGGAGGAGGGATATGCCTCGGTCATGGTCAAGGAGGTCGATCGGCTGAACCGGGTAATCACGGAACTCCTGGACTTTGCGGGACCGAAAGAACCCCGCCGGGAGTCGAATTCTCTGGAGGATATCGCCGACCACGCGCTGAAACTTCTGGCCCCCGATCTGGCCGCCAGCAAGGTGGTGGTGTTCAAGGAATATGAGCCGGGCCTGCCGGCGGCTTCCGTTGACCGCGATCAGATATCCCAGGTTTTCCTGAATCTCCTGCTGAATGCGATCGAATCGATGGAGGGAGGGGGGGAGATCCGTCTCACCTTTCGCCGATGCGGTCCTCCGCCTGCCGTCGAGGCGGCCATCGCCGATACGGGGGCCGGCATCCCGGCGGACGACCTGGAGAAGGTTTTTGAGCCTTTTTTCAGCCGAAAGAGGAAGGGTACCGGTCTGGGCTTGGCGATTGTCCACCAGATCATCGAAAGCCACCGGGGAGACATCCGGGTGGAGAGCGGCCCGGGAAGAGGGACGACTTTCCGGATGACCCTGCCGGTGGACGGCGACAGTGACTCGAGGCACGGACATGGATGAAAAACGCAGGATCCTCGTAGTGGACGATGAAGAGAGTCACCGGATCATGCTGCGGGCTGTTTTGAGCGCGGACGGATATGCGGTGGCGGAAGCCTCCGACGGCACGGAAGCCGTCCGGGCCGTCGGAAAAGAGGCTTTTGACCTCATCCTGATGGATATCCGCATGACAAACATGGACGGAATCGAGGCGCTGACCGAGATCCGGAAAATCAGTCCCCTTGTGCCGG
>JAPLJX010000159.1 GCA_026388375.1 Deltaproteobacteria bacterium
CCCGCGATGCCGGCGCCGTCGGCGGCATCCGCCGCCGGGACGATCGGAAATACGGATCTCCCGGGTTCCGGCAGGGAAGGGGACGGAAAGAAGACAAACCCCCTGCTGGAAAAGAAAGCGGCAATGGGGTCCGGGGCAAAGGTTTCGGCGGCCATGCCGGCCGGAATGCCGACGGATGGGGGGGCAACCCCGGAGAAGGGGCGTTTTGAGGTTCAGGTGGCCGCTTACCAGGAGAGCCGAAAAGCGGAACAGATGATGGAGAAATTGAGCCCCCTGGGCTTTACCTCGCGGGTGGTGATGAAGGAGCTCCCCGGCAAGGGGACGTGGTTTCGCGTGATTGTCGGTGGTTTTGAAAACCGGGAAAAGGCGAAGGCGGCAGCCGATCAGATTGCCGGAAAAATCCGCGGTGTGAAGTGCGTGGTCCGCACCTCCGGAAAAAATGCCGGGAATTGAGAACGGGATCGGAAAATTAATATGGGCGGGTCCGTTACGTTATGAAAGCCAAACATGTTTGAGAATCTTACCGATAAACTGGACGGCATCTTCCGGAAACTGAAGGGGCGCGGACGTCTTGACGAGGAGAATATCCAGTCGGCCTTGAAGGAAATCCGCATGGCCCTGCTCGAGGCCGATGTGAATTTCCGGGTCGTGCGGGATTTCATCGAGGAGATCCGGCAGCGCGCCGTCGGGCAGGAGGTCCTGGAGAGCATTACCCCCGGACAGCAGGTGGTCAAGATCGTTCACGACCGACTGGTTGAACTGATGGGCGGGGTGAGCAGCCAACTGAAATTCGGTAGCCGCATCCCGGCGCCGATCATGCTGGCCGGTCTTCAGGGTTGCGGAAAGACGACGACCGCGGTCAAGCTTGCGCGCCTGGTCGCTGCCCAGGGCAAAAAGGTTTATCTGGTATCCGCGGACGTCTACCGGCCCGCCGCCATGGAACAGTTGAAGGTTCTCGGCCAGCAGATCGGGGCCGGAATCTTCGATGCCGCCGGTTCGCAGGATCCGGTCGCGATCTGCGTACAGGCCGTGGAAGAGGCCAGGCGGAACGGTTATGAGGTGATCATCGTCGATACCGCTGGGCGGCTCGCCATCGATGCGGCGATGATGGATGAGCTCAAAAGAATCAAGGCGTTGATCCATCCCGCGGAGATCCTCTTCGTGGCGGACGCGATGACGGGTCAGGATGCGGTGAATGTGGCGGGCCGCTTCGATGAACTCCTGGGGATCGACGGCGTGATCATGACGAAGATGGACGGGGATGCCCGCGGCGGCGCGGCCCTGTCGCTAAAGGCCGTCATCGGCAAACCGATCAAGTTCATCGGCGTCGGCGAGAAGATCGAGGCCCTGGAGGTCTTCCATCCCGAACGCATGGCCTCCCGGATCCTCGGGATGGGCGATGTCCTGACCCTCGTGGAAAAGGCCCGGGAGGCGGTCGATGAGCGGGAGACGCGGGCGCTGGAACAGAAGATCCGGAAGAATCAATTTACCTTGGAAGACTTCCGGAGCCAGTTGACCCAGATCCGGAAGATGGGGCCGCTCCAGGATATCCTCGGGATGATCCCGGGGATGAAAAAGATGAAGGCCCTCAAGGAGATGACGCCGGATGAGGGCGAACTGGTCCGGATCGGGGCGATCATCGATTCCATGACCCGCCGGGAACGGCAGAACCATCTGCTCATTGACGGCAGCCGGCGGAAGCGGATCGCCCGGGGCAGCGGGACGACCGTTCAGGACGTCAACCGCCTGCTGAAGAATTACATCGAAATGCGAAAAATGATGAGGCACATGACCCAGGGGGGGATAAAATCCCTGCGGAGGGGCAATTTCCCCTTTTAATGTGGAAAGAGATATGTTAAATGTGGCATTCTGCAAAAAAAATTAATTTTCAGGAGGTGATCGATACAGAGGATGGCGGTAAAAATGAGACTGACAAGAAAAGGTGGAAAAGGCAAGCCGATCTATAGGATGGTTGTGGCCGATTCCGAGTGCCCCAGGGATGGAAAATTCCTGGAAATATTGGGTAATTATGATCCGAACCAGAACCCCGCAGCGGTGACCCTCAAAGAGGATCGCATCCGGCAGTGGCTTGCGAAGGGTGCAAAACCGACATTGACGGTATCTCAGTTGCTGGCAAAGAAGGGGATCAGGGTTTAGTTTTTTTTGGGGACTGTGGAGGTTGTGACGATGAAAGAGTTGATCAAGTACATGGCTCAAGCTCTGGTGGACAACCCCGATATGGTAGAGGTCTCTGAAGTCGTCGGGGAGCAGACATCCGTCCTGGAACTGAGGGTTGCCAAGGAAGATCTCGGGAAAGTCATCGGCAAGCAGGGCAGAACGGCCAAGGCGATGAGGACCATCCTGAGTGCGGCATCCACGAAGATTCGCAAGCGGTCTGTTCTTGAAATCATCGAATAATTTCCCCATGGAGCTCATTGAAATAGGCAGGGTCGTCCGTTCTCACGGTTTGACCGGCCGTGTGAAGGTGCTGTCGTATCTTGAATCGCCCGAGACGCTGCACGACGTCTCCGGGTTGTTTGTCGGCCGCAGCGCTCAGGAGGCCGTTTTCCTTCCACTTGTGGCCGTGCAAACCGGGAAGGGCTTTTTCATTCTGCAACTCAGGGGAGTCGATGACAGGGATGCCGCGGAACGGCTTCGGGGATCTTCTGTCTGGATTTCCTCCGAAAAAACAGTGAAACTTCCTGATGGCGAGTATTACTGGAGCGAGATTATCGGGCTTCAGGTTCTGACCGAGGAAGATCAGATTCTTGGCCGGATTGAAGCCGTCTTTCCGACGGGGCGGGGGGCAACGATGTCTATGTCTGCCGGGGAGGGGGGCGGGAAATCCTGCTGCCCGCCATCGAAGAGGTGGTCAGAAAGATCGATACGAATCGCGGTATCATGGTGGTCAGGCTGCTGAAAGGGCTTTAAAAGAATCATGATCCGGTTCGATATTCTGACCGTTTTCCCCGAGATGTTCGCATCTCCCTGCGGTTGCAGCCTTCTGAAGAAGGCCGCGGATCGCGGGCTCATTGCCATTCACCTGCACGACATCCGGATTCATGCGGAAGACAGGCATCACATGACCGACGACGCGCCGTACGGCGGCGGCGGCGGCATGGTGATGAAGGTCGAGCCGATCGACCGAACCCTCCAGTCCGTTCCGGTGACCGGAGAGGATGTGCCGATCGTCCTGATGACCCCCCAGGGCGAACGTTTCTGCCAGAAAATGGCGGAAGAACTGGCGGGACATACGCAGATCATTCTGGTCTGTGGCCATTACGAGGGGGTGGATGAACGGGTCCGGACGCATCTGGTAACCCGGGAGATTTCCATCGGCGATTACGTGTTGACGGGGGGCGAGCTATCGGCCATGGTGATCGTAGACGCCGTTTCGCGGCTCGTGCCGGGGGTGCTCGGAAATTGTGAATCCGCATCAGCGGACTCGTTTTCGATGGGGCTTCTGGAATATCCCCACTACACGAGGCCCGCCGCGTATCGGGGATGGGAGGTTCCCGAGGTGCTTCTCTCCGGGAACCACCGGGAGATCGAGGCATGGCGGCGCAGGGAGGCCCTCCTGAGGACGCGGAAAAGGAGGCCCGATCTGCTCAAGGAAAGGGCTTTGACGATCGAAGAAAAAAGATGGCTTGATATGTTTATTGATCCGTAAAAACGATAACATAAAAATAAAACATAAAGTATAAGGTTAAGAAGGAGTTTGCCGTTATGAATGTCATGGAAATGTTGGAAAAAGAGCAGATGAGGGGAGATATCCCCGATTTCAATACGGGGGATACCATCAAGGTTTTCGTCCGGATTGTGGAAGGCCAGAAGCAGCGGATTCAAGCCTTTGAAGGGGTCGTCATCCGTCGGAGAAGGGGAGACGTCCGGTCCAGCTTCACCGTTCGGAAGATCTCCTATGGCATCGGTGTCGAGAGGACCTTTCCGCTCCATTCCCCCTCCATCGACCGGATCGAGGTGGTCACCCGGGGCAAGGTCAGACGTTCCCGGTTGTATTACCTGCGGAGCTTGAGGGGCAAGCAGGCCAAGATCAAGGAAGCCGGAAGGTCTTGACGCCTTCCGGGAATCACGCCGCAGGGTTGTGATCGTGGCGTGGGCGGGGTGGGGCGGCCCGAGGGATGAACAGCTTCGAACGCAAGGCCCATGGGTGCGGTTACCGGTTCGTTGCCGGGATCGACGAGGCGGGTCGCGGTCCGCTGGCGGGACCGGTGGTTGCCGCCGCCGTGATCCTGCCGCCGGGATACGAACATCCCGAAATTAACGATTCCAAAAAACTTTCCCCCCGGCAACGGGGAAAGCTCTACGAGACCATCGCGCGGGACGCGATTTCCGTCGGCATCGGCGTCATTGAGGCGCCGGAGATCGATGCGGTGAACATCCTGCAGGCGACGCTCGCCGCGATGAAAGAGGCGGTTCTCGCCCTTTCTCCACCTCCCGATTATCTGCTGATTGACGGTCTGAACCGTATCGATCTCGACACGCCTCAGGAAACCATCATCTCGGGCGATTGCAGGAGCCTTTCCGTGGCCGCGGCGTCTATCGTCGCGAAGGTGTCGCGGGATCGGCTGATGGAAATGTATCACCGCCAGTTTCCCCAGTACAATTTTCTCCGGAACAAGGGATACGGCACCCGGGAGCACCGGGAGGCGATCCTAAAATACGGCCGTTCCAAGATTCACCGCCGCTCATTCCGGGTTGCCGGAATCGACGATCTATCGGTCAATGAAAAGCTTCAGCTCTGACGGCTACGTAAAAAGTCCGGATGCTGCGTTGCGCTTCATCCTTCGTCATTGCGGCGTACGCCAAAGTACGCCTCATTCCTCAGGATTCGCGCGCCTTGCCTGCGGCCTTTTTACGAAGCCGTTACAGTTTCACCACCTTTAAGACTTTACGCAGGAGTCGTAAACCATGTCGCTCATGCGAATAAGCACGGGGAAAAGGGGCGAAGAACTGGCGGCGGCGTATCTTGCAGAGGCCGGTTACCGGATCATTGAACGAAACTACCGATGTCTTTTCGGTGAGATCGATATTGTGGCCGAGGAGGGGGAGACGCTGGTTTTCGTCGAGGTCAAGAGCAGGCGCTCCGCTGCGTACGGAGATCCGCAACTCGCCGTCGGTCATCAGAAGCAGAAGAAGATTTCAATGATATCAGTCCATTATCTCGCGGAACGCCATTTGCGACACCGCCCGGCAAGGTTCGATGTCGTGGCGGTAAAACTGCTGCCCGCAGGGCATCGAATCGAACTCATCCGGAATGCATTCGAATTGGCCTTCGGCTGAATAGGCAGGGTCCGTTCAACTGTTCTTGATGCTACGACTCACAGCAAACCCTGTCTTTCCCGTTCTTTTTTCCCTGGTACATGAACTGGTCAACCCGGTGAACGAAGACCTTCATCTCTTCCTGCGGTTTGTACTGTGCAAGACCGATGCTCACCGTCACATGGAGGACGTCCTGACCCGGCGTCGGGGAGAAAGTTTCCTTCTTGAACTCCGTCCGGATTCTTTCCGCTGTAACAGCGCCGTCCGCGCTTGTTGTCATGGGCAGGAGGATGGTGAATTCTTCGCCGCCATAGCGAAAAGCGAAATCCGTCTCACGCAGGCATCTTTTGACCACCTGGCCAAGTCGGAACAAGACTTGGTCTCCTTCGACATGGCCGTATGCGTCGTTGAATGCCTTGAAATTGTCGAGATCCAGCAGGAGAAGGGTTAAAGGCTGTTTATAGCGGTTCGACCGGTCTAATTCGATTTTAAACTGAAAGTAAAAATGGCGGGAATTGTAGAGCTGGGTGAGATCATCAACGATGCTAAGCTCGCGGTATCTGTTTTCACTTTCTCTCAATGCCTCCTCTATTCGCTTGCGATCGGTGATGTCGCGGGCCACTGCCTGAAAGCCGACCACCTTGCCGTCCTGAAGGATCAACTGGGTGTTTTGCCCGAGCCAGATCTCGCGACCATCTTTCACGATAACGGGATATTCGGAGTAGGTATTGGGAATCCCCTTCACGAACTGACGACCAAAGAACTTCATGGCTTCCTCGCGCATGTCCGGTCGGATTAATGTCGGATAATGCCTTCCGATAATTTCCTTTTCTTCGTATCCCGTAATGCGGAGTGCCGCCGGATTGACAAACATGAAGTGTCCGGTGTCGTCCAATCTGAATACGATGTCGCTCGCATTTTCCACCAAGGTCCGATACCGCTCTTCGCTCTCCCGCAGTGATTTTTCCGTCTTCTTGAGGCCGGCATAAAGCTGTGCATTGGCAATGGTCCCGGCAATCTGCTCTCCGATCCTCTCCGCCAGCCGGAGATCCTGTTCGCTATAGGCGTTCGGCTTCTTCGACCGGAAGTGCAGGACGCCGATCACCTCGTCCCGGTAGACCAGGGGAACGCACATGATCGATCGCAGTCCCGCCTGAAATATGGGGGAAAGTCTGGGGAACTGGCCGACGATCTCGTCAATGCTCGCAGGCTGAATGCGAAGGCTGGTCCGCGCGCGTATTACAGCCTCACTCAACGATCCCTCCAGAACGAGGGGATCCCCCTGTCTCCGACCATCAATGTCCAACCCGGAAACATAAGCAACGCACAGGGAGTTCTCTTGAAAATTGTACAGATTAATGGTGAGACTGTCGAAGAGGATCAGCTTTTGTGTCTCGGCGGCGAATCGCTCGTACACCTCTTCGGTGTCCAAGGTGGAACCGATCACCTTCCCGATTTCCGCGATGATCGCTATTTCTTGGCCCAGCCGCTCGGCGACATCCTTGTTCCGGCGGAGTTCCTCTTCGACCCGTTTGCGGGCGGTGATATCAATAAAACTTTCAATATAACAATCTCTTCCCTTGATGGTAAGAGGATAAACGGTTTTCAAAATGTCTGTTAGATGTCCATCAGCGCAAAGCATCTTACGTTCAGAGTTATCGACACTTTGACCGAGATCTTTGACCGGACATTTGCCTGCCTGGGCAGGACAAACCAATGAGTGACAGATCTGACCTATAATCCTCTCTTTGGAAAGCCCGGACATTTCTATGGCAGTCTGATTGGCTTCAATAATGATCTGAGTGTCCCTGTCAATGATGATAATCCCCGTTCCTACTGTATCGAAGATTGCTTGTAGTTTGGTCTCGCTCTCCCGCAGCGCCTCTTCGGCCTGCTCTCGCTCGGAAATATTTAGCGTAAGGCTGTTATTGAGGCGAACCATAGAACGATAGCGCCAGAAAGCCATACCACACACGATGAGAACGAGGAGTATACCACTGACAGCGCCAATCCTGCCCGCTGTCCAGTAAGGCTTCGGTTTGCCGTACCATTTCGCGTAGATCTGCCGGTATTCGGAAGAATCAATAAACTCCCCGATTGCCTTGTTGAGACGGGTGAGTAGCTCAGTGTCTCCTTTCCTGATGCCACGTTTTGCCTCGATGATCGGCTTGCCGACCACCTTGATCTTGTCGTCAACACCCGCACCGGCCGCCAGTCTCATCAGGTTCGGTGTCAAGGTCACTATGCCGTCTACATGGCCTGCAAGCAGTTCGAACAGCATTGTCTGGAGATTGGTAAAGGTCTCGATCCGTATTGTCTGATTTTTCATCAGAAGATTTTCAGGAGCGCTTCCCGCTATAACGCCGATGGTAAGCCCCGGAGACATCCCCTGGACCGTATGATTCTCGCTCGCCACGATCAGATTGACCGGCAGAAATTCGACTGTGTCGGTAAAGGCAAGCAGCTCCTTTCGCTGCTCGTCAATGGTCAGGCTGGGTATCAGGTCGGCCTTGCCGGTCAGAACCATTTGTATGACACCATCCCATGCCTGGCCATTTACATATTCAACCGTCAGGCCCGTCCTTCGCGCCAGTTCGTTCATCATGTCAACGGCAAACCCGACCGGCTTGCCGCTCTTGTCCAGAAAATAGGTCGGCGGGAAATCGGCGGGAACCGCCGCAATCAGCTTGCGTGGGGCGTTCTGGAGGTTGCTTTCTGCGGTGCAGTAAGCCGAAGTTGCCGTGCAGAACAGCAGGTAGAGCAGCAGAAGAAGAAGGGAGATTGCGCTGGATGTAGTTTGTGGCAAGGGTGCTGTGGTCTTCATGTGCAGCTCCTTATCAGCCTTCGGCTGAACATGCTCAAGGTTTTATGATCAAGCCGGTCAGAAATAATCCTTCATGAGCTCGGCTACCCATTCCGGTGTCCGGGGATTCTCGATTCTGTCGAACAATGGATAATAGGGCTTGATGTCCAGCACAGGGGTTCCGTTGATTGCATCGAGCCCCTGCACCTCAAGATAATCCGTCCCGGTGCGAATGACCCTCACGGCGGTTATGCCGATCGGGTTGGGGCGGTCTTTCGCCCTCTGCGAGAAGATTCCCAGCAACGGCATGGATTCGAGTCCTCGCGGGCGTCTCTTCAGATGCCTGGCCGGCTCGTATTTGGCCTTGTTCAGGTAGGTCACGACAATCGCATGCGAGAACCCATCGAGGCCGTCAAGGCCGCCTGCATATTCCGGCAGAAGAAGCACCCTGGAGACCACGTCTCCCCATTTTTCATCCACCGTCTCCTCCACAGGTGAGACGACCGGTGGTCCAGGATGTTCCGGCCGTCGAAGATAAAGGCGGGTTTGGCCATGCTATCAAAAATCTTCTGGAAATCGAGATTACGGTACAGGTCCCACTCGGTCAGAAGGGCAATCGCGTGGCAGCCCTTTGCAGCCAGCAGCGGATCCTCGACATAACGGATCTGACCCCGGACACCTGTCAGGTCGGTACGGGCGTTCGCCAAGGCCTTCGGGTCGGAGACGACGATCTCGGCCTGCTCTTCGAGAAGCCGCCTGGCGATGAAAATCGCGGGACTTTCCCGGGTGTCGCCCGTGTTTGCCTTGAAGGCGAAACCCCACAGACAGATCCTCTTCCCGGCCAGGGTGTTGAACATCGACCCCAGCATGTTCCCGATGAAGCGCTCCTGCTGGTAGTCGTTGATCTTAACGACGCTCTCCCAGTAGTCGGCAACCACATCGAGACCGTAATTCCGGCAGAGGTAGACGAGGTTCAGGATATCCTTTCGGAAGCAGGAGCCGCCGAAGCCAATGCTGGCGTTTAGAAACTTTGGGCCGATGCGGCTGTCCATGCCGACGGCCCGGGAGACCTCGGCGACATCCGCTTCCGCCTTTTCACAGAGGGCGGAGATGGCGTTGATCGAGGAGATCCTCTGCGCGAGGAAGGCGTTGGAAACCAGTTTGGAGAGCTCGCTGCTCCAGATGTTGGAGGTGAGGATCCTCTCTTTTGGGACCCAGCTTGCGTAAATATCCACCAGTGTCTGCCTGGCCTTCAGGCCGTTGTCCGTTTCCCGTGAGCCGATCAGGATGCGGTCCGGATGCTCCAGATCACGGACGGCCGTTCCCTCGGCGAGGAATTCGGGGTTGGAAAGGACGTCGAAGTGAATGCCGTTTTCCCGGCAGTTCAGGATCCTCTCCATCGCGAGGGCGGTCTTCACGGGGAGGGTGCTCTTTTCGATCACGATCTTGGAGGATTCCGAAAATTCCAGAATCTGGCGGGCGGTCTTTTCCCAGTACTGAAGATCGGCGGCCATCCCGGCGCCCAGGCCGAAGGACTTGGTCGGTGTGTTCACACTGACGAAAATGATATCATTCTCCCGGATCCCCCGCTCGATCTCCGTGCTGAAGAAAAGGTTCTTACCGCGCGTCGCCCGGACAAGCTCATCCAGACCGGGTTCGTAAATGGGGAGGTTGTCGGAATTCCAGGCCGCGATTCGCTCGGGGTTGATGTCCACCACCGTCACCCGGCAGCGGGGGCATTGGGCGGCGATCATCGCCATCGTGGGGCCGCCGACATAACCGGCTCCGATACAGAGAATCGTCTTTTCAAAAGTCATGGCATCCTCGCAGAATTAAGGTTCATCAGATCACCGTTCGGAAATAGGCGATGGTCTTCTCCAGCCCTTCGGAAAGCTGGACCCGGGGCTCCCAGCCCAATTTTTCGCGGGCCAGGGCAATGTCCGGCCGCCGCTGGATCGGATCGTCCTGGGGGAGGGGTTTGAAGATGATCCGTGAAGCGGAGCCCGTCATTTCGATCAGGGTTTCCGCCAGTTGCAGGATGGTAAATTCCCGCGGCGTGCCGATGTTGACGGGGCCGGTGAATCCCTCCGGGGAGTTCATCATCCGGATCAATCCTTCGATCAGATCGTCCACATAACAAAAGGAGCGGGTCTGGGAACCGTCGCCATAGACGGTGATATCTTCCCCCTTCAGGGCCTGTACGATAAAGTTGCTGACGACACGTCCGTCACGAACCGCCATCCGTGGGCCGTAGGTATTGAAGATCCGGACGATCTTCACGTCCACATGATTCTGGCGATGGTAATCCATCATCAGGCATTCAGCCGCCCGCTTCCCCTCGTCGTAGCAGCTTCGGATCCCGATCGGGTTGACACGGCCCCAATAGCCCTCCTGTTGCGGATGGACCTCCGGATCGCCGTAAACCTCCGATGTGGAAGCCTGGAGGATCCGGGCCTTCACCCGCTTGGCCAGCCCCAGGGTGTTGATCGCGCCCATGACGCTGGTCTTGATCGTCTTGATCGGGTTGTACTGGTAATGGACGGGGGATGCCGGACAGGCCAGGTTATAGAGCTGAGCGACTTCGAGATAGATCGGGTTGATGATGTCGTGACGGATGCATTCAAAATGGGGATTTCCGAGCAGATGACGGATGTTGTCCTTGCTGCCGGTGTAAAAATTGTCGAGGCAAAGGAGGTCCTCTCCGTCTGCGAGAAGCCTTTCGCAGAGGTGCGATCCGAGAAAGC
>JAPLJX010000180.1:0-1511 GCA_026388375.1 Deltaproteobacteria bacterium
ATCATCCTTCTGAGTCATGGCCTTCCTCCTGATTAAGTTTTTTGCCGAAATTACTTATCAGTGGATTACCGTGACTCACCTTTTATTGCAACTACCCCATTTTCATCCTTCGTTGTGCCCGCGCGGGCATGGGGGTTATTGTGGCATTCCTTTTTGAAATCATCGAAGATTTTGTTGTTACGTTCTAATCGCTGGTCCTGAGTGAGACCGCCCCATTTTTCCCGCTTTCCCCTTTTATCCGTATTTATTCTTTTTATTTTTTTTCCAGAAAGCGCTACCTTCCGCGATGATCCAGTACGCGCTGAGTCAAGCATGATTAGAAAAGTTAAAATACTAGCCTTTGCAGCGTCATAATTTACCTTGCCATCCTTCCCTATCAGTTCTTCTAATTTTCTAAATGAGTATAACACCAGTAGAGCTGCTTCTATATCCTCCCGGATCCACATTTGCCCCTTGTCATCACTCACCGTATAAGTATCGGAAGGGAATCCATAAGGCGGTCTCCCTGTATAATGCCCCCACTGCTCATTTTTTATAGCAAAGATAAGATCGTATAGGCACCGTGCATCTTTAATGTACTTATCCTCAAAACCAACTTTCCTGAGCTTGCATTCGAGCGCATGCCGAATCATAAAAAAACCGTTGACATTACCAAGACCATACTCCTTGATCATTCCGCATTCTTGATCGCAATCCATTAGTAAATCATTCATTTTCCTTCTGAGGTGATCAATATCCAACCGATCAGTGGTGAGCAAATCATCAAAGGGAGGATCACCTAAAGTTATAATAGGACTAGGATCGATATCGTCATCATTGTCATAGAAAGGATAGGCATCGGAACGTTTTTTCATGATTGACCCCCATGTTTTGCCTTTGACGGGATCTGTATGACATTGTTGCTCGCTGCAATAACGCCCTGCCGTACGATCCAGTTAGCAATCAGGTTGCTCTCGGGTGCCAGATACCGAAGATCGCTCGTCTCCGTGTAATGGCTGATCGTAACGTCGCCGGAAATCTTGTGACCCATTAGGAGCTTCGCTTTCCAAAATTCAACCCCGCACTCCCCGGACACGGCCCGGAAGGTCCGACGAAGATCGTGAGGGCTGACCCGGACCCCTACCGCCGCCGATACCTTTTCCAGTACGCCCCGCGCCTCTGATATGTGTCCGGCACCGGATCGCGCCGGAAATATGAAGGGGTTCGTCTTGTCTCTCCGTTCGAGAATTTCAACCGCTGCCTTCGGCATAGGGACGGTGAGGGGTTTCCTGTTCTTCGGATCCTGCAGGTGCCACCAGCCCTCTTTAAGGTCAACCTGATCCCATGTCAGCGCCGCCGCTTCACTCCATCGCGCCCCTGTAAGCAGGAGAAAGCTTACAGCATCAGCCAGGGTTTCCCCAATCTTGCTTTGATCCGGGGCGTTTCTCAATTCCTGAATGACGTTCCAGGCAATGCCGATCTTGTCCGTGGGGATCCGCCCGGATCGCGCTTGAATCCTGTTCCATAACTTC
>JAPLJX010000180.1:1533-3536 GCA_026388375.1 Deltaproteobacteria bacterium
ATGATCTTGACAGGGTTTTCGACAATCAATGGCTGATCGCCGGAGCGGTATGCGGCCCGAGCGTAATTGAGGAGCGCCCGGAGAACACGGAAAGCCTGGTTAGCTTGCGCCGGGCTCCGTTCCGACAGCTCCCGGAATCTTACAGCTACCTTGTCGCGGGTAATTTCAACGGCGGGTCGGTCGGCCCATGATGCAAAACTTTTCTCAATATGCTTTTTTATGTCGGCAATGGATGAAGGTTTTAGATCCCGCCGGGCTTCGATATACTTTTCGGAAAGCTTCTCCAGGGTCAGAGCATAGGCGTCAGAACGTTTTTTCTCCACAACCGGGTCAATACCTCCAAGCATGGATGAAAGTTGCGCCCTGGCCTTGTTTCGGGCTTCCTGTACGGTCAGGATTCCATGTTTGCCCAGAGACACCCGGCGATCGACACCGTTCACCCGGCCCTGAACGATATAGGTTCGCCCGGCCGGATTAAGCCGGACCCCGAAGCCCCTCAATTCGGAATCCCATAAAAATGTTTGCCCTTGTGTCGGCAAGGTGCTATTTTCCACGATAGATTTTGTAAGTTTCATTTGATCCCCCGTTTCTGTACGTAAGCACCACGTAAGCACTTTGTTTCAAACAACATCATAGAACGTAGGGATTGATAATACAGGAATGGATTGATATGTCAAGCTTTATATTGCTTACTCAAACAACGTCCAACGGGATCAAAGCCCTATTTCAAGGACTTAAAATCCCTCGGTCCTTGAGGCTGTGCGGGTTCGATTCCCGCCCCGGGCACCAATACTGCACATGGACGGTTTTCCGATACTCTCGTTTGGATCGTGGACTCATAAATTATCCCTCCTTGAGAAGGCGATGTTCGGTAACATCGAATTATGAGTCAACGTTCCTTTTTAACCCCTCCTTGGGTAACATTTAATTTGAGGCAATTCGCGGCAGAAGCTCGGCACTGGTATCGACTCTTGGTAGGGTCAGTCGTTCAGGCCGTATTTCTTCATCTTGCGCCAGAGGGAGCTCCGATCCAAGCCCAGGATACGGCAGACCTCCGACCTATTTCGATGATTCCCGAGGAGGTCTTGCAGGATCGCCCTTTCGGTCGTTCTCATGGTCTCTTTGAGATCCGCGGGAGCTGAAGGCAGAGGGGATCCGTGCGGAGCAACCCTGTCCAAGCACGTTTCAAGGACGGAGGCAATCTCCCCCCCGACGAGGTCCGGCCGGAAAAGAAGGCAAAAGCGTCTGACCACATTTTCCATCTCCCGTACGTTTCCGCGGAAAGGCTCAGCGACCAGGACTTTCCGGAGTCTACGCCGTTCAGCAGCCACCGCTCCGGCAATCTCGGGCCGGAAGCGGCGTACGAAATGGAGAAACAGGGGAACGAGGTCCTCACGGCGTTCCCGCACTCTTTCACGCATGCATCAATATCGTCGTTCGTGGCGGCGATGATCCGGATATCTACCGGAATGATGTGGTCACTCCCGAGCTTGAGAATTTCCTGCTCC
Source organism: Deltaproteobacteria bacterium (assembly GCA_026388375.1). Classification (GTDB taxonomy): domain Bacteria; phylum Desulfobacterota; class Syntrophia; order Syntrophales; family UBA5619; genus UBA5619. The sequence goes on from JAPLJX010000180.1 coordinate 3,042, forward strand.
GAGAGGAGACGCAGTAGCTTGGCCTGGAGAAGTTTGCTGAGAGATGTGACCTCGTCGAGAAAGAGGGTTCCCTTGTGGGCGAGTTCGATGAGTCCTTTCTTTCCCGAAGGCTGGGCGCCGGTGAAGGCCCCCTTCTCGTAGCCGAAGAGCTCGCTCTCAAGCAGTTCGGAGGGGAGGGTAGCGCAGTTAAGTGCAACGAATGGGAAAGGAGCCCGCGGGCTTATGCGGTGGATGCTGTGAGCGAAGAGTTCTTTGCCCGTGCCACTCTCCCCGGTGATCAGGATCGGGCCGGGCGCCCCGGCGAACTGGACCGCCCGCTCCCGGCAGGCGCGGAGAACGGAACTCCGACCCATGATGTCGTCGAAGGAGTACTTGGCGACAAACCCCTGACCGTGAAGCCTCCGTCGGACCGTGAACTCCGCATCCTGAACATCGTCCACCCGCTTGAGCGTGCAGACCAGGCCGTGGATCCCTCCTGCAGACCGGATCGGGATA
>JAPLJX010000180.1:3593-14389 GCA_026388375.1 Deltaproteobacteria bacterium
CGAGACTCTCCCGCTCCACCACATTCATCAACCTATCCCCGGTTTTGAGGACTTTTTTGGCCAGCTCGCTCCCGAAGAGAGAAGCAACCTGTTTCCCCAGAAGTCGGTCGGTTCCGAGGTAGATCTGGGCGGGCGGGTTATCGAGGGTGACCCGGCCCAACTCGTCCGTCAGCAGGAGGCCCTCGGCTGAGTTGTTCACCACTGCCGTGAGCTGGGAGACCCGACGGACCCCCTCGCTTTGGATCTGGCAGATTTCTATGGCGTTTCTGACCGCGGTACGGATCATATCCATCCCTTTGTAAAGGAGAATCCCCCGGATTCCCATCTCCTCGGCTACGCCAACGGTGAAGCTCGCCCCGATCATCACGCGGTAGCCCGTGGCCTTGAACTTCTGGCAGGCCTTTCGGTACTCATCGCTCGTATCGCAGTACGAGGAGGCGAGAGAGACCTCCATGACCTGGGAGAGCAGGGGGATGTCAAAGTCTATATCATCCCGAGAGAGGCAGAGTCCTATGCGCCGGTCTATACTGCGAGCCTCGTTAACGGCGCGGATCAGGTCGGGAAAAGTAGGCCGGAAGGCGATGATGGGGATAGAAAGCCGACCTGCGTACATGCGGCGGGTCGAGGGTCCAGCCAGGACAATGTCGGCCGTTCCTTCGATCTCGCGGAGCTTGGGTAAGGCCTCCTCCAGAAGACTGTTGACAAAGAGGAAGTCCGCCTTCCGTCTGAATTCGGAGGCAACCTTCCGGGCGATGGCGATGACAGGGCTGTAGCCCACGATGCAGAGCCGCGGCTTCATAATGTCGCACTTATGAATCAACTATTGCGGAAATGCAACATTTTTTGTGAAATCGTTGGACCCTCCTCAGGCCGTTGCGCTTTTCCCTATCTCCGCGGCCGGAAAAACCTTTTTGTCCCCGGCCCAATCCCCTCTGAACACTGGCACCCCTTTTGCACTTATCTACGCAAGATGGGAAAACCTGTCGTCGGCAGGTGGGAACTCTCAGAATAGCCCGTGATCCGGCCTTGTCTCGGGGGCGGTAGCGGGGTTATGTACATAAACCGTTACGCTTTATTTGCAAGAGGTTTTCGATTGAAGATCATCGACGTAAAGGCGGACAATCTGACGATTCCCTATCCGGGCGAAGTAAGGCCGGCCTGGCAGCCGGGCCTTGTCGTCAGTTCTCACAACTTCACCCTGGTCCGGGTCACCACCGACGAAGGGATCACCGGGTTCGCCGGAACAAGTGGTCACGTCGCCGGAACCGTCCTCGGTCAGGTCCGGCCCTATCTCCTCGGCGAGGACCCCTTTGCTACGGAACGGCTGGCCCGCATCTACCGCCATGCCGGCAGCGGCCTTTGGTGCATCGACATGGCCCTGTGGGACATCATTGGAAAAGCGGCCAACCTTCCCTTGTACAGGCTCTGGGGCCATTACCGGAACCGGGTTCAGGCATACGCGAGCGCCGTCGAGATGGGAACTCCGGAAGATCGGGCAGAGCTGGCCCTCCACTACCAGGCCCTGGGGTTCAACGCCATGAAACTCCGCCTGCACAATGAACGAATTGCCGACGATATGGAGTTCATCGATGCTTGCATCAAGGCCACGGAAGGGAAGATGGGTTTCATGGTCGACGCCAATCAGGCCACGAACCTCCCATCGCCCGAACGGGGAGTTGTCTGGGATTACCCGCGGGCCCTGCGAACAGCCCGGGAACTGGAGGCACGGAGCGTACTCTGGCTCGAAGAGCCCCTCTCCCGTTACGATTTCGACAACTTGATCCGGCTCCGGGAGGCGACGGAAATTGCTATTTCCGGAGGCGAGAAGAACATGGGCCTCCATGAGTTCCGTTGGTTGATCGAGCAGGGGGTGTATGATATCATCCAGCCCGACGCGGCTATGTCCGAAGGGGTTTCACAGCTCCGAAAGATCGCGGCCATGGCGGAAATCTACAAACGTCAGTTTGTCCCCCACCACAGTATGAGCGGCATCGGACTGGCGGCGGCATTGCATCTGTGCTGCATCTTTCCCGGGACGACATGGCTTGAGCTCATGTACGAGCCGAAGACCCGGACTATCGAGTGCTATCAGCAGTTGGGCGGGATCATTGAGTCGAAGATCTGGATTGGACCGGACGGTTTCGTGGCTGCTCCCGAAGGGCCGGGGCTGGGCGTAGTGATCAACGAAAAGCGGATCAAAAAGTACGCGGTGTGAATCCCCGACCGGGGAAGAGCCCGAAATGGCAGGAGGAAGGGGTGGAACAGGTCGGATCAGCGGCGAAGGCCAGGATTAAGAACATGGATAAACTGCTGTCGACGGGCGACGGAGAGAACCGCAAAGTCCTCCTGGAGATTGTGACGGAGGTACTGGAGCGCCTGGACAGCCATCGGGTCATTGGGGATCTTCTCCAGTGGGACGGCCGCCACCTCTCCATCGGCGAGTTTAGGTGGGACCTTCAGCGGAAGCGGCGGGTTTTTGTGGTAGGGGCTGGGAAGGCGGCCAACGCCATGGCTCGGGCTGTTGAGGAGAAACTCGGTGACCGCATTGACGGTGGGATTGTTATCGTCAAGACCATCGAGCCGGGTGACCGACTCGAATGCATCGAGCTTGCTGAGGGGGGGCATCCCCTCCCAAACGAACGGGGGCTGGAGGCCAGCAGAAGGATCCTCCGTCTTGTTGACGAAGCCGGACCCGACGATCTCTTCCTTGGTCTGATCAGCGGCGGGAGTTCCGCCCTGATGAGCTGTCCTGTCCCGGGGATCTCTCTGGATGACGAGATCAGGGCAACCGAGGTGCTCCTCAAGAGCGGCGCCCGGATCCTGGAGATCAATGCCGTGAGGCGCCATATCTCCGCCACCAACGGTGGCCGCCTCGCACAGCGGGTAGAGGCACGGGGTGCGGAGATGATCAACCTGATTCTCTCCGACAGCGTGGGCGCACGGCCGACAACGGACCCGGCGAAACCGGCTGCCTTCTTCGGGACCCCCGTGGCGCCCGACGGGACAACCTTGGTGAATGCCCGGGAGGTCCTGAAGAAGTACGGCCTCACCGATCGCATTCCGCAGGCGATCCGGGATTACATTGAGACGGAGGACCCCGCCAGGGAGACGCCAAAAACCTTGGGGCCGGCCATTCACCACTTTGTTTTCGAACGGCCGGCGGACGCCTGCGAAGCCGCGTATGTGGCGGCAGAAAAGCTCCGCCTTCCGGCGGTGATCCTGACCACGGTCCTTGAGGGGGAGAGCGCCCAGGCGGGTGGGTTCCTTGCCTGTGTCGCCCGTGAGGTCCGCCTGAATGGCCGGCCCGCCTCGGCGCCCTGCGTTCTTATCGCCGGAGGGGAGACCACGACTCGGGTGGATGGGCGGGGCAGCGAAGGGGGACCTTCCCAGGAGTTGGCCCTGGGGTTTGCCTTGGAGGTTGCCGATCGACCGGGCTTCTGCATCGCTGCCATCGATATGGACGGAACCGATGGACCCACGGCGTTGGCGGGCGGTATGGCCGATGACCGGACCGTGAGTCGGGCGCGGGCCCTGGGCTTCAATGTGTACGAAAGTCTGGCCGGCCACGACAGCTCGGCCGTGCTCCGGGCCCTGGGCGACGAGATCGTTACAGGCAATACGGGGACAAACCTCTGTGACCTCAATTTGATCTATGTCGGGCCGGAACGCACAACAGGGTAATCCAGACTATGGAATTCGTAACGCTTGGCGACCAATGGATCGCAGATCACCACAAGATAGCGATGGAGGAACAATGACCGGGACGGAAATCGTAAAGATCAAAGCGCGGGAAGTGCTTGACAGCAAGGCGCGACCCATGGTGGAGGCAGACGTCTTGACCGCCGCCGGCGCGCTGGGTCGGGGCGCCTCTCCTTGCGGTACATCGGTGGGCAGACATGAGGCCTTCGTCCTGCGCGACGGTGACGGTCGCTACGGCGGTCTGGGCGTCCGGAAGGCAGTCCGGAACGTAATGGAAGTGATCGGCCCCGCGCTGATCGGGAAGGACAGCCTTGATCAGCAGGCGGTCGACCATTGCATGATCAGCCTTGACGGTACGTCCGACAAGTCCCGCTTGGGCGCCAACGCCATCTACAGCGTCTCCATCGCGGTAGCGCGGGCCGCTGCGGCGTCCCTCGGCCTCTCCCTTTTTCGCTATCTCGGCGGGGTAAAGGCCTGCCAGCTTCCGGTGCCCCTGTTCAACATGATCAACGGCGGAACCTACGGGAGCGTCTCTATGGCGTTTCAGGAGTTCCTCTTTATCCCGTCGGGTGCATCGACTTATTCCGAAGCCTTGAGGATGGGTGTGGAGGTTTACGCCGCTTTGGGCGATGTCGTCGCTTGCCGCTACGGACGGGATCGGCTCCTCACGGCGCCGTCGGCCGGATACGGCGCGCCCTCGGAAGACCCCGGCGAGGTGCTTGAGTTGCTCCTCGATGCTGCCGATAAAGCGGGCTATGGCGGAAAGTGCCGGGTGGGTATCGACTGCGCGGCCAGCCATTTCTACGACGTCTCGACGGGGGTCTACCGTTTCCGGAGAAAAGACGCAGGCCGGCAGGAAATCTTCCGGATCTTGGAGGAACTGGCCGGAAAGTACCCCCTCTTTGTCGTGGAGGACCCGGTCGAGGAGGATGATTTCGAAGGCATGGCCGAATTGACCCAGAGGCTGGGAGGGAGTGTCGTAATCGGAGACGACCTTTTCGTGGCGAGCCTTGAAAGGCTCCGGAGAGGTGTGGCCGTCGGCGCGGCCAACGCGATTCTCCTCAAGCCCAACATGATCGGAACGATTTCGGAGGCTTTGGACACGGCCCGGTACGCCAGGGAGCACGGCTACCGTATTGTCGGATCCGGCCGTGCGGGAGGCGGGATTGACGACCCCATCCCCGATATCTCCGTGGCCGCCGGCGCCGTCATGGTCAAGTTCGGCGCTCCGAGGTCGGGTGAACGGCTGGGCAAGCAGAACTGCATGCTCCGGATTGAGGAGGAACTGGGAGAGAACGGCGTGTATGCCGGACCGGGCCTCTTTGCCGAGGCATGCGCGGGAGATGGCGATGGTCCGGGAAGGATTTGAGGGCGGTCAGCTTCAGTTCCTGACCGAAAAGGAAGTTAGCCGGATCCACGGGATGGCGCTGCGGATCCTGGAGGAAATCGGTCTGCGTGTCCCCCTGCCGGAGGCCGTTGAACTCTACCGGAATGCCGGCGCCAAAATCGGACCCGAACCGGACGAGGTGCGGCTTCCGGCCGTGGTGGTCGAGGCGGCCCTTCGGGAGGCACCGTCCCGGGTCTCGCTCTGCGGGAGGGATCCCGAGCAGGATCTTCTCCTCGGGGGTCGCCGGGTCTACGCAGGAACGGGTGGAGCGGAAACCCACGTCCTTGATCTCGAAACGGGGGCGTTGAGAGATGCGACGCTCGCCGATGTGGCGCGGCTTGCCCGGCTCGTGGATGCTCTTCCCCACATCGATTTTTACATCCGGCCCGTGGAAGCTCAGGATGTACCACCGGAAAAGCTCGACGTGAACAAGTACTTTGCGTCCCTGTTCAATACGGGCAAGCATGTCATGGGCAACGTCTACGCCGTTGAAAGAGTGGCGGATGTTATCGAGATGGCCTCCCTCGTTGCGGGCTCCCGGGAGGCTCTGGCGGCAAGACCGATCATCTCTTTCATTACCTCATGGATGATGAGCCCTCTCAAAGTCAACCGGGACGTGACGGAGATCCTTCTGGAAGTGGTGAGACAGGGACTGCCTGCGGTTCTTTCCTCCGTGCCGATCCTTGGCCTCACCTCGCCCGTGACCATGGCGGGAAACCTGGCCTTGACCCACGCGGAGCAACTCTCGGGGATCGTACTGGTCCAGATCCTCCGGCCCGGGGCGCCGATAATTTACGGCGGATGCCCCGGCGTGATCGACATGCGGAACGGCACCTTCAGCCCGGGAAGCGTCGAGCGGCAGATCCTCAATGCGGCTGTCTCCCAGATGGCACAACACATCCGGGTGCCCAACTACAATATCGGAGGGATCACCGATTCCAAGGTGCCGGACGTGCAGGCGGGCTACGAGAAGGGGGTCGGGATCTGTCTCACCGCCCTGGCCGGGTCCAACTACATCCATCACGCCGCCGGCCGGCTCCGGGATGGGGTTGCCTATGAGCAGTTCGTGATCGATAACGAGATCATCGGCATGGCAAAGCGCGCAATTCGTGGTGTCGTCGTCAATGACGAGACCCTGGCTTTCGGAGAAATTGCCGAGGTTGGGCCGGGGGGCAGCTTCATTGACCGGTCCCACACGGTTAAGCACCTGCGGGACGAGCTCTTTTTCCCGGCCTTCTCGGATCGGAACAACCGGGCGAAATGGGAGAGTGAAGGGAGCCTCGATGGCCGCGAGCGAGCGCGGATCGAGGCCAGGAGAATCCTGAGAGAACATAAGCCCTTGGCCATTCCCCGAGATATTGACAAGAAGATCAGAGAAAAGTTTGAGATCTTGCTACGGGTGGAATAGGCAAAACACATTTTGTGGAACGAGGGAAAAGGCGCCTTGTCGATAGGGTAGCCAAAAGGGTGCGTTTTCCGAAGACGTGAGAGTTGGAAAAATACGACGAAAAAACCATAAAATGAAGGAGGTAAGGTTATGGGAAAAAGATTTGCCAGAAACTTATGGGGACTGGGGGTTGCTGTTTTTTTGTTTGCAGGGGTGCCGGCAATCCTTATGCTGGATGTGGGGCAAGCCGAAGGGCAGATTTTACGATCGGCCTGTAAGTTTGGAGAGGCCAAGACATTCGATCCCCACATGGCCACGGGATCTCCGGATCGGGTTATCGTGGAAATGATCTTCAACGGCCTTTTGCGGTATAATCCCGGGAATATGACTACCGAAGACATCGAACCGGATTTGGCCAAAACGATACCCGTTCCGAAAATCCTTCCCAACGGCCGCCAGGAATGGGTGATAAGCCTAAATTCCGGAGTCAAAAGCCATCCTTACGACGGCAAGGCTGGATATGAAATAACTTCCGAGGATGTGGTTTATTCCTTTAAGCGGGCCGCGGACAAGAAATTTTCGGCCTTTTCTGGCGATTATTCGGGCATGACCTTTGAGGCTGTAGACAAATACACCATAAAGATAACCTTGGAAACCCCGACTTCCGCTTCCCTCTTTCTCCCCAAGATTGTGAATCGCGGCGGGGGCCTCATCGTCTGCAAGAAACCTTTGGAAGAGAAAGGAAACGAGTGGTTTCGAAGCAATCCCGTGGGCACGGGCCCCTTCGTTTATAAAAGCTACAAACCCATGGAAAAGGTCGTTCTGGAACGCCACAGGGAGTATTTCAAGGGATCGCCGAAACTTCAGGGGTTTGAATTCTTCTACATGCCGGATCTGAGCAGCCGGGATATGGCTTTCCAGAAAGGAGAGATCGACGTGATCGAAGGGCCCCGGGATGACCTCTGGGCGGAAAAGATGAAGAAAATTCCCGGGACCGTGCTGCAGACCATTCTCGGTTTCGATACCCTCCTGGTCCATTTTAACATGAGCATCAAGCCTTTGAATCAATTGAAGGTTCGACAGGCAATGGCCTATGCCATGAACCGGAAAGAGTTCATCTTCCTCTACGGTCCGACTACAACGAAGGCACTTTATTCCCCTGTTCCCACAGGACAACAGGGACTTTCCCAGGAAGAGATCGCCAAAGAAAATCTCCTCTATGAGCATGCTCTGGATAAGGCCAAGCAGCTCCTCGCGGAAGCAGGGTATCCCAAGGGTTTTTCTCTGGATGTTTTTACCTCGGAGAGTGAATCTTATCAGCGGGCCTATGAATTAATGCAGGCCCAATTGAAGAAGATAGGAATTACCCTGAAAATTTCAGTCGTGGACCACTCCACCTTTCATACCCGGATTCGGCAAAATTTGAATCCCATCGTGATATATATAGCCATGAGGCCCAATGCGGATGTGATTCTTACCCAATGGGGTTGTCGACAGTATCGACAGCCTGATCGAGAATGCCGGCAAAGAGAGGGATACTAAAAAGCAAATGGAAATGTGGAATGAAGCGCAAAAAAGGGTCTTGCAATATCTTGCCGCCTATCCCGTGGTTGCTCTGGGGACTCTTTTTGCCAATAAATCCTATGTCGACTGGGGATATACGCCCATAAACTTAACAGATGGTTTTCGGGCTACGGAAAATACCCAATTGATAAAAAAATAGGGTAGAATTCTTTAACAGGCAAAGGAGAGGAGTGCATCCATGATTCAATTTGCCATGCGGAGAATCTTACTCTCTATCCCCATCCTTTTAACCGTGGTGACGTTGATCTTTTTCCTTATGCGTACCATGCCGGGAGGCCCGGCCGTTGCCGTGCTCGGTGATTATGCCAGCAAAGAAGCCGTTGAGGCCCTGGAAAAGCAGATGGGCCTCGACCGATCTCTTTGGGTCCAATATGCAGATTTTCTCGGAAGCTTGGTCCGCGGAGATCTGGGAAAATCTATTATCAATGGCCGTCCGATCGCTCCGGAGGTGGGCCGGGTTTTGCCTTATACGCTCCAACTTGCTTTTACTTCTTTATTATTGGGGATTGTCCTTGGGATTCCCATGGGTGTATTCACGGCTCTCCGAAGGAACGCCTTTCCTGATTATCTCGGGCGTACGCTCTCTTTGGCCGGCGTTTCCATCCCAACTTTTTTCCTGGGGATCCTCCTCATGCTGCTCTTCTCCATCCAGTTGGACCTTTTCCCCGTGATGGGCGCTGGCGACAGTTCCGATCTCCGAGATACTCTCTATCATCTATTCCTCCCGACCCTTACGCTGGGGCTCATGATGACGGCCTATATTACGCGGACGACCCGTTCAGCCATGCTGAATGTTCTTCAGGAAGAATATGTCCGGACTGCCAGAGCCAAGGGACTGCGGGAACGAATCGTTATTTATGGGCATGCACTTCGGAATGCCTTCATACCGATTATTTCGTTTATTGGGGTCTATGCCATTATCCTGATTGGAAATTCGATTCTCGTCGAGATTGTGTTTTCTCGCCCTGGATTGGGAAAGATGATGATCGGCGCCATAAAACAAAGGGATTACATGACTCTTCAATCCGTGATGGTCGTATATGCCAGCCTAGTGGTATTCATTAATCTGTTGATTGACCTATCCTATGGTTTGATTGATCCAAGGATAAAGTATGAATAATATACAAATCATGGAAGAGGAAAGAGGGAAACTCTGGCGCACCTTTAAGAAAAATAAGACCGCATTGGTGGGGACGGTTATCATTATTATTGTGATTGCTGTTGCTATCCTTGCCCCTTGGATTTCTCCCCATGATCCTCTTTGGGTACCGACGAATATGGAAGGGATGTATTGTCCCGCGTTTTGTGGGGCACCCGCGTTTCGCTGACCATAGGGATTCTTTCCATACTGTTCGGCCTGGTTGTAGGGACTGCGATGGGCACCGTTGCCGGCTATAGAGGCGCAATCTTGGGAAGCATCATCATGCGCATGGTGGATGTGCTCTTGTCTTTTCCCGTCTTAATTTCCGGTATTTTAGTAGTGGCCATTTTGGGCCCTGGCATGGATAAATTAATCCTCACCATGGGTATCGTTTTCGCCCCCAGATTTGCTCGCCTCGCCTATGGCCCAACATTGGTGGTTAAGGAAAGAGAGTATGTAGATTCGGCAAGGGTCATCGGGGTCAGTAACCTTCGCATCCTTACGCATTACCTTTTGCCCAACATTTTTGGGGGGATTTTAGTGGCTGGGACGCTTTGGGTGGGCACGGCCATTCTTACGGAAGCAAGCCTCAGCTTTCTCGGTCTTGGTGTGTCCCCCCCCACACCTACATGGGGAAATATGATCAAAAGCGGGATCGATTGCTTGACGACCGCTCCATGGCTATCGATTTTTCCCGGCCTATCGATTCTTACAACGGTGTTGGCCATTAATATGATTGGGGATGGCCTGAGGGATATTACAGATCCCAAATTAAGGATTTAACGCCCCTGGAATTGCTGAGACCTATTGAATATGGATCTGGGCATATTTCCATGGGTCGTGGGAGCCAAAGAATTTGAGAGTAAAGAGATGAATGACCGTCCCCTTTTAGACATTAGAAATTTAAAAACCCATTTTTTCCTCCCCGAAGGGGTCATAAAAGCCGTGGACAATGTCTCTTTTCACGTGGGGAATGGAGAGATTATGGGATTAGTAGGTGAATCAGGATGCGGCAAGAGCGTTACGGCCCTCTCAATTTTGGGCTTGATTCAAAGTCCTCCGGGTCAGATTGTGAGTGGGGAGATTCTTTTTCAAGGACAGGATTTGTGCAAAATATCACCCGAGCAATTGAGAAAAATCCGCGGGGACAGAATTGCCATGATTTTTCAGGAGCCGATGACGAGTTTGAACCCCCTTTATTCCATAGGAGACCAAATCATCGAGGTCTATACCGAACACTATGGTCTTTCCAGAAAAGAAGCGAGGGAAAAGACCAAAGAAATGCTGGAAAAGGTGCAGATTCCTTCTCCCGCCAGAAGAATTTATGAATATCCGCATCAACTCTCGGGCGGGATGAGGCAGCGGGCGATGATTGCCATGGCTTTGGCTTGCAAACCGGCAATGATTTTAGCCGATGAACCGACCACCGCCCTTGATGTAACCATCCAAGCCCAAATCCTGGAACTGATGGTGGAACTCCAAGAGTTGATGGGGACATCAATTCTTTTAATAACCCACAACCTTGGAGCTGTCGCTGAATATGCCAAGCGGGTTATTGTCATGTACTCGGGGAAGGTCGTGGAAGAGGCACCCGTAAT
>JAPLJX010000350.1 GCA_026388375.1 Deltaproteobacteria bacterium
ACGATCAAGTACGACAATGTCAAAAAAATCTTCCATGTCCAAGCCGATGGGGAAAAAGAGGCGACCGCCTTTCCGGATTTTGAAAGCGCCAAAAGATCGATGGCCGATCTGAACGGCGTTCCCCTCGTTCCGCTGAAGGCGTTGAAAAAAAACGCATATTACTATGTCCTGAGCAAGGTGAAACTGGACAAGGTTCGTCTGCCGCTTCATCTGGAGTATCTCTTTTTCTTCGTATCCCTCTGGGATTTTGAAACCGACTGGTACCGGGAGGGTTTTTTTTACTGATGAAAAAGGTCCGCAGACCAGTCAAATTGGATGTGCAGGAGACGAAAAGGCGCAAGCGCGAGTGGATCATCATCCTCGTGACGGTGTTCCTCATCGCCCTGATGACCTATCTCGAAACCGGCATCTTCCGGGGTGAAGTGGCCCTCCTCCCCGTCTACGGCAACGCCCTGATTTTTGGCCTGATCAACGTCAACATCATCCTGATTATCCTGCTCATCTTTCTGATCATCCGGAATCTCGTAAAACTGATCTATGAACGGCGGCACGGGATTGTCGGTTCGAAACTCCGGACCCGTCTGGTCGCCGCCTTTGTCAGCCTGTCGCTCATCCCGACGGTTCTGTTGTTCCTGGTTTCGATCAATTTCCTCTCCTACAGCATTGACAACTGGTTTAGCATCCGCATCGGAGACGCCCTGAACAAAACCCTGGAAGTCGCGCAGATTTATTATCAGCAATCGGCCGATCATGCGAAGTACTACGCGCGTCAGCTCAGCGCCGATATCTCGAAAAATGGCCTTTATGAAGGAGAAAAATTTCTTTACTTGAAGGCCTTGGTCGAGAGGAGGTACAGGACCAACAAGCTGAATATGCTCGAGGTCCATATCGAAAATCAGAAGGAGAATGTGGTCGTCCGGGATCAGGAATATGGGCAGATCGTTCCGAAGCCTCTTTCCCCCAAGGGGATGGAGGATGTGTTTGCCGGCCGGGAGTTGACCACCACCGAACAGGTTGGAAGCGGCGATCTGATCCGCGGGGTCGTCCCCGTTTTTTCCGCTGCCAGCCCGAAAGAGGTCATCGGATTCGTCACGGCCAGCTATTACTTTCCTGCCGGTCTGGTGGACAAGATCAACGTGATTTCAAAAACCTCTGAGGAGTACCGGCAGCTAACGCTCCTGAAGACGCCGATTAAATTCGGTTATATCATTACACTTTTCATTGTAATGCTCCTGATCATCTTTTCCGCAACCTGGTTCGGCCTCTACCTTGCCAAGGGGATCACCGTGCCGATTCAGGACCTGGCCGAGGCAACCCGGAGGATCGCCCAGGGAGATCTGAACCACCAGATCGATATCAGCGCGGACGATGAGATCGGCGTCCTCGTCACCTCATTCAACCAGATGACGAAGGATCTCAAACGGAGCAAGCAGGGGCTGGAACAGGCGAACCTGGATCTGGAACAACGGAGGAACTATACGGAGACCATCCTCCGCAACGTCTCGGCCGGCGTAATTTCCATCGACGGAAACGGCGTTATCACCACGATCAACCGGGCTGCGGAGAAGATGCTCGGCATCCGCACGCAGAAGGTTCTGAACCGGCGTTATGAGGAGGTTCTCCTCCCCGACCACCGCATGCTGGCCGGGGAAGTTCTGCGGGAGATGCGGGAGAGCGGCGAGGGATTTATCGAAAAGCAGATCGATGTCACCTTGCGGGATCGGGCGATGACGATCCTCATGACCATTACCGCAATCCACGATGACGAGGGGAAGGAGATGGGCATGGCGGTGGTCTTCGAGGATCTGACCCAGCTGCAGCGGGCGGAGCGGGCGGCTGCCTGGCGCGAGGTGGCAAGGCGGATGGCCCATGAGATTAAGAACCCCTTGACACCGGTTCAACTCTCCGCGCAGCGCCTCCAGAAAAAATACGGGGACCGATTGGGCGAGGATGGCGGCGTTTTTCAGGAATGCACCAAGACGATCATCGACCAGGTTGAGGTCCTGAAGAACCTCGTGAACGAATTTTCCCGTTATGCGCGATTACCGGTCACAAACCTGGTGCTCAATGACCTCAACGGGG
>JAPLJX010000448.1 GCA_026388375.1 Deltaproteobacteria bacterium
TCCGAAACAGTCAGCCCAAATCCCTCCTTCAGCGATTTCTGAATGATCACCGTCGATGCCCGCTGCAGGGCATTGATCTCTAGATCGTTCTGGGACATCGACAGGATATGGATATCGGGATCCCCGTTGGCGGATTCCATCACCTCCTCGAAGACCTTCTGCCCTTCCGGATCATCCGTTGCCGTTCCGCCGGCCAGTAAAAGACGGCAGTCGATGTGTTTTTTCACCAGCCGGTAGGTCGCGATGACACCCAGGGGGTCTTTCAACCGATCGAAACGCGAGATCTGGGTGATGATTGGCTTATCCTTCGGGATGCCGTACTTGTTGAGGACCCCGTCGATGACCTCTTGCGGCAGTTCCCGGTTCTTGTCGCTCAGAGGATCGATGGACGGGGCGATGAGGAATTGCCGGATCGGCAGTTTCCGGGAGAAGGCCGGCGCTGAAAATACGGCCGCATCGTACTGCACGACGAACTCCTTCAGAAATCTCCAGACCTTCTGTTTGGGGTCGGACAGATCGATATGGCAGCGCCAGATCCATTTATTGTTCGTTCTTTTCTGCACCAGGACAATCGGCTGGGGGTCGTGGATGAAGACGATATCGCCGGAGGTATCCATCTCCTCCAGGTTTTTCCGGCTCGTCTCCATGAATATCTCGAAATCCTTCTCGCCGATATCGACCCGCCCGCCGTGCAGGGCGTTGTGGAATTTCTTTGTGACCTCGAAGAACTCGTCTCCCCCTTTGATCACGTCCCAGCGAACGTCCAATCCCAACTCCCTGAGCAGGGGAACCATCCGGTTGAGAATCTCCGCCACGCCGCCGCCGACGGCCGTGGAGTTGATATTCAGTATCCGCTTTCCCCTCAGATGCAAGGCGACGAGTTTCAGGTCCTCCACGACGGATTCCCCGATGATCGGGATATAGTCATCGATCTTTGCCATAGCTACCGTATCTCCCTTTCGATCAAATCGGTAATGGTACGCCTTAAATCTTCCAGAGTGTAAACATAGGGATCGAGGTGGGCGATGCTGAGCGCCAGTTCCCTGTTTCCAACGGCATTTTCGATCCAGTTCGAGAAGTCATTCGTCTTTTTTTCCAGCCTGAGCCTCGCCTCGAAGATGTGAAAATAGATGGAATCGATGGTGATCCGTTTCAGGATCTCGACGAATTCTCGCAGGTTGTAGCTGATATGGTCGGTGGGCAGGATGAAGCTGACCGACTTTTTGAAGTGGAGCTCCCCTCCCTCCCGCGTAAACCGCATCTTCGCCTCGGGGTGCTCGTCCAGGTACTCCTCGATGGTCTCGATGATCCTTTCCCGGAGGCTGCGGATGGTCGAGTACTGGATGATATCGATACTGGCCAAACGTTCCCCCAGCTCTTCCTCGCCGAGGATCTCCCGGACCCAGTAGGCAAAGTCGTTCGGCGGTTCGGGGGAGAGGTACTGATGCTGCTGCAGGAAGCGATGGGTATGGTAATAGATGCTGCCGCCCGGCACGGATTTCAAAAGCCGCACCAGTTGGACCAGATTGGCGGCCCTCAGGCCGGTCAGTTCCGTCAAATGCAGACGTGTGTAGAACCGGAATGGTTCCGCTGCTTTTGCCAATTCCGCCATGTGGTTACCCCTTTCTGATCCTTGCGAGCCTCCCGAGAAATTCCGCCACCTCCCCTATGCTACCGAGATAGTACATGGCTTCGGTTTCCCGCGGCGCCCCCACGAATACCGTCACTCCCCGCTCCCGGATTTCCCTAAAAGCGTCCTCGTCCGTCCGGTCATCGCCCAGGCAGACCGGCCATGGCGCCTCTCCGACAGTGCCTTCGACCTTTTCCAGGAGCCAAAGGACGGTTTTCCCTTTATCCCATGCGACGGAAGGCCTGATTTCGCAGACCTCCTTCCCCGAACGTAGGACAATCTCCCCCCGCAGCCGGTAAGGCCGGGCAGTCTCCAAAACGGCCTGCATCGCGGAGGGAAGGGCACCGCGCTTCACCCTCCTGAGATGAACAGTCAGTGTTAAGCCTTTGTCCTCCACGAATGCCCCCGGGACGAGAAGGAGGGCCTTTCCCAACTGCCCGCGCAGCTCGTCGAGGGCGCACCTCGTTTTCTCGGGGACGGGATACCTGAATGTCATTCCCGGTCCCTCCACTTCCAGGCCGTGATTCCCCCCGTAAAAGATTCCGGCGATCCCGACCCGATTGCGGATATCCTCCAGGGACCGGCCGCTGATCACTGCGATCCTGCACCGGCCGGTCCTCAACAACTTCTCCAGCCTCCTTCTCATGCGGAGCGAAAGGAGGGCCCGCCCGGGATCACGAAAAATGGGCGATAAGGTGCCGTCAAAATCGAGAAACAGGTAGAGGAATCGCTCCGCCAGATCCCCCTTCAGCTCGTCCCAGGATTCCAGTAAGTGCTTAACCGCCACTCATTCCCCGTTTCCTGCGTACAGTCTACTGCCCCGACGGCCGGGGAGATTGCATCTCCCGAGCGGGCATCCGTTATCCGCTCCAGGCTATCCGCTCCCGACGGTCTGCTTCATACTGCCCGCCTTACTCCTTTTGCAGGGGCTGCGAGTTTTGCACCGCCGTCAGTTCGGTGATGATGTTCGCAGCCCAAAAATAGACGTTGTTCTTGCTGACGATCTCCCGCATCCGCGCCATCCGGCGCCGCTTTTCTTCTGCCGGCATTTCGATCGCCCCCCGGATGCTCTCGGCGAACTCCTCGATCGCGTAGGGATTGATCGGGACGGCGTCGGTCAATTCCCGGGATGCCCCCGTGAAGCGGCTCAGCAGGAGGATCCCCGACAGATCATGCTTGGCGGCGATGAACTCCTTCGCTACCAGGTTCATTCCGTCGTGGAGCGAGCTGACGATGCACAGAGCACAGATCGGCCAGTTGGTAGTAGGGGCTGATCTCCTCATGGGTGAATTGCCGCTTGAGGTAGATGATGGGGCTCCAGTCACCCTCGGAATATTTCCAGTTCTTTCGTTCGACCAGTTCATCGATCTCCCCGATGAGATCGTGATAGCGCTTGATGTGCGTACGGCTGGGCGCCGCGATCTGGATGAAGACGAACCGTTTCCTGTACTCCGGATACTTCTCCAGGAACCGGTCGATCGCCAGGATCCTTTCGACGATCCCTTTCGTGTAATCGATTCTCTCCACGCTGACGGCCACGATCTTGCCGTCCAGTTTCAATTCCTCGCGGATCTTCTCCTTCTGCTTCAGGACGCTCTCCGTCGACGTCCCGAAGACGCTTCCGTCTACGCTGATGGGAAAGGCCCGGACAAGGGTCTCCCTGCCGCTCCTCACGACACTGAATTTTTCCGTATCGACCCGGGATTCCATTAGGCGGTTGGCCGTGTCCAGAAAGTTGTTGCAGTGGTTCTGGACGTGAAACCCGATCAGATCGCAGCCCAGCATCCCATCCAGAATTTCCTCCTGATAGGGACAGATCGAAAAGACCTCCGGATTGGGCCAGGGGATGTGCCAGAATAGGGCGATGGTCGCATCCGGACGTTTTCGCTTGATCATCAGCGGCAGCAGCGTGAAGTGATAATCCTGGATGAAGACGAAAGGGTTGTCCGCCGGGAGTTCTTCGAGAAGAGCGTCGGCGAACTTTTCATTGACCTTCCGGTAGATCTGCCAGTCAACCTCCCGGAAGATCGGCCGTGTGTGGGTGACATGACACAGGGGCCACAATCCCTCGTTGGCAAATCCGTAGTAATACCCTTCCTCTTCCTCCTTGGTTAGCCAGACCCTCTTGAGGATGTACCGTTCATCCCCGGGCGGGACCCCGAGCTTGTTCCGGGAGTTGACGAACCTTGTATCGGCGTTTCCGCTGCCGTGCGCCAACCAGGTCCCTCCACAGGCCCGCATGATGGGATCGATCGCCGTCACCACCCCGCTTGCCGGAAACATCATCTTGGTCTCGTTCCGTTCCGCATCGAAAACATGAATGTAGGGTTCCCGATTGGACACGACGAAGAGCGAATTCTCGCCGAGTTTTGCAACGACCAGATCCCGAAGACGCTTCTCCGTCCAAAGATCATCCTTCTCGACACGCACTTGGGCCTCTTCGATCATGGATCTGCGGGCGACCCGCAGGTTCAGGGCCACCTGTTCCACCTCCTCGGCGAGCTTGCCCAGTTCCCCGGTATCGCGGATCGGGGGCTTTGCGTCGGTGTTCCCCCGCTGAAAGTGCGTAAACCATTCCGTCAGACGCCGGACCGGCATCACGAAAAGCTGGTGAAGCGTCAGCAGGGATACGAGCAGAATGGAGATGACGAGGGCGATCAGGGTAATGCTGATCCGTTTCCAGAGCTCTGTCAATCTCGTAAATATATACGAGGTGTCATAGATGACCTCCACGAGGCCGAGGATTTGGCCGTCGTCGTCGAGGACCGGATGGACATAACTGTAGACGGAATAATCCCCGAATTTCGCCAGCTCGCCGTGGGGGGTCTTCTGCGTGATGACCTCCCCGAGATAGGGTTTTTGATGATCCTTCCATTCCGAGAATCGCTTTGTGATGACAAAGAGCTTTCCTTCGCGGTCATAGAGGACGCACCCCTGCAGCCGTTCCCGTGTCTCGAATTTCTCGATCAGCCGCTGAGCCTTTCGGAAATCTTTCGTTGCCAGGATCTGCCCGGCGGAAAGTTCCATGCTCTCGGCGACGGCCTTTGCCTTGCGCTTGACCTCGTCGATGAGCCTCTCCTGAATGGAGCGCGCCTGGAA
>JAPLJX010000219.1 GCA_026388375.1 Deltaproteobacteria bacterium
AGGGGCAACCCCTCCCTGAATTCGCTACGCTTAAAATTGTCGTCCCTCCGGCGCTCCGCTCATGCAGTTCGGGGGATGCTAAAAGGAGCTTCTGTCCGCGCCAACCCGGGCGCTCGAAGCGAGCGCAGGCACGGGCAGCGCGTCGCGTGCTCGCTATTGTCATGCGGCCTGCAAGAAAAGACCGCAGGCAGCACACCAACAGCTCCGCCCCGCCCCCGTTGCCGTTCGCCTACGCGCTGCTGCGCTCCGCTCCCTTTTCAGACAGGACCGCGTCTCCGCTCGCGCTACGCCGCAAGGTGAAACAGGCGACGGGGGGAGGGTAGGCTAAAAACCGGCTCTGGTGCGAGGGTATAGAGGGAGATCAAACTCCACTCTTCAATAGTGATTACATTGACTTCACAAAGCAGTAAAGTTGATCAATAAAACATCTTGCAGATTTACGAAAGGAATTGTTAACAACCAAGTTCACCTGCCGCGGCGGTCGGTGAGACTTGGAACTCTGAAAACACCACCTGCCACTGTGGTCAGGTGCAGCGCCTTGTTCGGCAGGTCGCTATCCATGCGGCTATGAAACCTTTTGGATAAGCCAAGTTGCCAAGCCCGCGTCCACGGCCATCTCCGCGAGTTTTTCAGGTCCGATAACGATAACCCGATCGTCGTCAGTCTCGGCCTTCCCGGAATGGTAGACGAAGAACATCCGGTTGTAAAAGTCGAGCTCGTTAAACTTAACCACGTAGTCTGCGAGTTTACCCGAATTGGTTTCTGATTTGATTTGCACGAACGCCCGTTCTCCGGTGCTTGGTAACACGAGATCCAGGTCGAGCGTCTTTTGGGCTTTCCCGACATCTCCTAGACGACGCCATCCGCTGATGGAGAAAACAAGATCGACCAAGGTCTCGAAGTCCTTCGGCCCGAGCAGCCTTATCATTCCAAGTACTGACGCCTTCATTTCCTCCAAGGCGGCGATGGCCCGCTCAACTTCCATCGTCTTTTGACCATTGATGCGCCGGACCACATACTTCTCTACGTCTACATTGCAGGAAGTTCCTCGATACGCCGCCAGCTTGGTTAGGGCTCCTGAAAGCCGATCCTTAGTTAATTGTTCACCCTTCAAGTCAGCCCATTGCCAGCCGTCCTTCAATCCGCGAAACACACCATCGCCGCTTTCGTGCCGTTCGGCCGGATCGGGTTTTAGGAATCCCCAACACAATCGCTCGCCCATAAATGTAATCCAGAGAATCGAGCCGTCATCCTCGAAGAACAGCCGCGTTTCGTTTGTGAAGCGCTTTGCCGTTCCTTTGTCCTTGCCTTCCGCTATGAAGGATTTCGTAAGATCTCCCCACCGGTGCTCACGACACAAAGAAAATCTCTCAGCAGTGGCGGAGCCGTATCCGAAACGTATGATACCTTTCTCAGCACATTCCTTCTCCCAGCGGCCTTCTCGTCCGAGCTTGATGTACCGGACTCGCCCGGCTTGGATTGTGTGATTCATGAGCTTGCCTCTGGAATCGGAGATCCTCACCGTTTCACGATCATGGCCGTTGCGCACTGTCTTCCTCCTCCTCCTCCGAACTACTTTTCATATTTTGGCTCAAACTATCATGATCATCTTTTTAAATCGACAATGAAAAGAAAAATGTCGGC
This sequence comes from Deltaproteobacteria bacterium, assembly GCA_026388375.1. Lineage (GTDB taxonomy): Bacteria > Desulfobacterota > Syntrophia > Syntrophales > UBA5619 > UBA5619. Next base: position 1,645 of record JAPLJX010000219.1, read on the forward strand.
CTACTTCTTTCAGGAGGTTATGATACAGCAACCGCAAGTGGTCGAACTTGCCGTGCTACTTGGTCTGACATGGTATCCTCCACCATATCCATGTCATATCGGCTTTGAATGTTCAGCCAGTAACGCGGATTCTGCCCAAAATATCGGCCCAAACGAAGAGCAAGCTCGGCGGTTACCGGTCGTTTCCCGTTCACGACGTAATTGATACGCATGGCGGGAACACCAATATCTTTCGCAAGGCGATATTGCGACAACGCCAGCTCATCCAGTAACTCTTTTAGATATGCACCGGGATGCACCGGTGGAATACGTTTTTTGACCACATCACACCTCCACTAATGATAATCCTCTATTGCTACATCTTCTGCATGTCCGTCTAACCATTTAAAACAGATTCGCCATTGATTGTTAATGCGGATGCTCCATTGTCCTTTACGATTCCCTTTTAAAGCTTCCAGCCGATTTGAGGGCGGAAACCGTAAATCCTGAATCTCAATAGCTGCATCAATGGCGTTCAGTTTCATGAATGCACGCTCTTGAATATCGCCAGGAAATTTACGAGAAAAATCACGGCGAAAAATCCTCTCTGTTTCGCTGCACCGAAAAGATCGAATCATAATTAAGATAGTAAACTATTTGTTTATTAATGTCAAGCAAAAATTTGTTTTGGTGTCCCTTTGAGTGTCCTTTATTTTGAAATCATGGTAAAAGGGTTACAAACGGTTACACAGGAGCACACACAAACCTTAATAAAAGCGAATATATATAATAAAACAGATGGCTTAGATGTCTTTTCAATTCGTCTCTCACTGCTACAATTGTTTGCTTTTATCTTTGCTGACTCCCAAATTTTCCACTCTCTGCGCCAACTCTATCAGCGTACCAAGCACGATGCGTATTGACGCTTGGCTCTGTGGGGTATGTACTTGCGAGACAAGCGGATCTTTTTGCATTTTGAATATAAGATCCACTATTGGCCTTTTGAATCTGATTTCAACAAAGGTTTCTCCTTTAAATTCGATTTTCTTAAGATTGGCATTCAAGAGGTGTGACGCGTTTTCAATTTTCTTCTGAATCTCTGCTTTAGTATTCCCCCGGGCAGCATTTTTTAACTCTACTTCAAACCCTTGAATGGTTTCAATCAGCTCGATTCCTTTGTCTCTGAATTCCGACTCAGATATCATGGCCGGAAATTCTTTCAATATATGTAATATTTCTAAAGGATCGTCTGTAATTTGAAACTGGCCATGGGGTGATGAGAGAACCAAATATCCCTTTAATTCCTTCAACCCCGGTTCATTATCCATCATCGTTTTGAAAGTGGTCTTTGCCTTATCTATCGCCGTAATGAGGTCTTCTTTTATCATAAGTTACTCCCTTTGCACTGAAATTTACGAAGAATGATCCAACTGTTGGGGAGTAATAAACATGGCTGATGGGTTTCATCAATGGCAGAACGACAACCGTGTGTCGCATTATTTTTTGAGACATGCTATTGTCGCTTTGCCGTTGCTTTGTAACAGAAACCCGAATATGTAAGACCATGAGCAAAGGAGAATCAACGATGATCGCTACAGATAACCCCCGGAAGCGCCTCATTCGCCTCGGTCAGATCCTCAAAATCTTCATGGAGAGGGAGAAGGTTTCCACGACTTGGCTGAGCGAGTATTTTCAGACGACGCCACGGACGATCCAGCGGGATCTGCTCCTGCTCAAGGAAGCGGATTTTCCGTTGAGTGAATTCTCCCGCGGCAATTACCAGATCGACAAGACCCTTTTGAAGAATTTTGAGGTTTTTGATCAGACAGAACTGGCCTTGGTTATTGCTATCAAGAACCTGGTCGGGCAGCTTGGCGAGCCGTTCCAGCAGGCGGCGGATGATATCTTTAACAAGCTGTACGAGGATGTGACGACCTCCCCGGTTTTCATCAAGATCGATGAGTCCGTGATTTTGGACAAGCGCCAGTTCAATCGGATCGTTAAAGCCATTCGTGAAAAGCGGCAGGGGACGTTTGAATACGAGGTCTTTTCTCCCTATCAAGTGAATATTGAGCCTTACAGGGTCTGTTTCTTTGACGGATTCTGGTATCTTGTCGGGAAGGATCTCCGCGATCAGAAGTTTAAACGATATGCCCTCGACAAGATCAAGGATTTTAAACCCCTTAGCCCAAGTTCATGGTCTTAAAAAAATACATGTGTATAGTCGTGCTGTTGCAAGGCGCAGACCACGCGTTTAGGCACTACATGTTGATAACTTTCACAGAACGGTCTTGATCGTTTTCCCG
>JAPLJX010000093.1:0-3450 GCA_026388375.1 Deltaproteobacteria bacterium
TCCAGAAAACAGCCCAGAAAGATCCAGATGAGCTCCATGAAGATTATGGTGCCCCAGGGTCCGAGGTCCATCGCCTTGAGGGCGTTGGTGACGAAGGTAGTGCCACCGGCCAGCGTATAGGCGCCGATGATGGTTTGCGCCCCGAAAAAAAGCCAGGCCAGCATGCTGCTGATTTTGAGCGTTTCAAAGAGGCTTTCCCGCATCGTCGCGATACTGAAGCGGCGGTTCATCACGGCGGCGACGATGGCGAAAATCACGCCGACGCCGGCCGCCACGGAGGGCGTCGCGATCCCGGCGTAGATGGAGCCCAGGACGCCGCCGGCGATGAGGACCGGGAGCACCAGCCCCTTGAGCGTCGCCAGCTTTTCGCGGAGGGTCAGCGCCTTTTCATCCGCCGCCGTTACCGGCGCCGAGTCCGGGTGCCGCCAGCAGTGGACGATGACGTAGAGGATGAAGAGGAGCCCCAGTCCGATGCCCGGAAGGATGCCCGCCAGGAAGAGCTCGCCGACCGAACATCCCGCGGTCATCCCGTAGACGATGAAGACCACGCTGGGCGGGATCAGGGTGGCGAGACCGCCCCCTGCGGCCACGCTTCCTATCGCGAGTTTGTAGTTATACTTCTTGGCCAGCATCTCCGGCAGGGCGAGCAGTCCGAAAGTGACGATTTCGGCCCCGATGACGCCGACCATCGTGGCCATGATGGCGTTGGCGATAATCGTGCCCACGGCCAGCCCTCCCCGGAGCCTCCCCGTCCAGACATGAACGGCGCGGAAGAGATGCTCCGCCACGCCTGAGCGCTGGAGGATGCCGGCCATCAGCACGAAGAGGGGCACGGACATGAGGGTGTAATTCATGCTCATGTCGAAAACCCGGGAAACGAGCATGACCATGACGTTCAAGTCGAACTTGGTTAGGATCAAGACCACGGCCACCGAACCGATGGACCAGGCCAGGGGTAACCCCAGGACCATCATCAGCAGCATGCCGACGACAATCAGAATACTGATCCATTCAATGCTCATAAAGGCCTCCCCTTGACGACGAAATGGAGATCCCGGATGAATTTGGCCGTGCCCTGGAGAAAAATGAGCGCCAGGGCGATGAACATCGCCGCCTTGAACGGATAAATGGGCGGATTCCAGGGCGACTGGGTCGTCTCCCGCAGGCCGATGGACTGCGCCGCATAGCGGAAGGTGGCTATCGCCATCACCACGATATAGAGGGAAAAGGCGAAATAGGTCAGACAGTCGACCAAGGCCCGGACACGGGGCTTGAATCGGACATAGAGGACATCCACGCGCACATGGTTGTCGGTCAGCATGGTCCATGGCCCTCCCAGAAGGTAGAGAAGGGAGCAGCCGAAGATCGTCGCCTCCGACACCCAGAGGGTGGGACGGGTCAGAAAGTCGCGCATCATGACTTCATAACCGATACTGAAGGCAATCAATAAGGAGAGGATGCTAACCGCTTTGCCGGTCTTTGTGCTTAAGGCATCGATGAAAGAAAGCGCCGTTTTCAAAACAACCCTCCGGATCGTACGAAAAGGGGAGGAAGAGAACAGAATTCCCTTCCTCCCGGGATGAAATCAGGTTCAACCGTTATTTGATGCGGCCCAATTCCTTGAGCCAGGCCTCCTGGGCCTCGATCACCTGCTTGGTCTGCTCGTTTTTCTTCTTCCATTCCTGCCAGATTCCCTGGGCAATCTTACGGGCCTTGGCTTTCTCTTCCGTACTCCAGGTCACAGGCGTCAGTTTCTTGGACTTGGCTTCACTCACCAGCTTCAGGTCTTCGATCGCGATCCTTTCGACGGAATCCCAGCACCACTCACGTGTTGCCGTCACGAGGATCTGCTTGATGTCGGGGGGAAGCTTGTCCCATTCGCCCTTGTTGACCGTGAAGTCGCCGATGGGCATGGAGTGGAAACCGGGGTAGGTGAAGAAGGGGGCGATTTGATGAAATCCGGTTTTGTCGTTGATGGAGGCGGTGGCCCAGTTGGTAGCATGGATCACGCCCTTGTCCAATGCGGAGAAGATTTCCGTACCCGGCATGACGACCACGGAGGCGCCGGCTTTGGCCATGAATTCAGCCTCCATGCCCTGTGGCTCGCGGATCTTGAGGCCTTTGAAATCGGCCATTTTGGCGATGGGTTTCTTGGACGGCCAGGACTCGACGCCCCAGAACATCACGCCTACGGTGTAGGCGTTGAATGGTTTGTAGAGATCGCGCAGCATGTCCAGCCCACCGCGGTAGTGCATGAAGGTGTCCAGTTCCCAGGGATGTTCATAGGCGAAGATCAGGTCGGTCAGGGCGGCAAAGGCGGGGTTCTTGCCGCTGGCGTATCCCGGCCAGACATGGATGGCCTGGAGAACGTTGTTCTGCACGGCGGTGAGGGTTTCATTGGTCGGGACGATGGCGCCAGCCGGATAGGGTTCGATCTCCAACCGGCCGTTGGTCATGACCTTGACTTTCTTGCAGAAGTCTTCAAAGGTTCTCTGGGGGGTTTCCTGGGGATTCCAAAGGGTCTGGGCTTTCCATTTGATGGGACCCTCTGCGGCCGCAGCCGGCGCGGCCACCCAGAGCAAAACCGAAACAGCACAAACGATCACAAACCATCTTTTTTTCATAGACTCCTCCTCCAAGAATTTTTCTGCTGGATTTCTCCTGCTGCCTTGCCGGAGAACGAAACACGAACCCAATCCATTCGATCGAATGGTTCGACGGATCGCCCTCCGGATTTTCGTGTGTTTGTCTTGTGAAAGAAGACTTCTGCCGGGATGGTTGCTGTTTTCGTTTGCTTTACCGAGCAGGAGCATGAGACGTTGGGATAAGTAGGATTATTCTACTAAGTTGTCAAGTTATTTTTTAGGTTTTTATTGGGGGCATCCCGTAATTCTTGATTTGAGGAAGCGCAGTATGGTAAGGTCGCGACGTCGCAGAGGATCAATCCATGAAGGACAAAAAAAGCATATCCCGCGGATCATCAACGCTGCGGCACAGGCGTGGTCGGCGTCACGATGCGTCAGCAGGGGCTTCTCATCCCCCGTTGCCACGACTGCATCGCCCTGTTTCGCGGCTCGCCTTCCCGCTATCAGGAGGTATTCCGAGAAAAGCCGGGGACATACTACCTGACGCCGGGCTGGGTTGCGGAAAAGAAAGACCCTCTGGGGATATTGGAGGAGTATGTCCCCCGGTACGGCCGTGAGACGGCGCAGTGGGTCATTGAGGAGGATCTGAAGCACTACACCCATATCGCTCTGATCGATACGGGGGTGGAGAAGATGGCGCCGATTCGCGAACGGGCGATGGAGAACGCCGCCGTCCTGAAGAAACAGTTATGAGGAGATCCCGGGCAGCCTGGAATATTTCCGCGAATTGCTCTATGGTCCCTACGCGGAGGAAAAATTCCTGCGCCTCCGGTGTGGAGAGACATTCACCCAGGAGATGGTCTAT
>JAPLJX010000093.1:3465-4415 GCA_026388375.1 Deltaproteobacteria bacterium
AAGGGCGGCAGATGGGGGAAGGCGTCCGACATGTGGGGGATGAACATAGCGGCCACGAACTCCTCCTGGAACTCCTTGGCCAGGGTCAGTTCGAGGTATTCGACCCGCCGGGCCATCTCTTCGGCCTCCAGGCGCTTGTCGCGGTTCAGCAGGGCGATCCTCGCCCCGTCGCCCGCTGCATTCCCGACCGATGAGACATAATCGAGGTCGCAGTCGGGAAACATCCCGAGGATCATCGCCTCCGTCTTGTCGATATAGCTCCCGAAGGCGCCGGCAAGGATTACCCGGTCCACCTTCGCGATCCTCAATTTTTTCATCATCAGTTTCGCGCCTGCATACAGAGCGCCTTTGGCGAGTTGGACGCTCCGGACATCCTTTTGGCTGATCGTGATCGCCCCCTCCAGAGAGGTCTCTTCCGGCCAGGCGATGACGAACTCCGGCTTCCCGTCGGTCAAGCGGAGCCGCGGCGTTGCGAGGTCCGTCCGGAAGCGGCCGCTTCGATCGATGATCCCAGCCCTGTAGAGTTCGGCCACCCCGTCGATGATCCCGGAGCCGCAGATCCCCTTGGCGCCGGTGAGCCGGACCTCCGGCCGCCAGCGTTCCTCACCGATGATTTTGAAAGAGACCTCCAGCGTTTCCGGGTCGATCCGAATCCGCTCAATTGCCCCGGGCGCCGCCCTCATGCCGAAGCGGATATGCGCCCCCTCCAGGGCGGGTCCGGTTGCGCAGGAGGCGGAGAGGAGTTTCTCCCGGTTTCCCAGAATCATCTCCCCGTTCGTGCCCACATCGATGATGAGGACCATCTCGTCCCGGCGGTAGGGCTCCTCCGCGATCAGGACCCCCACGTTGTCTGCCCCGACGAAGCCCGCCTCGATCGGGAGGATGTGGACATTGGCCGCGGGGTGGGCCGCAAGGCCGAGGTCGCGCGCCTTGATGTCCAGGCTGCGGTG
>JAPLJX010000236.1 GCA_026388375.1 Deltaproteobacteria bacterium
GATGGTGGGGATCTCCCTGTGGGGCGATGAAGCGGACGAAAGGCTTCTCCGGGGGAAGGACGCCTTTGCCGTCTCCAGCCGGAATTACGCTGGCGATCCCGATACCTATTATCTTTACACCATCACCCCGCGGCAGCTCGGACGGACGGAGCGCGTAATCCGGAAGATCGCCGATGCCGGGCTCAAGGTCCATATGCAGCTCCTGTCCAACGATGAGGGCGTGGACGGGTTTTCCTGGACGCCATCCCAGCTCGCGGATATCCGCGTCGAGATGGACGCCATGCTTGAGAGCTACCCCGGGACCGTCATCTCCTGTCGGTATTACCACGAGACCATCACGACAGGCCGGATGCTCGGAAGACCCTTCGCGTGGAATGAGTGTCCCTCCGTTACGGAACCGTTGGATGATCGCAATCCCCGCCCGAAGCGTCTCATCCGGTTCATCCGCTGGGCGGCCGACCTCAAGACGATGCATCGCTGCTGCACCTCCGCCACGCGCGACTGCACGACCTGCAAGGACGGCGCGGCACACATGAGCTGGGTGATGGTGAACAAAAGGGCCCATCTGCGGTCGGCGAAGGATCTCCAGAACTGGATCGAGGTGTACGAGATGTTCGCCAAACTCTACCGGTTCATTCCCTGGTAAACAAAGGAGATATGCACCTTCGTCTTTTTCCGAGGTCATCAAGCATGAACAGGACCAGGCCCGTAATTCTTGGATATGACTTCGTGTCGCCGCTGGGGACGGAACTGGAGAAGCAGTGGCACCGGGCCGCGGCGGGGGAGAGCGGCATATCCCGGCTGACCCGCTTCCCGCTGCGGGACGGATTTCCGGTCCGGATTGCCGGCCAGGTTGCAGAGATCGACATCGGCCCCTATCCGTTCCTCCGGCCCCGCGAGATGGCCCACTGGACCTCTCCCGTCTTCAAATACGCCCTGCTCGTGGTCATGCGCGCCCTTGCGCGGGCCGGGATCGACATCACGCCGGAAACGGCCCCCCGGGTGGCCGTCACATTCAGCTCCGCGATCGGCGGGCTGGATGCGCTGATCGACGCGGATCGGACGCTGGTGGCCACGGGAAAACTTCCCCAGCCCTTCATGAATCCCAATTCCTGCATCAACATGGTGGGCGGCAAGGTCGCCATCGCGACCGGGGCGACCGGACCCATCTCCTCGATTGTCACCGCCTGCGCCACGGGGAGCAGTTCGCTGATCCTGGGGGCGATGTTCATCGCCCAGGGAATGGCCGATGTGGCCATCTGCGGGGCCGTGGACTTTCCGCTGGTGGAGCCGATCGTGGCGGGATTTGCGACAATGAACGGGGCGTACCGACCCAGAGAAGGGGAGGAACCGCTGCGGCCTCAGGCCGCGAGTTGCCCTTTTTCCCTCTCCCGCCGCGGCTTCGTCATTTCCGAGGGGGCTGGTTGCATCGTCATCGCTTCGCGGGAGTTCGCTGCGGCCCACGGCCTGGCCTATGGGATCGAGCTGGCCGGTTGGGGCATGACCGCTGATGCCCATCACGTCGTGGCCCCCAACCCGGTGACGGTTCGGCGCTGCATTGAGGAAGCCATCCACCATGCAGGCATCGACCCCGTCGACATTGATGCGGTCAACGCCCACGCTGCCTCGACGAAGATCGGGGATCGGGTGGAGGCGGACGTCCTCAGGGAGGTGTTCGCCGGCGGGGTTCCTCCCGTTTTGGCCGGCAAGTCGCAGCTTGGCCACGCGATGGGGGCCTCCAGCGCCGTCGAATCCATCCTGGCGATGGAGGGGATGCGCCGGGGGGTGATCCTGCCCACGATCAACCACCGGCCGGACCCGGAGATTGTGCTGGATTGCGTGACGGAGGGCGCCCGAGCGCTGGATCAGGAGTTTGTGCTGAAGAACGCGTTCGGATTCGGGGGGTGCAATGCGTGTCTTGTGTTTCGCCGCGTTAACTGATATGAATCCCGCATGAAAGCGCCACAGAACAGAAAGGTCTTTGTGATCGGTTACGGGGTGGCCACCCCGTTGGGTCGGACCTTTGCCGAAACATGGGAACGGGCCGTCCGCGGCGATGCAGGCTTTCGGAAGGTCACCCGCTGTAAGGTCGAGTCCGTCTGCGACGTGGTCGGGGAGATCCCGGACTGGAATCCCCGGACGAATGATTTCGTCGATGAGAAGGAGGCGTACAACTGGAACGCCGGTTTTGTAATCCTGACCATGGCGGTCTGCCGTGAGGCGCTGGCCCATGCCGGCCTGCCGATGAATGACGAAACCGCCCCCCGGACCGCCTGTCTGATCGGTTCGGCCATCAACGGGGTCGACGCCTTCCGGACGGCGATGGTGAATTTTCAGGAAAAGGGTCCCCTCAAGATCAGCCCCTATCTGCTGCCGAACCTTTGCGCTAATCTCCCCGCGGGAAAGGCGGGGATCCTCCTCGGTTTCACCGGACCGGTCTTTTCCCCCCAGGGGGCCTGCGCCTCCGGCAACCACGCCATCGGCATCGGGGCCCGGATGATCCGGGACGGGGACTGCGATTTCGTCCTAGCCGGGGGGGTGGATACCCCGATCCTGCCGGAGATCATCCACGGCTTCAACAACATGAACGCGACCGTCAAGGTCCTTCCCGGGGATCGCGCCTTTACAGACCCCGCGCAGGCCTCCCGCCCGTTCAGCGTCGACCGGCGCGGCTTTGTTCTCTCCGAGGGGGCGGGCGTCATCGTGCTCGCGGCTGAGGAGATGCTCGCCCGACACGGGCTGACGGCGCGGGCCGAGGTCATGGGTGTCGGCTGGACATCCGACGCCTATCACTTCACCAGCCCGAACCGCGAAACGATCATCCGGGCGATCCGGGAGGCGATCGCCGACGCGGGGCTCAAACCTGCGGACATAGGATATATCAACACCCATGGCACCTCCACGCAGAAGGGCGATCTGGCCGAGATCGACTGCCTCCGGGCCGTCTTCGGACCGCAGCTGGCGAAGATCCCGCTCTCCTCTAACAAATCCCAGATCGGCCATACCTTGGGCGCGGCGGCGGCCATCGAGGGGGCCCTGACCATTGAAGGGATGCGGCAGGGAATCATTCTGCCGACGATCAACCACCGGCCCGATCCCCGTTTCGACGGCATCGATTGCGTGCCCGATACGGCCCGCCGGCAACGTCATGAGCTGGCCATCTCCAACGCCTTCGGCTTCGGGGGGACGAACTGCTGCATCGTCTTTCGGGGGGCTTGAGATGAAAACGAAACCATTCCAGACGGAGGCGTATGGCGATGACGGGCGTTATGTCCGTGATGCGGCGACGGGGCTCGTCTGGCATCGCTGCGGCAACCGGACGCTCTATGCCGATACGGACCGCTCCACCGTTGTATATCATGCCAATTACCTGAGGTATTTCGAACTGGGACGGGCCTCCCTGATGCGCGACGCCGCCTATCCTTATCGCGAGGTCGAGGCCGACGGCTACGTCTATCCGATCATCGAGATGGGCGTCCGCTTCCAGGGGCCCCTGCATTACGACGATCCGATGTGGATCCATACCCGCCCGGGGGAGCTCGAACGGGTGAGACTCCGGTTCGACTACATCATTACCCATGCGGAGACGGGGGCCGACGTCTGCCGAGGATTCACGCAGCATTGCGCGCTGAACTCCCGAGGGATTCCGGTGGCCGTTGATCCCAAGACCGTGCATTTATGGAAAGCCTTTCCCAACCCGCAGAAGCGATAGCCATTCCGCTGGTGATTTCCGTGCCGGCCTATCTGCGCGATCATTATATCGGCGATCGCGTGGTTCTGCCCGCGGTAGAGGCGCTGCAGATCGTCGCGCGGTCGCGACCGGATGACCTGGACGGACATTCCTGCCGGCAGGAGCGGGCCTTTTTTCACCATCCGCTGACGATCGATCCCGGTGCGACAGAGATTCCTGCGGTGCATGAGCAGCTGAGGTACGCCGACGGTCGTTGCCTTTCCAGGCTGACGACACTCCGCTCCGGCCGGCAGATAAAATTCACCCGCCGGATGGAGCACCTCTCCGTCTGGTTTGTGCCGGCGGGCCGGGAGGTTGCGGGGTGTGGGGCTGGGCGTGAGGCATGGTGTGAGACTGCTTCCCCATCGGACCCCGGTGATGCGGTCCCTCACGTGGGGCCGATGTTCCGGGTTTCCGCCGACCGCCTCTACGACGAGTTGGTCCCGTTCGGGCCGGCCTACCGGAATGTGCGGGGGGACGTTTTCCTCACGGAAACCTGCGTCTCGGCGACCGTCTCCGGGGGTGATTTCCCCGAGGCCGCGGGTCCCCTCGGTTCCCCTTTTCCTTTGGATGCGGCCATGCATGCGGCCTGCGCCTGGGGGCAGCGATACCGGAACCGGGTCGTTTTTCCCGTCGGGTTCAACCGGCGGGAGATCCTTTCCCCGACAAGGGCCGGAGAGACTTATTTCTGCCGCATCACGCCCCTTCCGGATGAAGGCGCCATCCTGTGCTTCGACGTTCGGTTGCATGATCTGCAAAGGCGACCGGTCGAGACGATCCGGGGGCTTAAGATGCGGGACATCTTCGGGGGGAAGCGGACCCCGCCTGTCTGGGTGAGGGAGGGGCTGTAGGATGCGCCTGGCATTGATTCTCCTGTTGGCCTATTTCGCCGGTTCGATCAATTTTGCCATCATCACCCTCGGTCTGCTGGGCAAGGAAGACCCGCGGACGAAATTCAGCGGGAATGCGGGGACGACGAATGTCTATCGTCAGGCGGGCATCGGGTGGGCGGCGGTCGTACTGCTCCTCGACACTGGACGGGCCGTCGGTCTGGCGGCGCTGGGCCTGTACCTCCTTCCCGCCCCTCTGGTCCCCTGGGTCGGTACGGCCCTCGTCGCGGGGAACCGTTTTCCCTGTTTTCACCGGTTTCAGGGCGGCAAGGGGGTTGCCTCGTTCCTGGGGTTCATGATTCCGATCGCCCCCTGGGGGGCCGTCCTGTCTTGCCTCGTCTGGGTCGCCGTTTACGGCATCGTGCGGATTCCATTTGTGGCTTCCTTCTTCATGGTCCTGGTCCTTGGAGGTGCGGCAGCGTGGTCCAGCGGTGCACAGGCAATCCCCATCGCCGGAACGGTCGTGACGGTCCTGCTGATTTTCTTCAACCACAGGAAAAATATCGTCACGCTGCTTGCCGAGAGGCGACGGAAGAGATAACGACCGAGTTTCAGCAGCAATAAGAAGACTCGAGGAAGGCAGGATTTCACATGCGCATCGTTCTGGTCCACCCCGCCGGGTCGAACTGGGTCCCCGGCCTGAAGGACATCACCGCCACGGCCAACCGGATGGCCCCGCTGGGGCTGCTCTCCATCGCGGCCTGTCTCACACGTGCAGGCCATGAGGTGTTCGTCCACGACTGCCTGGGCCCCCGTGCGGTCGCCGGGATCAGCGCAAACGTCCGTCTCATTCTCGGTCATGACCCGGAACTGGTGGGGTTCTCCGCGACGACGTCGGGCTTTCTCGACGCCTGGGAGATGGCGGCGGCCGTAAAGGAGGCGCGGCCCGGCGTCGTCACCGTCTTCGGCGGCGTCCACATCTCCGCGCTGGGGAAGAGCCTGCTGGAGCGGTTTCCCCATATCGATTATCTCTGTCCGGGGGAAGGGGAGGGGACCCTGACCGAACTTGCGGCGGGGGAAGAGCCGGGCCGGATCGACGGCCTGATCTGGAAGGACGGGGACGAGGTGGTCGTCAACCCCCCGCGGGCGCCGCTTCCGGACCTCGACGACCTGCCGTTTCCCGCCTACGAAAAGCTGGCCGGATTTCCGCGGGGATACAACCTGCCGCTGTTCAGTTACATCCGGTTTCCCGGCGCCACGATGATCACCAGCCGGGGCTGCACCTACCAGTGTTCCTACTGCGACCGCTCCGTCTTCAAGCGCGGGTACCGCTGGAACTCCCCGGCCTATATCTACGACCACATGAAACACCTCCGGACCCGCTTCGGGGTCCGCCACCTCAACATCTACGACGATCTCTTTACCGCCAACCGGCCGCGGATCGCCGAACTCTGCGCCATGCTGACCCGGAATCCGCTGGGCGTGCAGTTCAACTGCGCCGTCCGGGTCGGCCAGACGGACCGGGAGCTCCTAAGGATGCTCAAGGCGGCGGGCTGTCTGA
>JAPLJX010000431.1 GCA_026388375.1 Deltaproteobacteria bacterium
ACCATTTTGAGGGCGTGGCGGATCACGGTCTGGAGGGGGGTTGGGACGCGGTGCATCGTCAGCGGTCGCGCGAATTCGAGAAGTTGCGTGATGACGCGGTTCAGCCGATCCACCTCGCGGATCATCACTTCGGCCGTCTCCCGGTCTTCGGGATTGTCCCGGTAGCGTTCCCGGAACCAGGTGGCGAATCCCTTGATCGAACTGAGTGGATTGCGGATCTCGTGGGCGACGCCGGCGGCGAGGCTTCCCAGAGAGGCGAGGCGCCGGCTCCGGGCAACCTCTTCCTCGAGGCGCCGGATCTCCGTCATATCCCGAAAGAGGAGGATGTGGCCGACGAAGGCGCCGTTCTCCTCGCAAAGCGTCGTTGCGATGATCTCAAGCGGGATCGTCCGGCCCTCCTCCACGGCGCAATCGAATTCCCGTTCGATGAGCCGCCGCTCCGCGGCGAGCGTCCGAAACAGCTCCCGGCAGCTTCCCGGAAGGATCTCCTCCGCCGGCTTCCCGAGGACTTCCGCGGCGGTGCGTTTGAGGATCGCCTCCGCCGTCTGGTTGAAGGCGCTCAGCCTCCCCCCGTCGTCGGTGGCAATAAGGCCGATCGGCATGTTCTCCACGAGGCTGTCGGAGAAGGCCTTGATCCGGGAAAGAGAGCTCCGCGCCGCCCGGTAGCCCTGGGCGAGGAGCAGCGAGATGATCCCCGCGCAGCCGATGAGCAGAAAGAGGACGGCCATCCAGATCGTATGGCGTTTGTCCTCCTCGTGCGCCGCGGCGATCGGCCCCATGTCCAGGCCGACGAAGATGACGAGACCGGGCGGACCCGATTCCGCGGCCGCAGCCGGATCCGGTGGGGGAGGGCCCGAAGGTCCGGGAGGGGGCGAGACGGGAGATCCGGGAGGGGGCGCCTCCCGCGGCGGTCGCGCCGGGAACGGATCGGGGAATCCCGGGTGGGAACCCCGCGTCGGCGCGAACCGGCGGTAGACCTCAAAGCTGTCCGCCCCTTCGCTGTTCGGGACCTGCCGCCAGGCGAGCTTTTCGGAGCCGGCGATCTTCGCCAGATCGAGGTCCTGGCCGTAGATCGCGCCGAGCCTCAGGGGATCGCTGTCGGTGAGGATCGTTCCGCGGGTGTCGGTCACGATCAGATAGTCGATGTCCGGCTGCTCGGCCGTCTCCATCAGGAGTTTCTGGAGCTGGAAGCCTCCCCAGCGCAGTCCGATCCCCGTCCGGGCGCCCGCCTCGAAGGAGCGGATCAGCGCCGCCCCCTTCTCCACGAGGAGGCGCGTCGTCTGTTCCTTCTGCCGGTTGATGTTCTCCAAAGTCATGAAGATGAAGATCGGGGCGAGTATGACGACCGCCCCGATGATCAGCCAGGGCGGGATCGCCGCCCAGAACCGGTTCATTCCGTATCGTTTGCCGTTCATGCAAGGACTCCCATTTGTGGTCATCTGCTGCGAGGTTCCCGCTTTTAAGGCCATCCCGCGGCGGATCGGAATTTCTCCAAGGTCTGTACCTGGATACTTGTTAGGCAACTGGATACCACAAGTGGATACTTATGATCCACTTTTTTCTGTGGCGGGGAAGCGAAGTAAGCAGCAGGCCGGGGGTGGAAAAACATATAGCTTCATCATTCCGGGAGTTTGCAATAGTAATAGCGTTTTGGCACGGCTGTTGCTCTTAAGAAAGTCAAACGGAAACCGGGAAACTTTAAAAGGTTTCGTAAAGAAAGCGGCACAAACGCAATAAATGAAGGAGATTGAAAATGAAGAAAGTAACGTTGACAGTCATGGCCGTGCTCTTCGTGGCGGCGGTTGCAACCTCGGCCTTTGCCTTTGGCTGGGGGAGGGGTCCGGGTTATGGTCCCTGCGGCAGGGGCGATTTTCAGGGGCCGGCCGGGTTGAACCTGACTCCGGAGCAGACGGCGAAGTTCAAGGAGATGCGGGAGACGCAGTGGAATGAGATGAAACCCCTGCGGGAGCAGATCTTCGCCAAGCGTGACGCGATTCGGAAACTCTGGCTGGCGCCGAATCCGGATCAGGCGGCGATTACGGCGGCCCAGAAGGAGATGCGGTCCCTCCGGGATCAGATTCAGGACAAGACGACAGCCTTCCGTCTGGATGCATTGAAAACCCTTACGCCGGAACAGCAGGATAAACTGAGATCCTCCTTCTCTGCACGGGGCTTCGGACCGGGGCGCGGTATGGGACCCGGTGGATGGGGCGGTGGTGCGGGTTGCTTCGGCTGTGGTCCGGGGGGCGCGCAGTAACTTGTAAACTATAACAACAACGGGGGATCATCCGGCAGGTCCATGCTTCCTCCTTTCCTTTCCGGATGGTCCCCCTTTCCCTGTTTCCTTCCAATCAATACACTCACGTTGTCATAAGAAATTATCTTGACACACAAAAACCATCCCCCTATACTCGTCCCGGTGCGGAACACGATCGAATCCAACAAGCAATAAAGTTCTTTATTGGTCATCAAAAAAGCTACGTTATCTCGTTTTTACGGGAGGTGGTGCTCAGTTGACCTGCCCTTAGAAGATCTGAAACCAAGCATATTCAACCAGAAGGAGGTGCAAATGAAAAAAGTCGTAATTTTGCTATCGGTTTTCGTGTTTGTCGGTGTCTTCGGTTACGGTAGCGGCATGGCGGCCAATCCGGACAAGATAAAAGTCGGTATCCTGCTCCCTCTGACCGGAACGTTTGCGGCGGTGGCTGAGACCCAGAAGGAGGGCGCGCTGCTGGCGGTGGATGTGATCAACAAAAAGGGCGGCCTTGCCATGCCCTGGGGAAAGGTCCAGGTAGAGGGCATTGTCGCCGATGATGAAGCCAAACAGGATGTGGGCGTCCGTCGCTACCGTTACATGGTTTCCGAAGGGGTCAAAGGCGTGGGCGGTCAGACCTGGGCGCCGCTGGCGTTCGCCATCAATGCCCTGGTTTCAAAAGAACCCATGCCCTATTTTCCGGTTTGCGTGCTGGCCAAGGAAGGGTTTGTGAAAGGAAAGCTGGCCCCCTCTACCTTCGCCGCCGCCTTTAGCCCCTGGACGGTGGGCTATATGGCCGGCTCCGCAGCCACCAAAACGCTCGGCAAGAAGCGCATTTTCTTCCTGGCGCGCGCCGACAGTTGGGGCTGGGACATCCGCGACGGCGTCTATGCCGCCGCCAAAGAATACGGCGCCGAGATTGTCGGGTATGACGAGGTTTCGCTGGGGACCGGTGATTTCACGACGATCCTTCAGAAAGTCAGGGCGGCCAAACCGGATGTCTTTATCTCTGCCCAATTCGCCGCCGATGCCGTGGCGCTCCTCAAGCAGGTCCAGCAGATGGGCCTGAACAAGGAGATGACCATCTTCAACTCCTTCATCACGAACGTGGTTGCAAAGGGCCTTCCCCCCGAGGCCCTGGACGGCGTCTACGCGATGCATTATTTTTACCATGACCTGTCGGGTTTTGAAGACAAGGAGGTGGTGAAAAGCGCCAAGGCGTTTACCGATCTGTATCGGGCAAAATACAACAAGCCTCCCGACGGCTATGCGACGATCGCCTATGTCGCATACATGGAGATGTTCCGGGGGTTCGAGGCTGCCAAATCCTTTGATCCGATCAAGGTATCCGAAGCGCTGATGGCCAACAAAGGCGAGTTCACCTCGGTCAAGGGCCCGGCCCGATGGCGTGAGGATCATGCGGCCGTATACAAGTACGCCGCCTTTCTGGTCAAGGGAAAAGGTCCCGGAGAGCAGAAAAGCGAGTGGGATCTTTTTAAAGTCATCGGCTACCAGGGCGGCGATTCGGTCATGCCGGAACTGAAGTCTCTGGGTTACTAAACCTCTCTCCGCCCCGGTGAACCTCTTTTTTCCGTCGCCGGGGCGGATCCTGAGAAAAGGGCCGGCCGTGAGTGCAGATCTGCGCGCAGAAATCATCAAAGCTGAAGGGGTCACGAAACGTTTCGGCGAATTGATCGCCGTGGACCGGGTTGATTATCTGCTGCATGAAAGCGAAGTCGCCGGCATCATTGGATCCAATGGCGCCGGAAAGACCACCTTCTTCAATCTGCTGACGGGATATTACCCTCCCGATGAAGGCGCCATCCGCTACAAAGGTCAGGATGTCACCCGCAAGACGCCCCAGGAAAGGGTCGCCCTGGGGATGATGCGGACCTTTCAGTTAACCTCCACGTTCGACAATCTCAGCGTCATGGACAACCTCGTGCTCTCCTTTTTCCGAGCGCACAAAAAATCGTCGCTGCTTGATCTGCTTCTGAATACCTGTAAACGACACCGGAAGGACGAGAAAATCGTCGCCATCCTGGAAACCTTCAACCTTCAGGATGTGGCCGACAGGCAGGTGAAGAATCTCAGTCTGGGCGAGAAGCGACGGTTGGAAATCGCGATGGCCATTCTGGCCGAACCGAAGGTGCTGCTGCTGGACGAACCTCTGGCGGGGCTTGCTGATTCCGAGATCAAGGGCGTCCTGGATGTCCTGCGCCGGCATGTGGGCACGCAGACGATCCTGATTGTGGAACATAAGATTTCCCAGGTGGAAGATTTCCTGCAGAGGCTCACCGTCATGCACGACGGCAGAATTATCGCGGATGGCGGGTATGAGGAATGTCTGCGGCATCCGGAGGTGCGCAGGAGCTACTGGCAGATCGACGCCTCCGCAGATGGAAATGGGGATGGCTGTAAACGGGAGGCTCATGAAGATGAATAACGAAGAGATCCTGACCGTCAGAAACCTCAATGTCTCTTACGGTGAATCGAAGGTTCTTTTTGATATCGATCTGGGCGTCAAACCCGGCCAGGTGGTGGCTTGCGTGGGTCGCAACGGGGCGGGTAAATCCACCCTGCTCAAGAGCATTGCGGGATTTATCAAACCGCTCTCGGGATCGGTCACCTGTGACGGGATCGATTTGATCGGTCTGATGTCCTACGATATCGCCAAAATGGGAATCAAATACATTCCCCAGGACAAAAAGGTCTTTTCCGATCTGACCGTCCGGGAGAATCTGGAGCTGGGCAGCTACGCAACCAAGGATTACAACTGGGACCAGGTCACCGACTATTTCCCCAAACTCAAGCAGCTCATGGATCGCAAGGCAGGGCATCTGAGCGGCGGGGAGCGCCAGATGCTGATGATCGGCAGGGCCATCCTGGGCAGCCCCAAGGTGCTCCTGATCGATGAACCCACCGAGGGGCTGGCCCCCAGCATCGTTTCCTATTTAAGGGTTGTTTTCGGTGAGTTGAGAAAGAAATCGTCCCTGGTGATTGTCGAACAGAACCTGCCGCTGATTTGCGCCATTTCCGACAAGGTTTACGCCATCAAAGAGGGACGCATCATCACGGAACTTGCGGGGGAATCTGTCAAAGCGAATATCTGCGAACAGTATCTCTAAAAGGATGAAAGAGGGATTCCGATGATGAATTGGTTCAGATGGTGGTGGGGCATACTGTTGGCGTTTTCGCTGCTGGCCGTGTTGAGGGTCTTCCTGCCGCTGCCCTTCTCCAACGAGATCATTATTTTTTCCATCTACACGATGGGTTGCAGCTTCCTTCTGGGGCGCGTCGGGTTTATTTCATTCGGGCAACCGGCCTATCTGGCGACCGG
>JAPLJX010000214.1 GCA_026388375.1 Deltaproteobacteria bacterium
TTGCACCCCCGCCTCCGCCAGCTTCTCGGCGATCCGCACCTTGTCGTCTTTCGTGTAGATGATCCCCGCCTGCTGCTCGCCGTCGCGCAGCGTGACGTCGTGAATGATCACCTTCTTTGGAGGGTTGAAGCCCTTCGTCACCTCGTCGACGTAATTCCACGGGCTCACAAACCAGTTATCCGTTTTCCAGGGCGTACCCTTTGGATTTTCACTCATGCAATTCTCCTTTTAAAAGGGGACAGCGCCCCTATTATTTTTTCGCACTTCCTCCCGACTCCTCGGGGAAAAACCGGGACAGCGCCTCATTTTTCCCTTACGCCTGCAAAATGAGGGCGCTTTCCCCCTACCTCATCGCCTCTTCCATGTGCTCCATCAGCGTGAAGATCACCGGCCCGTCGCCGCTGACCAGCACATTTTCCTCGAGACGGCAGGTCTGCCGGAGACCGGGATGGCCCGCGAAGGTCTCCACCGCGAAGTACATGTTTTGCTTGATCTCCGCCGGGTAGTCCAGCGAATAGGCCCGCGAGATCCACATCCCCTCGTAGAGCGTGATGCCGATGCTGTGCGCGAACTGCTGCAGCGTGACGGTGCCGTACGTGTCGTCATCGTACTTCGGGAAGCAGGCCGCCACATCCGCCGTCGTATTGCCGGGGCGGAGCTTGTCGATCGCCGCGTACATGGAGTCGTACACCTCGCGGTAGAGATCGATCTCCTGCTGGTTCATCTTCCCGGCGCACTTGAAGCAGCGGACGAAATCGATGTAGTAGCCGGAAGGTCCGACGGCGTTGATGTCGACGATCACCAGGTCGCCCTGCCGGATCATCTTGTTGGTCGCCCAGCGCCGGTAGGGGCTGGTGTTGCCGCCCGACGCCACAATGATATCATAAATGATCTCACAGCCTCTCTCCAGCATGAACTCGTGGACCTTCGCCTCGATCTCGCGCTCCGTAACCCCGGGCTTGAGCCATTCATACTTGATATGCCACATCGCCGCATCGCCGATCGAGGCGGCCTGCTTCAAAAGCTCGATCTCGTCGCGCGTCTTGACCACCCGTGCGGAGGACATCGCCGGCCAGCCGTTCACGATATTCAATCCCGCGTCCTTGAAGGCCTGCAGGGAGGGCATATCGAGATTGTCGATCCCGATCTTCTCCTTTTCAACCTTGTTCTCCTTGAGAACCGCAATGACGCCGTCCACCATCTTTTTGGCCATGTGGGGCACGGCCCCTTCGGCCCACTGCCACGTCATCGCCGGGCGGATGTTATTTTCCGGAATCCACGGAAGATCGATCACCGCGCAATGGAGGTCCGATCCGGCCGTCTCGAAGAATACCGGCTCGCCGCCCCGCGGCAGAACCACATACCGGATGTTGATGTTGTATTTCCAGTTGCCCTGGTAGGAGCCGGTCACATACCGGATGTTGGCCCCGGCAAAAAGAACGAGCGCGCCCAGATCGTAGGCCTCCATCTGCTCACGGGTGCGCTGGAGGCGTTCAGCCCGCATGCGGTCGAAATCGACCCGGTATTGCCAGTCCGCTCCCGTCTGGCTATAGAGGCGGCGCGGATCCCACTCGTGCGGCTTGTGAATGAATTCGGTGCTCAGTTCGTATCCCATCGTTTTTTCTCCTTTCCTGGTTAAAATTGCTGTGTTTACGGTATATCGTTCAACAACACCTGTTGCCCCGTCCGGGCCGACTCGATCGCTGCCCGAATCAGGGCCAGGGCCGCAAGCGAAGATGGCCCATCCGTCTCCGGTTTTGCGCCGGTCCGGATGCAATCGGCAAACTCTTCGACCTCCTCCAGAATGGGGTCGCCGACGGTGAGCGGAATCTCGCGTCCTCCATCCTGATCCAATGTGAATATCGTCAGTTGTGTAAATCGATCCACCACCGGCCACATCTTCAGATATTCATCGAAGGGGACATTCGGCAGCGCGATCGTGCAACGCAGATTGGCCTCGGTTCCATAGACGGAGATGTGGTTGGATTTGAGCGAACAGTAATTCGAACCGAGGTAGCCGAGGATGCCGGACTGAAACCGGAAGACCGTTGCGGTGACATCGTCGACCGGCGCCGGGATGTAGAGCTTGCCGAAATAGGAAAAGGCGCTCCGGACCGGCCCGAAGAAATGGGTAAGGGTATCCGCGTGATGGACGCCCATCGTCATCAGCGAACCGGCGGGGCAGCCGGAATCATCCGCCGTCCAGCGCCATTGGTCGGCGGTTAACGCGAATCCCAGGTTATGGGAGAAGTTGGCCTCCGCCATGACCGGTTTTCCGATCGCGCCGTTGTCGATCAATTCCTTGATCTTGCGAAATCCCGCCAGGCGCCGCATGTCATGGCCGACCATCAGAACCACGCCGGCTTCCCGACAGGCCTCAATCATCTTCCTTCCATCGACCAGCGTATTGGCGATCGGCTTTTCGACGTACACGTGCTTCCGATAGCGGGCGGCCAGTTCCGTCTGCTCCGCGTGAACCGCGTTCGGGGTGATCAGCAGGACGCCGTCGATATCATTTCGTTTCAGCAGCCCTTCATAGCTTTTTTCCTGATCGCACCCGAAGCGCCGGCTGTACTCCATTCGCTTCTCCGCCGTTCTGGAGAAACAGGTGACCAGTTCAAGCTTTTCGCTTCGCTGCACCGCGTCGGCAATCACCCCCGACCAGCTCCCGATTCCGACCAGCCCGACCCGTACGGGACGCCCTGTTTTCATTCCGCTCTCACCTCCCAAAAACGCATCGGCGCTACCTTTGAAAAACCCTGTTGGTCATTGCGGGCAACACGAACCTGTTTCATACGACGTCAACGGACCACTCGTCAAATGTTTTTGTAGAAAAAGGGGAATATAGTGGGACAGTGCCCCCTATTTTCTCCTTTTTTTGTTGACACTCGGGCCGCATCCTCTTACACTCCGCCGACTAAATAAGGAAGCCCTGAAGAATCTTGAGCCCCATGCCCCTCTACCTTACCTTTACGCTGGCGCTGCTCACCATCACGTGTGTGCAGGCCGGCCGCGTGCTGTTCTCGCTTTACGCGCTGCATCTCGGTGCGGACCCGTTTACCGTCGGTATCCTCGCCGGGACCTCTTCGGCGTTGCCGCTGCTGCTCTCCTGGCAGGTCGGCCGGCTTTCCGATCGCTTCGGTTCCCGCTTGCTGCTCACGATCGGCGCAGCCGGCGGCGCGCTGGGTATGCTGGCGCCGTATTACATACCCGGATTGCCCGCGCTCTATCTGGCGGCCGTCACGAACGGCTTGTTGTTCGCATGCTGCAGCGTCTCCCTGCAGAACCTGGTCGGCCTTCTGAGTCCGCCGACGGACCGTTCAAAGAACTTCAGCAATTTCAGCTTGATGGCATCAGCCGCCAACTTTCTCGGCCCGCTGATCGCCGGATTTTCGATTGACCTTTCGGGCTACGGCGTTGCCTGTCTTTATCTCGTGCTGCTGGCCCTCGCGCCGATTGCGATGCTCGCGATCTGGGGCAACCTTCTGCCCGGAGGCTCGCGCAACGCCTCTCCCGCCGGAAGCGTTCGCGACATGCTGACCGACTCCGGGCTGTGGCGCGTGATGGCGACCAGCAGTCTGGTGGTCACCGGCGTTGTGCTGTTTCAGTTCTACATACCGATTTACGGGCACAGCATCGGATTGTCGGCTTCCGTCATCGGCGTCGTGCTTGCGATTTTCCCCGGGGCCGCGTTCGTTGTGCGGATGTTCCTGCCGCGCATGATCAGCCTGTTTGGCGAAGATAAACTGCTCGCCTACGCCTTTTTCATGGGGGCGGCAGGCCTGATGCTCGTGCCGTTCTTTCAAAGCGCGGTGACGCTCGGGCTGATCTCGTTCGCATTCGGAATCGGGATGGGCTGCGGCCAGCCGATTACGATCATGATGACCTTCAGCAGTTCCGAGGAAGGTCGCTCCGGCGAGGCGCTGGGTCTGCGCATCACCGCAAACCACCTGGCGCGCATGCTCGTTCCGGTCGTGTTCGGGATGATCGGCTCGGCGTTCGGGGTTTTCGCCGTCTTCTGGGCCAACGCGCTGATGCTCGCCTCTGGAGGCGTCCTCTCCGGATCCGGCACCATCGCCCGCAAAAAATAATATTATTTTATCTGATCGCGCAGCGTTTTGTCCGGGAGCAGTCGGATTGCGTCGTGGGGACAGGCTTCCATGCAGGCGCTGCAAAGCATGCACTCCGACGACGTGAGCGTCGGGGGGCGGCCCGGCTTGAACGCGCCGGAGGGGCATGCATCCGCGCACGCCGTACATCCGGGGGGGCAATTCCGGGCCGCGATCACCGGCCGATAGCATACCCGATCGGCGTAAAACGCGCGGCTCGTCTTTCCCCCGCCGACACCGGAGAGGTAGCAGTAGGTCGATTCCGGCGTGACGACGGGCCGATGGAACCCCTCGATGGGCGAGCCGTCGCCCTCGATCTCAATGGCGTCCGGACCGTGCGATGCGCAGGTAGGGCACCTCATCAATCCGAAACCCGACCATGCGGGCGAGGACGGCGTCCAGCGCAACGGCGTCGGTCGCGGCCAGCACCTTGTTCACCCGGCGAACCTCCGGCGAACACGGCCCATACCCCTCCATCGCGAGGATGCCGTCCATGATCACCAAATCCGGCGGGCGCAGCCGAAACATCTCGATCAGGATCTCGGCAAAAACCTCCGGTTTCTCCGAATAGTAATGATACCAAGACTTTTGCGCGCCGGCCAGCAATCCAAAGTTGTTTTTCACCGCCCCGCTGAGCATCGTCAGCCCGTGCGTCTTCATTTTGGGCAGCGAGACATAAACATCGGCATCGAGAACATCCTTGAGGACGGCGACCTTGCGTTTGAAGGGCTTCTCCACCGTCACCGTTTCAAGATTCAGCGAAAGGTTGCGATAGTAAGGGCCAGCCGCGTCGGCGAGGCCGGTGCTATCAAAAATATGTTGTGAGTTTCCGTAGGACTCGGTGCCCACCGAATCGCCGACGATGATTTGCTTCGGGGCCATCGTCTCCAGCCGATCGATGACCGCCTTGACCAGCGCGGGATGCGTGACAATCGCCTCGCGATCCGGGTTGCAGGCCCTGAGTGCGTTGACCTTGACGACCACGTTTTTCCCGCTGATCTCCAGCGGGAAAGCGGCAAAAGCGCGCGCCACCGCCTCGGCGCAAGTATCATAACTGCTTTCAATCACAAATACTTTGCTTCGGCTACCCATTCACCATCACCTGAGACCTTTGCACGACTCAGCTGGTTATGATTTTCAGAGATCATTGAGTTCCGTAAAATTCGCCATTATTCAAAGATAAGATATTGATATTATTGTATTATCGCTTGACATATTCCCTTTTTTCTGCCATATTTCCTTCAAATTCAACCATCTTGGAGGATCTATGGGCTTCAAGAAAATGGAAACAAACTTCTCCTTCGCCGATATCTCCCTGTTTTCTTCTCTGGAACGCAACCGGGCCATCAAAAGAATGCAACAAATCAATGCCATTGTGGATTGGTCCAGAATCGAAACCCTCCTCCTGAGAAACTATCCCGTCGGCAAAAGCGCCGAAGGCAACGAGGCTTACCCTCCTCTGATCCTGATGAAATGCCTCCTGCTCCAGCAATGGTTCCGAATCGACTCCGATCCGGAGCTGGAAACGCAGGTCAACGACAGGACCTCCTTTAAGACGTTTCTGGGACTTTCCTTCGATCAACCGTCGCCCGATCATTCCACCTTTTCCCGGTTCAGAAGCAGATTCTCCAAAGATACCATGCGCATGATCAACCATGAACTCCTATCCCAATTCGCATCCAGAGGCTTAACCATCAACAAAGGCATAGCCGTCGATGCCCGCCTGGTTAAATCGGCCAGCCATCCTCTCAGCCAAAAGAAACTGGAGGAAGAAAAGAAAAAGAGAGAAACTCCGGAGGGAAAACTGGATAAAAATGGCAATCTCCTTAAATATTCCCGGGATCTCGAATCGGACTGGACGGTGAAGAATGACAAACCCCATTTCGGGCTTAAGGAACATGCCGCTGTAGATGTCCATCATGGTTTCGTTCTCACGACAGAGATTACGCCAGCATCCTTCCATGACAGCCCATTTCTTCCTCTATGGAGGTAAAATGGACTCGTCATAACCCTTTCAACTGATTCGGGACCGATTCATCGGCAGGAACCGAAATGCGATATTCAAGAAAGTGGGGTGAAACTCCATCATTCTGAAATAAGCCGTTGTTCAAACCTCTCCTAATGTGTCCTAATTTAGGGGCCAAGGGTGAGGCGTCAGGAAGAAGACGCTGGAATGAAAATAATCGGGAGCTTTCCCCCCCTTTTTCCCCAGAGCTCCTCGGCGTCGCCCAACTCGATGTAGGTGAAGCCCTCTTTCAGGTAGTATTCCAGCGCGCACTTGTAGATCAGCGAATTGTGAGCGAATTCATCGGCCGCGGAGCCGTCGCCGCGGTGGCAGTCGCTCATGACGATGAACTTGGTGTCAGGTGGAAATGGGGTCACCTTGTGGGTCAGGTCTTTAAATTTAGCGTTTTGCATGGGAAAAAGGGAGGAAAGAAGCGCGGCATTCCAGAAGCGCGGCGATTTTCTGCTGCGCGGACGCCTCCAGATACGGGTGCATCGGGAGGCTGAAGATCCGCCGCGCGCAATCCTCACTGACGGGGAAAAAGGGGGGAAGGGAGGGATCGGGAGATCCGGGAGAAGTATTGCGCGAGGCGGTTGCGCTGCAGGCCTGGTTCGCGGTTTCGCCGTCGTATCTGAGGCCGGCGAAGGCCGCCTGGCGGTGGAGCGGCTTGGGGTAGTAGATCGCCGTCGGGACGCCGCCATCCCGGAGCTTCGCCATCAGCGCGTTCCGCTCGGCGTCATCGCGGGCGAGGAGCGAATACTGCGCCCAGGCGCTTTTGTATCCATCCGGAATAACAGGTGTTTTTATGATACCGGCGAGAAGGGCGTCGTAGCGCTTCGCGACCTCTTGCCTCAGTCGTATTTGTCGCTCCCCTGGCCGTGGACCCGGATGGAGCGGAGCGCCTCGGCGAGGGCGTCGTCGTCCGTGAAGCACATGCCCGCGTCGCCGTAGCAGCCGAGCGGCTTTGCGGGAAAGAAGGAGGTGCAGGCGATCCGGCCGAAGGCACCGGCCTTTTTCCCTCTGCATTCGCCTCCGAAGGCCTGGGCGGCGTCCTCGATGACGTCAAGGCCGTGGCGCGCGGCAACGGCACCGATCGCGTCGTAATCCGCCGGAAGGCCGAAGAGGTCGACAGGGATGACGGCGCGGGGACGAAGCCCTATTTCCCCGCTGGCTTGGGCATCGTCGTTGCGGCGATCGTCGGGGTCGGGGTTGGTGCAGCCGTCATGATCTTCGACTAGGGCGATCCCGACTGCGGCAAGACGATTGCCATTCCAGGCGGCCGCGCTCTTCGGCAGCGGGTAAATCGCCGGGTCACTTTTCTTAACGGCCGCGATGGCAAGCTCCAACTGCGCCGGGTCCAGATTGAAGGTGACGGGGTCGATGTCCACGAAGACCGGCGTCGCACCCAGCAGACTGATCACCTCGGCGGTCGCGATGAAGGTGAACGGCGTCGTGAAGACGGCGTCGCCCGGGCCGATTTCGAGGGCCATGAGCGCCATCAGCAGGGCGTCGGTCCCCGAAGCGCAGCCGACGGCGTGCCTTGCGCCGACATAGGCGGCGAGCGTCTCCTCCAACTCCCGGACCTCCGGCCCGTTGATGTACTGGCCGTGGGCAAGGACCTTCGCGATATTTGCTGACAATTTTTCAGAGATGCGCCGCTGCTGTGCCGCCAGATCGATAAAATCCATTCCCTCTCCTCAAAATTGACGGCTTTGTAAAAAGTCGTCTTTTGCCTCTTTTTTTCATTTCGGGTTTGACCCAGAATCCGGGTGTAGGGTGCGTCTTGACGCACCGCTCCGCCTAACGCACCCTACATCTCAAAATAATCGGGAGCTGTCCTCCCTTTTTCTACTGTTTTCTCTCCCACGCCCAGGCGGTGCGGATGATGAATTCGAGGTCGTCGTGGCGCGGCTGCCAGCCGGTGAGATCCCGGATTCGGCGGCTGTCGGCGACCAGCACCGGGGGATCGCCCGCGCGGCGGCCGGTCTCCTCCACCGGAAACGCGACACCCGTGACCTTCCGCGCGCAGTCGACCACCTCACGCACCGAATAGCCGTGGCCGTAGCCGCAGTTCATTGTCTCCGTCCGGCTCGTTTCGGTCAGACGCTCGAGGGCCAGCAGGTGTGCGGCGGCGAGGTCGTTCACATGGATGTAGTCACGCACGCAGGTGCCGTCCGGCGTCGGATAGTCGGTCCCGTAGACGGAGAGCTTCGGGTATTCGCCCTTCGCGGTCTTCAGCGCCCGCGTGATCAGGTGGGTCGCCTCGCGGTAGCTCTGCCCGATCCGGCCTTCCGGGTCCGCCCCGGCGACGTTGAAGTAGCGCAGCGCGACGTACCGGAAATCGGTCGCGGCGGCAAGGTCCGCAAGGACGTGCTCGATCATCACCTTCGAGGCGCCGTAGGGGTTGATCGGATTGAGCGGCGTCGCCTCGTCGACGGGGATCTTCTCCGGAATGCCGTACACGGCGGCGGTCGAGGAGTAGATGAACCGCCGGACGCCCGCCTCGCGCATCGCCTCCAGCAGGTTCAGCGTGTTGATGACGTTGTTGCGATAGTACACGAGCGGCTCGCGGACCGACTCCTCCACCTGAATCGAAGCGGCAAAGTGCATGACCGCCTCCGGCCGGAAGGCGAGGAGCGCGTCCAGGATCACCGCCCGGTCGGCGAGGTCGCCGCGGCTGAGGCGGCCGGAGAGGATCGCCCATTCGTGGCCGGTGGAGAGGTTGTCGAAGACGACGATCTCATGGCCCGCTTCGCCCAGCGCCTTGACAACATGGCTGCCGATGTACCCAGCGCCGCCGGTGACGAGAATTTTCATAGATCTCCTTCAGAAAAGGGGGGACAGCTCCCGATTTCGCGACTCCGTTATCGGGGGAAATCTGTCCCTCTTGTTATAGCGAGGCGCGCAACGGCATGGCAATCTCATGAATATTCATTACAGCTCCACCCTCTCGGTTACATGAGCGACAGGCCCCGCAGCCGCCTCCGGGATGCCGAAAACAGGGTGTCAAGCTACCCCGATTGACCGAAAATGACAAGATTTTTTTGGGGGAATGTGTGAACTGGATCACATTGGGAGAGGGTTTTGTGTCCGATTTTGACTTCCGGTTATTTTAACTCCTTGACAGATCGATTTTCGCCCCTCTATAATGCCGCACTTTTCCCTCAAGGAAACGATGGAGAGATGTCCGAGCGGCTGAAGGAGCACGACTGGAAATCGTGTGTACGCCCTCAAAGGTGTACCGCGGGTTCAAATCCCGCTCTCTCCGCCAGAAAAATAGATGGGGTCAGAACCCCCCGATAGAAAAGATAGCCGGGCCCCGCGCGACGGCGGCCTGTGAACCCCGTCAGATCCGGAAGGAAGCAGCGGCAGCAGTCACCGGCGTGTGCTGCGGGTCAACCTGGCTATCCCTTTTTTCCCCTCAAGCCTCGCAGGAGTATCCGTGGAATACCGCGTTCTGGCCCGAAAGTGGCGACCCCAGGTCTTTGAAGATGTGCTGGGACAGGAGCATGTGGTCCGGACGCTGCAAAACGCGATCGGCCAGCAGCGGATCGCCCACGCCTTTCTCTTCAGCGGACCGCGCGGGGTCGGGAAGACCTCGATCGCCCGGATCCTCGCGAAGGCGCTGAACTGCGAAACGGGACCGACGCCCACCCCCTGCAATCAATGCGGCCATTGCATTGAAATCACGAATGGAAACGCGATCGACGTCCGCGAGATCGACGGCGCCTCAAACCGCGGGATCGACGAGATCCGGGAACTCCGCGAGAACGTGAAGTTCGCCCCCGCCTCCTGCCACTACAAGATCTACATCATCGACGAGGTCCACATGCTGACCCGGGAGGCGTTCAACGCACTGTTGAAAACCCTCGAGGAGCCGCCCGGCCATGTGATCTTCATCTTCGCGACGACGGAGACCCAGAAGGTGCCGGCGACGATCCTCTCTCGCTGCCAGTGCTTCGACTTCCGGCGGATCCCGCTGAAGCAGATCACCGAAAATCTAAAGAAGATCGCGGTGTCCGACGGGATAAAAATCAGCGACAACGGCCTTTCCTGGATCGCCGAGGCGGGGGACGGGAGCCTCCGCGACTCGCAGAGCATCTTCGACCAGGTGATCTCCTACGCGGGATTCGAGATCGGGGACCCGGCGGTGGAGGAGATCCTCGGCCGCTCCGACCGGCGCTTCCTCTTCCTGCTCTCCGAGGCGGTCCTCGCCCGGGACGCCGGCCGCTGCCTGAGGATCATCGACGAGGCATACTACGCCGGCCTCGACATGCGCTATTTTTACCAGACGCTGCTCGGCCACTTCCGAAACCTGCTCTTCACCGGAATCGCAGGCGAGAAGGAGCCTCTGGTCGATCTGCCGGCGGAAGAGGCGGCGAAACTGAAGGGGCAAACCGCGGGGCAATCGACGGAAACGCTCCAGCGCTATCTGGAGATCCTGATGGCCGAGGAGGAGAACGTCCGCCGGAGCCAGAACCCGCGGCTGAACCTGGAGGCGATCCTCTGCCGGATGGCCTTCCTGGAGCCGATGATCCCGATCGAAGCGGTTCTCGCCCGGATGGAGGGGCTGGAGAAACGTCTCGGGGGCGGGCCAGCGGCGGGCGGCGCGGGCGGTTCCGGAGGGGGACGCGCGGTGGAAATGCGCGGAGATGCGGCGGCAAAGCCGGGAACGTCGAAAATATCAGCAAAACCGGGGAGCTCGGGAGACGCTGCGGCGGTTTCTCCGGCGAACCGTGAAATGGAGTCCCATCAAGGCGCGAGGGGTGTGGTTTCCGTCGCCGGAGGGGCCGCAGGCTCTGCCGCCCGCAGGGACGGCGAGGCGTCTGGTCGAGACGGACTAAACCCCAGTCTTGCTGAAGGGTTTGCCGACCGCAGGGATGGTGAGGCATCCCCGGCGGGTGGCCAAAACGGTACGCCAATGGGCGACGGCGATACGGCTCCCGCGACGGCCGCAATCGCCGTCGCGGAAGAACGCGCTCCCTACCGCAGCGGTGCCGGGACGGGCGACGGCGGAATTCCGGAAAAGGACTGGCAGGGATACCGGGAGTTCGTGAAGCGGCAGGATCCGGCCCTCTCCGCGAAGATCGAATCGGGGAGGTGCCTCTGCTGCGAACCGGGACGTTTGCGGATCGGCTTCGAGAAGGGGTATTTTTTCCTCGACGACGTCGTCGGGCGAAAAGCGGTGCTTGCCGAACACGGCCGGCAATTTTTCGGGCGGGAGACGGCCCTTTCGATCGAGACGCTTGCGCCGGAGGCCGGCGTTTCGACAAATGCGCGCAATGGCAACGGAAACGGGAACGGCCGGGCGGCGAAGAACCAGCGGATCCAGGAGATCCGGCGGGAGGCGCTTTCCCACCCGCTCGTGCAGAAGATTCTCGACACCTTTCCCGGGGCGGAGGTGCGGGACGTGAAGGTGATCGATCCCCCCGCGCCGGGGGCCGCCGCGGCGCCTCCCGTTGCGCTGCAACCGGATACGGAGGATATCTCTCCCGACCCGCCCCCGCCCGAAGATTGAAAATATGACGACTCCGCAAAAAAGGCGCACTCATTCCCGCGCAGGCGGGAATCCAGCGAGTATGTAAATATCTAAGAATACTATATTCCCGTTTTCACGGGAATGACAGAAAAAAGGAGGTAGTATCGGTGCAGAATTTCGGAAACATCATGAAGCAGGCGAAGAAGATGCAGGAGAGAATGGTGGAGCTCCAGGAGGAGCTGGCGACGAAGAGCGTCGAGGCGACCGCCGGCGGCGGGATGGTCTCGGTCACCGTCAACGGCAAGTTCGAGATTCTCTCGCTGAAGGTCGAAAAGGAGGTCGTCAATCCCGATGACGTCGAGATGCTGCAGGACCTGATCGTCGCGGCGGTGAACGAGGGGATCCGGAAGGCCCAGGAGATGGCCGCTTCCGAGATGGGGAAAATCACCGGGGGGATGCAGATCCCCGGCCTGACGTAGGGGGCGCCATGTCCGGCTACGCCCTGCCCATCCAGCGCCTGATCAAGGAGTTTTCCAGGTTTCCCGGCATCGGGGAGAAGACCGCGGCGCGTCTGGCGAACCACATCCTCCACACCTCGGAAGAGGAGGTGCACCGCTTCGCCGAGAGCCTGCTCGACGTGAAACGGAAGATCCGCTTCTGCTCCGTCTGCTTCAACCTGGCCGAGGGGAATCTCTGCGAAGTCTGCGCCGACCCGGCGCGGGACCGCAGTCTCATCTGCGTCGTCGAGGAGCCCGATTCGCTGATCGCGCTGGAGGCGAGCGGCGGATACCGCGGGGTTTACCACGTCCTCCACGGGGCGCTCTCCCCGCTGGACGGGATCGGTCCGGAACAGCTCCGGATCCGCGAGCTCCTCGAACGGCTCGCCGCCCACCCCGTCGAGGAGGTGATCGTGGCAACAAACCCGAGCGTGCCGGGGGAGACGACGGCGCTGCTGCTCTCGAAGCTCCTGAAGGAACGATGCGTGAAGGTGACGCGGATCGCGCTCGGCGTCCCGATGGGCGGCGACCTCAAGTACACGGACCGGATGACGCTCGCCAAGTGTATCGAATTCCGCCGGGACGTCTAGTGTGCTGAACGGGCACGGGCGTTCAGATTTAGCACTGGTTACGGCCGGTTTCTGCCGCTGTCGGTTCCGGCCGCCACCCTCCCCTTTCCGTGCGCAGGGCGAACTCTTTCTGGCCGCGCCGCCTTCCCGCCCTTCCCGTCTTCCCCTTTCCGAAACGCAAATAGCCGATCGATAACTTTTTGTTTTGGATCGTATTATCATCAATTTGCTACCATACCACAGAAAATGGAAGTTTTGCCGCACGATGGCACTTTTTTTGCTGTTGTTTTCCATGTTTTGGCAGCGGGAAAAGAGATTGCAGAGGACAGAGTCCCTATTCCCGGACGAAAGAAAATCGGGAGCTGTCCCCCTTTATTCCTATTGACAGCCCATCTCAAGTGAGATAGAAAAACGGCGTTTTCCAAAAAGCTTTTCACTACGGGAGATTTGACGAATGTTAGAAATCAGATGGCATGGGAGGGGTGGTCAGGGGGCGGTCACGTCGGTGGAACTGCTGGCCCTGTCCGCCATTGAAGAGGAGAAGTACGCGCAGGGGTTCCCGAGCTTCGGGCCGGAGCGCCGCGGCGCGCCGGTGACCGCATTCAACCGGGTCGACGACAAGCAGATCAAGATCCGCTCGGGCATCTACCATCCCGACGTGGTCGTCGTCCTCGACGAGAGCCTCGTTGCGCTGGTCGACGTGGCCGAGGGGTTGAAACCGACGGGGATCCTGCTGGTCAACACCACGAAAACGCTGGCGGAACTGAAGAAGAACATCCGCTTCGAGGGCAGAATCGCAACCTGCGACGGGACGGGGATCGCCTGGAAGGAGCTGGGCGTGCCGATCACGAACACCACCATGCTGGGCGCCCTGGTCAAGCTGACGGGCGCCGTGAAGCTCGAATCCCTCGACAGTCCGCTCAAGGAGAGGTTCGGCCGAATTGCGCCGAAGAACCAGGCTGCCGCGAAGCGGGCTTACGAAGAGGTCCGAATCATCAGCCAAGGATCAAAATAACTCTTGAGGTATCGCGATGACAGAGAAGAAATGGCCAGAAACCTGGCAGGAGGTCAATCCCGGGTGCATGGTTTTCCGGCCGGGAAGCGCCAAGGAATATCACACCGGGAGCTGGCGGGCAAAGCGCCCGATCTGGGATAATGCAAAATGCATCAAGTGCGGCGTCTGCTACATCTACTGCCCCGAGGGGTGCGTGACCGAGAATGCGGACGGTTTTTTTGAGGCGAACCTGGACTACTGCAAGGGCTGCGGAATCTGCGCCCATGAGTGCTGGCCGGTCGCCATCAAAATGGTGAATGAGGAGGAATAGAAGGATGGGCAAGCGAGTAGGAATGGAAGTAGCGATTGCGTCCGCAGAGGCGGCCGCACTCTGCAGGTTTGACGTAGCAGCCGTGTATCCCATCACGCCTCAGTCCCATGTGGCCGAGCACCTCTCGGACATCGTCGCTGATGGACGGGTGGACGCCTCCTTCATTACCGTGGAATCCGAGCATTCCGCGCTGAGCGCCGCCATGGGTTCCGAGGCGACGGGCGCCCGCACCGTGACGGCGACGAGTTCCCAGGGGCTCCTCTACATGAGCGAGGTCCTGCCGATCACCTCGGCCATGCGGCTCCCGATCGTGATGCTCATCGCCAACCGCGCCGTATCGGGTCCGATCAATATCTGGAACGACCACAGCGACATCATGCCGATGCGCGATACGGGATGGATCTCGTTCTTTGCGGCGAACGGCCAGGAGGTGGTCGACATGGTCATCCAGGCGTTCAAGGTGGGCGAGGACCGGCGGGTGATGCTGCCCGTGAACGTGAACATGGACGGTTTCCAGTTGACCCACGTGGTCGAGCCGATCATCATGCCCGACCAGGAGGAGGTGGACCAGTTCCTTCCCCCATACGTTCCCTACGCCACGCTGCATCCCGA
>JAPLJX010000069.1 GCA_026388375.1 Deltaproteobacteria bacterium
CGGTCCCTCCTCCGTGATCGCCTCCGGGGATCTCAGACCCTTCTTCCGCCTGATGCCTCCCAACGTGAAATATTTCATCCGCTCCCTCGCCGTCGCCCCTCTCGCGCTCCATGGGCGTCTGATCGGCAGCCTGAACCATGGTGACGCATCCCCGGAACGATACCGACCCGGCATGGGCACCACCCTGCTCGACCATCTGGCAGCCACGGTTTCCGAACGCCTTTCCGATCTCCTCCCGCCGGGGGAAAATGGCGCCACCCCTCCTTGATCCTTTACGCCGCTGCGGTTCTGTGGTAAAGAGCCTCATGATCCATGAAGCGAACCCCAGAAAAAAATCTCACGGAAAAACCGGCAGGCCACACGGGAAGCAACCAGCGGGGAAAGCCCACCAGGGAAGAGATAAACGGCCCCATCTCCGGATGAAACCGGAGGCGGAGCCGTCGTTGAAGCCGGTCTTTGCGAAGATCGGGAAGCCCGCGGCCACAACGTTCCGGCCGGACCCCTTTCAACTGGACGCCCTCGAAGCAATCCGGTCGGAAGACTGCTTGGTCATGGCCCCCACCGGCTCCGGGAAAACCTGGATCGCCGAGGAGGCGATTCGCTCCGTCTTCCAGAACGGAGGGCGCTGCTGGTACGCCTCTCCTCTCAAAGCCCTGACCAATGCCAAATGGGTCGAATTCGGCAACCATTTCGAGCCGGCCAACGTCGGCATCGTGACCGGAGATACGAAGGAAAACACCGACGCCCCCATCCTCGTCGG
Organism: Deltaproteobacteria bacterium; assembly: GCA_026388375.1. GTDB lineage: Bacteria > Desulfobacterota > Syntrophia > Syntrophales > UBA5619 > UBA5619. Next base: position 761 of record JAPLJX010000069.1, read on the forward strand.
AACGACCGAAATCCTCCGGAATCAGCTCTACGACGCGATGCACAGCGGTCGGAACCTAAACTGCGACCTTGTCATCCTCGATGAGGCCCATTTCCTGGGGGACCGGGACCGGGGGGTCGTCTGGGAGGAGATCATGATCTACCTCCCCGTCCGGATCAACCTGCTGCTTTTGTCGGCAACGATCGGCAACGGCGAAGAGATCGCCGCCTGGCTCACCTCGATCCGGGGCAAGCCGTGCCGGGTTATCCGGGAGGAAAACAGACCGGTCCCGCTTTTCCCTCTTTTCCTCCACCCCTCCGGCCGCCTGATGCCCCTGGTCGAAAAGAGCCGGCTCTTCGGGAAGATCGAGGATTTCACCGGCCGGCGGCAGCACGGCCGTCCGGAACGCGGTCTCCCACCGTTCGGAGAGATAATGGGCGTCCTGGACCATTTTAACCTCCTTCCGGCGATCTTTTTCCTCAAATCCCGCAGCGAATGCGATGCGGCCCTCGGGATGTGCGACACTCCGGCCGATTCAGCGGCGGATGAGGCGTTCCTTCCGGATCTGGAGACACTCCTGGAGCGCTTCCCCTACCTCCGGAACCACCGACAGCTCCATGACCTCCGGACGGCCCGCGTCGCCGCCCACCACGGCGGACAGCTCCCCGCCTGGAAATTCCTCGTGGAGACGATGATGAAACAGGGGCGCCTCAAGGCGATCTTCGCCACCTCCACCGTCGCCGCAGGGGTCAATTTCCCCGCCCGGACGATTGTGCTGATGAATTCGGACCTCTTCAACGGCCATGAGTTCTCACCGCTCTCCGGCACGGAATTCCATCAGATGACGGGACGGGCGGGCCGACGGGGGCAGGACCGGGTGGGGTTCATGCTGACCGTTCCGGGGCGCTTCATGGACCTTATCCACGTCCGGAAGCTCCTCTCCCGGAAACCGGAGGCGATCGCAAGCCGGATCCGGAGCGATTTCTCGATGGTCCTGAACCTGCTCCTTTCGCAGACGCCGGAGGACATCCGGGAGATCTTCGAGAAATCCCTGGCCACCTACCAGCGGCGCCATGGCGGAACGCAGGGGCGCGCGGAAGAGCAGACGGATCTCTGGATGGATTTTCAGCGCCACCTCCGCCTGCTTCGGGAGGAGGGATTTGTCGGCATGGACAACCGTCTGACGGAAAACGGGGTCTGGGCCTCCAAGCTCCGCCTGGACCAGCCCCTCCTCATCGCCGAATGCCTGCGGAAGGGGGTCTTTCCCCGGGGGGACGAAAAACTTCTTGCGGCCGTGATCGCCCCTTTTGTCTACGACGGTGATCAGGATTTGATCGTGATCCGGAAAGAGCTTCCAAACCGGCTGACCCGCGCCTACGACCGCGTGGTCAAAACCCTCTCGCCGCTGGCGGAACGTCTGAAGGCGGGGGGATTCCCCGTCGCCCCGCTCTTTCTCTGGCCGGCCGTCGTGATTTATGAGTGGGCGGCGGGAGGCGACTGGGATCGGATCATCCGGAAGGCGGGGATCGCCGACGGCGACATGGCCATGCTGATCATGCGGACGGCGGACAATCTCCGGCAGATCATGTCGCTCCGGGAGACGCACCCTGAAATGGCGGCGCTGGCGACGGAGGCCCGGGGGGCGATACTCCGCGAGCCCGTTGTTTTCTAAATGACCTGGGAAGGATATTTTTTGTCCGGAAACCTCTGAGCGGCGATCCCGAAAGGTTGCATTGATTTTTCGGATTCCCTTATTTGTCGCTTGACATGTCCACGGACAACGTTATATAAGGCCCGCTTTCCGAGGGATGTTCAACGGCTGCATCATCCGCTCCATGGAACTCTTACAGATGTCCCCATCGTCTAGTGGCCTAGGACACTGGCCTTTCACGCCTGTAACCGGGGTTCGACTCCCCGTGGGGACGCCAATAATAGTTTGTGATTCAAATAAGATAGAAATCACGACTCACCCCGAGAAAAGCCCTTTCAGAAGTTGACGACTCCTGAGACGGCTTTTTCCTTTTCTGAAGGATTTTCCCCCTCAATTACCTCGCGTGGTTTGAAAATCAAAACCCTGCCTTTTTGTTGCTAAGTATTATAGATGGAAAGAGAGTAATTTTAGCTATCATGGGCACGGCCTAAACTAAGACGCTCCATTGTCGCACGCTCGGTCCTCGAGCGGCGTGGTCTCTTCGGCGGGGGCATGCCGGCTGCAAACGCCATCATGCCCCTGTGAGCTCAATCGACGGTGAAGACAAGGCTGTTTGATTTCGCGTTCGTCTTAGTGTCGAGCAGCGTGATCTGGTACTGTCCGGGCTTGGCGTACAGATGCTTCGGCACTGGCGCCGTCAGGAGATCCGGGCTCTTGTAGTCCGTCCTGATCAGTTTGTCACCCCATACGATGACCGTAGTTTTTGTGGCGTTCTCCGCCTTCGCCCACATCGCTGATACCCCGTCGGGCTGGATGTTGAAATCCACACCCGCCGTTGTCTTGACAGGGCCGATTTCCTTGAGAACCGGCGGTTGTGCCTGCTGACAGCCGACTACCAGGCCCAGGACAAAAAGGGCAACTACAAAGGTCCCTACTATCTTTCCCTTCATGGAAACGATAAGTTTAATCTTTAGACTTTTTATTTGCATCTTTTTCCTCCTTCTTCCATCCATTGAGTCGAGTAGACCGGTTTCTCCAGACTGAACGTCAATAAACAAACTCCATGCACTCTTTTCGAGACGCGGTGTCTAAAAGTCATCCATCCATGGCACCCTCACGGTTTAACGTTAAGGATTCAATTGGGAATTGCAATATCTATGTAAATGTTTTATGAGGGCATGTCCTTGACTCAAGCCCCCCAAGATATAGTGTCTTGGCGCATTGAATACTATCCCCGAACTGTTGCCGAAGTTGAAGACCGCTTCTCTACGTATTCCGCTGAGTCCGCGATAAAAAGCATATGAAGATGTCCTATATTCGTTCTTTATACTACATTTCATCTAAAGTATTCTCACGCCTTCCTCATTATCCGGATCGGTAACAGGTTTATCCTTTACGGGTAATCGCACTCCGGTAGAGCCTTCATATAAACCGATGTAGATGTGGAACGTCTCGGGTAAAGGAGACGCGATATCAAGCTCATCTTTTATCACCTCTCCCTTTCTCCATTCATTTGTCCGATATTTTGCATGGGGATGGTGATCTGCAGTCAGGAGAACCCTGCCATCGAATGAGTAAAAATGAACAAACACCTTATAGTCCTGATTGACGGTATCGAGACATTCCCAGAAAAAGACCAATCTGTGGCCCATGTCAGTGCGCTCCAGCCTGAATGCGAGAAGCATGATCTGGTCTGAAAAATTCACCTTGAGGTATTTATCTTCCTTAATCTCTTTTCTGCTAATGTAAACTTTTGCATATCTTAAATCTTTTTTATAAATTGTCAGAGTAGTACCGTCAGGAATGTGGTGGATAACTCCTATCCTTCTGAACTTTAGACCACCATTCTCAAGAATTTTTATTACCTTCAGGTTTCCTATATTTGCATAATCAGGACCGATATTGTCCGATTTTGTAACAATGTAATCTGAATCTTGCTCGATTCGTGCAACAGTCCCGCTAATATTTTCATTCGTCTGATGAACGGTTTGAAAACGCGCACCCCTCGAATAATAGTTCAAATTGTCTTCGTTAATATAGGGATGGTTAAATAGTAAGGTAGCCAGCGCATTCTTTTTACCTGTTCTTATTGAATCATTCTGAATGAATTCGATAATCTCTTCATCAGGCCAATGCCCCCACCGGATCGGTGGGTGTCCAATGTTGAGCCAGTTACGTAAAAGTATGAATTGCCCTGCGCGCACAGAGATGGGTTTTTGATAAAATGAAATGAAAAAATAGTTAAACAGAGGGAAAATCATGAGGACAAACAAAAGGAATCTTCCATATTTTCTTACTTTTAATAGCTGGATAATGGTTATACCTATCAGCATTGCAAGGGCGGGTAAAAATGGGACTGTATAACGAATATCTTTGTTCACTCCAAACGTTAATACGAAGAAAGGCAGTGTCACCCAGATTATGAGAAAGCAGAAATGTGAGATGTCAATGCCTGCAATGGATCCTTTTTTGATGTAGGCAAAAATATTTGCAGCCGCGAGAAAAATAATTATGAAGAAAAAATATGCTGAAATGCCATGATTTATAAAAATAAACCAGTAGTCAAAAATAGCTCCTATTGAAAAGACATCTCCGGTGCCATAATTTTTAGCGACACTACCGTATCCTGCAAGCAATACATTACTAATGGCAAATGATATGTTCTTGAAATACCATGTTCCGGAGATCAAAACTCCTATTAACAAGGTTACAAAGATGTTTTTGATATAACTTTTGGGTAATTTCTTAAGCTCAAAAATCATTTTTATAAGGAGAAAAAAAGTAGGGAATAAGACATAAAGCAAAAAACCGATTTTCATAAGCATCCCGAGTCCGAAGATGACTCCGAGAACTGGGACATATTTTTTTTCCTCAAAGCAGTTAGACCTCAGGAGATAAAACATCCAGAGGATGACAAAAGTCATTAGGCCGTAATCAGCAAGAAACTCCCTTGACAAGGAGAAGACGAGTGGAAAAGAGTTCAGGATAAAAACGCTCAGTATCGCTTCCTTTTTTCCGGAGATTAGCAAACAGAGCCTGTAAAGATAGCAGCTACTGAGGACAAGAAAAGCTAGATTCATAAGGAGTGCGCTTTTAAAGCCTTCCCCGAAGAGGATATAAAAGGGTATCGGCAAAGCCCCTATCAGCGGCGCCTTATTTTTAAAGGTTTCGGAAAAGGCTGTCAAGAACGACACCACCCCCTCCTTCACAAGTGTGCGATATAAGACCTTACTGCCTTCAAGATACTGAGACTGGTCCCACATGGGAGGGGCGACGTCCAGCCTGATCCAGATGATGTTTGTTATTACGAAGAAGACAATGATGCAGGTCAAGGGAAGGACATATCTGTCAGAACATATTTTGCTCATCAGGCCGATCATATGAATTTTATTTTTCATGCCGCCATAATGTTGAACGATCGCTCTATTTGTCAAGAGGGATTTTCCTCGCCCACCGTGCGTTCGGTGCCCTTCACGCCGAGGTCTTCACGGAACTGCTGGTCCGGCCCGAACAAACTCCGCCGGAACGCCATGTTCGCGCCATAGAAAATGCAGTCGCCCGGTTCCGCCCAGTGCGTCACAGGCTCGCAGAGCGGTTGTAGGTGCACACAATGACTGAGAGATCCATGGTCAACCGTAACTTAGCGCGTGAAAGTCTGTCCAGAACGAGTAATCCTTGTCCTCCCAGAAGATCCCCGGCAGGCCTGCGTTCTTCCGTTCGAGATGGTTGGTGTAAACCGCCCACAGTTCGTCCTTGGTCATCCACCGTCCCGGCAGTTGATCGCCGAATGGCCCCGAACTGCCATCCGGAAACGTCCAACTGCCGCGCGTTCGGCTACGTTTGGCACCGCGCTTTATCATCGCCCGGCCACCAAAAACCCGCAACGCCCGCGCGAACGGGCTCCGGCTTTTCAGCAGGCGCTGAAACCGCTCGTAGTGCTGTTGCTCGGGCGTCGGCGGCTCTTCCAGCGGCAGAAAATGAAACTGGCTGATGCATTTGAACCAGGAGTAGCCGCGCTGGGCCAACAGCGTCAGCAGGTTGAGGTCACTGGCTTCGACCGACAAGTATTTTGGCAGACCCCACGGCCGCAAATCTTGGATGCAGAGTTCATCATTTCCCTCAATGTCGATTTTGGCGTAGTACGGCACGCCAAACTGTTCGATCACCGAAGCAAAGGTTTGACACGGCACCGTGATCATGTAGTGTGAGCATCCATCCCGCGCGGCAACGTCACGGTTGAACGAACTCCACTCGGGATGCGTATCGCAAATCCAGAAAGGCAGTTTACCAGCGGTGGCCGCAATGCCGACGTTAAGGATGGTCAATCGACGTGCATGAATGGCCGACGCGAACAGTTTCGCTGCCTGGGCCGCAAACTGCGGATGTGCTTCGACCGCCACCACACGGAATCCTTCGTGCAGATAGTAGGCGGTGTCTTCGCCGTTATTCATTCCGATGTCGTAGATGAGATCGTTAACCATGGCCATACGGCACCCTCGTGATGGTTCAACAACTGTTCGTCGATCTGGTCGAGCACAACCATATCGATCGTGGCATCATTGATAAGACATTGCTTTTGGCGGAGGAAGTATAAGAAGCAATGGACTTGTGTGTCAAGGAAATACTAGCCACAAAATATGGGGTGTGGCGCCGATGATCGTGGAAGGGATTTATCCTGGCGCCCGAACTATCGGGAGAGCGAACCGCTTTTCGGCCATTTCATCAGTCACGAATACCTTTTCGGGCGTAATCCAGACAGACCAAAGAAGTCAACATTCCCAAAAGAAAGCATCAACTTTTGCTCACTCCATCTGCTTACTGAGGAAGGAAGAAATAGAATTGTGGAAACTGCTCAGAAGCAAACGGCCTAAGCAAGTGAAGAAGATCACTGCGATTGCTAAAATAATTTTGGATTGACCCCTCCCCGGCACTGTGCCTAAAATTGTGCCCGGCACGATTTCCTATCAGACGGCTTTTTTAACGGCTTTTAACGCCCGTAAACGGCCTTAGATGGATAAAAAGTTCAATAAAATCAGGTAGAGTACGCTCTGTTTTCGCCTTTCACGCCTGTAACCGGGGTTCGACTCCCCGTGGGGACGCCATTGATGATATCAAGGGGTTAGATGATAATTCTGATCCCTTATTTTTTCCCTCATAACTTGTTTCCAACCTTCAGCAGCAAAACACGCGCCTCGGCAAGCCCGTGTGTTCAACAAACCGACCCCGTCCCAGGAGCGCCGAATAATTCAGGCAATATTTACGATGTGAGTCAGGTCCTTGCCTGGCTTGCAATGGAGCGAAGAGACGTACAGGAACAACTTAAATGGCGAGAACAAATTCCTGAATTATGGAATCAAAAAGAACTCCCTTACGATCTCATCCCATCTTTCACGATCTAAATTTCTTGCGATCCCATCAACCAGCGCACCACCATCCTGGGATACTGGGCCAAGGTTATAATCTGTCCGTGAAAGCAGGTTTTCACTGACCTCTTCCATCCATTTCCTGGCAGTCCCGCCAGACAATAAATTCTTTAGATTGGCCGAGAGTTTTGGCGCTTGAACTTTCATCAACCAAGACTGACCATATGGATCTTTACGGATACTTTCCGGTGAACTCAACAGACTCTCATTGATATCCACTATTTTACCGTCCACGGGTGAGAGCATGTCGATAGATTTTGAGTTCACGAGCAGGGTCCATGCCTTTTCTCCCTGTGTTACCTCGGAACCGACCTGCGGACATTTTATGGCATCGATCTTTCCCACCAGCTTTTGCGCAAAATCGTCAATCCCGACTCTTACCACATTGCCACTCTCCGGAATTGCCCAACTATGACCCTGATGGTAATATACCTTAACACCCATTGCCATCAGGTATTCGATCTTGTTTGTCATAGAGACATCTGCATATGTGAAATATTCCACTGTGTTATCCTCCATCGCAAACCCCAGAGGGAGGCTAATAATATCCCCCCCACCAAAACATTTTGTCGCTGATAGGTTTCCGTGTAATCTGCTCTGGGGAGCCATGCGACGTTTCGGTCATGCTGACCTGCTTAACCGCTGCTGACTCTTTTTTCTCTTCATCCATCGGATCACCACCATCAGCCATGGTGAGCCCCAGTCGGGGATTAAGGGCGACAGTCCGCTCTTTGCGGGTTGTACCTGCCCTATGTCGACAGAAATAAATGATAGATGTCAACGTTCCTGTAATCCACAACAAGGGCATGATCAAGGCTAACAGAATGATGATCATTAAAAATGTAAGTTTCATAACCATTTCCTCCTCCCATTTTGTATTTTCTTCTTTGCCTATTATTAGCAGTAACTATGCCATAACAAAAAATCCGAACCCTATTCGGCCAGCGACTCAACATATTAAATATTAGCAGATAGTTATACGTCTAAGCGAAAGCTTATTGAGATATTCCGGTAAACTGACTGTCGTGCAAAAGTGTTAAAATTATTTACACTCCCTCATCAAGATTTTTAGCGTCCCTTTAAAGCTATAAAAATCAGTCAATTAAGAAGACGTTACGTGTTAAGAATATTAACATTAACAGGTGGTCTCAACCGCGATAGAGGCGATAGGGTGACCTTCCGCTCATGAAGGAGCAATTATTTTTGGTGTGGCCCTTTGCCAGCCGGAAAAGCAGGTCATAGGCTTCCGAATGGCCCAGGGCTTCCAGGTGATCCCGGACGGACTTTCCCCCGATGGTGATCCCGTCCTCGATGACGATCTTCGTTTCCGTCTCGGTCAACGAATTCCCTTCCAGAGCGTTGCGTTGTGTCTTGAGGGGGGACTTGTGGGTAAGGAGCTTTTGGAGGGAGTACATATCGACTTGCCCGAGAAGCCGGCATGGACGTGAAGGAATGACGCAACCCGTGAAACGGTCTGAAATCGGACGGCAAGCCCGCCTCTCGCCGTCTCCGGCTTCGGATTGATGGACCGTTCAGCCATCCCGGTATGGAACCGGACGTTTGTCGGTCATGAAAATGTTCGCTCGAACAACTCCGCAATGGCCTTTTTGCCGTTCTCCTGGAGAAATCTCGTCCCCGTCCCCGCGAAATGCGGTTGGCTGATGACCGGTTCGTTCCCTCTCTCCCGTTCAACCCAGTCCGACTGACTCCACCGGAACCAGGCACTGCGCTTTTGATCGAACACGAACAGCGGCTTGTTGCAGATTTTGGCGAACTCCGCGCCCCATCCCGTACCGCCTTTCACGGTCTTGTCCGCCAGGATTTCCCCGACCACGTAAATCCCCTGCCCATTGTTGATCTGATACCAGATGCTCTGCAGGACTTTGCGCAATGTAGGGCTTTCCGTATAGCGACGATTCATCAATTTCGAAACGTATTCCAGGCTAACGTCGCCATTTTTCAGCTCTTCGTGATTCAGGATGCGCACACCCCTCTGGCGGCCCCGGGCGTGTCCCTCAAACGTGAAGTTCACCTCCTCAATCCCAAAACGCTCCGCATTCTTACCAAATTCCGCTTCAGCCCCTTCAGCGCCACCGCTGAAAAGAATTACATTTTCCTTTTTCACGCCCGTTCCTTTCTTTATGCCGCTATAATTATTGATGCACTGCATGAAGCTGAGAACAAAACCTCATACAAACACTTCTGGGCGCATTCTATCATGACAGGGTTGATTCTTGAAAGGACTTTTCTTGAAGAGCCCCGTGCAAAATTTCGATTGGCAATCAAGATCCGTTGCGTGTAGGATACCCCACAGGTAAAGTTGAAAAACGAAAAGGTTTTTATATGTTGCCCGACGCCGATATGAAATCAGGTTCCAAAGGGCAGATGAGCAATGGCGCAAGGCCGAGAGTAGCCATTATCGGTGCGGGTTTTGGCGGACTCTGGGCCGCCCGGAACCTGGCGAAAAAATCGGCCGATGTCCTTGTTGTCGATCGGAACAATTACCACACCTTCCTTGCCCTCCTCTACCAGGTAGCCGCAGCCGAATTGGAAGCGGAGGATATCGCCTATCCCGTGCGCAGCATCCTCTGGAGAGATCCCAACATCGACTTTGCTTTGGCCCATGCCCGGCGGATTGATCTGAAAAACCGAATGATCGAGACCGATAGCGAGGCGATTTCTTACGATTACCTGATTCTGGCCACGGGAAGCATATCCCATTCGTTCGGCGTGCCGGGGGTGGAAGTCCATGCCTATTTTCTGAAGACCCTCGAAGAGGCCGTTGTCCTGAAAAACCACATCATCTGCTGCTTTGAAAGGGCTGCTCGGGAGACGGACGCGGCCAGACGCAGAAGCCTTCTCACATTTGTCATCGTGGGCGGCGGCGCCACAGGTGTGGAGTATGCGGGCGCGCTGAGCGAACTTGTCCATGGTCCGCTTATCCAGGACTACCGGACGATCGATTTCAGCGCCGTCCGGATCATTCTGCTGGAGGCGGCGGACAATCTGATCGCCGGCATGCCGGAGTCCGTGCGCCTTTACACGCTTGAGAGGCTCAACAAGATGGGCGTTGAGGTGCGATTGGGGGCGCATGTCGCGGGAGTAACCCCGGACCGTGTGATTCTGGGCGGCCTGGATAAGATTGAATCCCGGACCATTGTGTGGACCGCCGGTGTAAAGGGCGAACCCATCGCCGGTCTGTCCGGACTCCCCACGGAAAGGAACGGACGTGTTTCCGTCCTGCCGACGCTGCAAGTGCCCGGCCACCCGGAAATCTACGTGGCCGGGGATCTGGCTTCGATCACAGAGAACGGTCGCGTCCTGCCCATGGTGGCGCAGGTGGCTATCCAATCCGGGATAGCTGCCGCAAAAAACATCTTGCGGCAAATGGACGGACAACCGCCGCAGCCTTTTCGTTATCGCGACCGGGGCTCGATGATCACCATTGGCCGCAATAGCGCGGGAGCGGCCATCGGTTCCAGCACGTACACCGGTTTCTTCGCGTGGCTCCTCTGGCTCGTCATCCACCTCTTTAATCTGATCGGTTTCCGCAACCGGATCATGGTGCTCATCAACTGGGCATGGGACTATCTGCTCTACGAACGGGCCGTCCGCTTTGTCTTTCCTGCGGAAACGTCCTCGCTTTCCAAGTCATCTTCGTGCACCGGCGGGACCCAGCGTGACGATGATTCGCCCAATGGGACGGCTTCGTAAACAGGCCGCAGGCAAGGCGCGCGAATCCTGAGGAATGAGGCGTACTGTTGCGTACGCCTCAATGACGAAGGATGAAGCGCAACGCAGCATCCGGACTTTTTACGTAGCCGTCAAGGATGATGAAATGAATCACGTTCCGCGCCGCCCACTCCACCGGCCGAAAAGATGGCGGATGGCCAGGAGCGGATGCCGCCAGGTCATCCTCGGCCCCGCGAACCGCATCACCTCACGGATC
>JAPLJX010000479.1 GCA_026388375.1 Deltaproteobacteria bacterium
AAGAATCTTCGCCGCGCAACCGAACTCCAGCACGACGACCTGAATGCAAACCTTTACCTTGGGAAGACCCTTTTGGCCCTGGGTGATATGCCAAACGCGCTCAGCCTGTTCAAGAAGCTGGAGGAGCAACGTCCGGATGATCCGGAAAGCTACTTCAACCTGGCTACGGCTTACGGTAAGACAGGCGAGGCCGGCGATTCACATTACTACTTCGGTCTCTTTTTCAAGAAAAAGGGCAAAGTGGAGAGCGCCCTCTTTCACTTCAAGGCAGCCCTGAAGGAATTTTCCCGGAATGCTCCGAAAGCAAAAGAGATTCAGAAGGAAATCGATTCACTGCTGCACAAATAAACTGATTATCATGAAGCGTTTCGGCCCATTATGATAAAAAAAATTCTGGTGCCGGTTGATCTTGCATTTGCTGAACCGGCTTTCCTGGCCATACGTCTCGCCCGCTATTTTCGTGCAGAAATCATTTTTTTTCACTGTCTTCCCTCTTCTGCGCTCATCTCCAAGTTCTTTTTCCCAAAAGCTCTCGAGGGTCGCGAACGGCATGAGATCTCCCCGGAAGATAGGCGCCATGCGGACGAAAAGATTTTTGCATTCCAATCGTTTCTGCCACTCGGAGATCTCCGCCATAGCTGGAAAATTACAAAAGGGATTGTCCTGCAAGAAATCCTGAAGGCGGCCGATTCTCTCCGCCCCGACTGGATCATTCAGGGAAGCCGGCGTTTATCAGGACTGGAAGAGTGGATCCCCGGAGGTATCTCCTGGTGGACGATTCAAAAGAACACGAATGACGCTGAACCCGCATCGCTCCGGGAAATTCTCTATCTGAGCGGTTCGGGAGAATCCTCCAGCCGGGCGCTGCCCGATGCGGCCGCCCTTGCAGGGAAAAGCGGCGCCGAATTGATCATCCTGCATGTCGTTGATGAACCCGGTAAAAACAATCGGAACAACAGGCGCCATGGGGAAGATGATCCCGCCGTACGGGTGCAACGGCTCGTTGAGAAGGCACGGACGCTGCAAACGGAACTGCACGTTTCTTCCCGTCTGATCGTCGGTAATCCTGAAGAGGCCATCCTCGGAAGGATTCATGAGGGCGATACCGATATGGTTGTCATGGGCGTAGCCCATAGCGGCGACTTAGGCATCATCCCCACCGGTATCTTCAGGGACCGCATCTTCCACCGTACGTCCTGTCCCATCATGACGGTGAACCGAAGCTCCACAGGGTTTGAAAAGCGATATCAGAAGATCTTTCAAAAGCTGGCGCCAAAGGACCTGATCCTGGTCAGCGAGGAACACCCGGAAGCGATCGGAGAGGATCTCTTCCACGGCAGAAGGGGTTCCAGGATTTCCGACCTTTTCCTGAAGCATTATTCCCATGGAGGTCTGATCCGGGTCTTTGAAGAGTATGGCCTGTTTGCTCTCCTTCGTGAAAAAGGGTTCACCGAACCAAAAATTGCGATCAATCTCGATGATCCCTACCGGCAGCGCCTGCGGGTATATTTCGGGGATATCGAAGATGAAAGACATACCCTGGTTGAAATGATTTTGCGTGACGGGATTCTCGAAGCGCCCCATCCAAAAGAGACCCCGCATCGCGGCCACTATTTCCCTGTTCTCATGGTGGAGTGGCTGTGCATGCAGAACCCGACAGCCCCCTTTTCACCCGAACGTCCTCCCCTTCCCGATCAACGCTTTCCCGGCCTTGGCATGAGCCGCGAAATTCTCGAACTCATCTCTCTGATCGGGATGCGGATCGGGAAAGACGGGATCGCCATCCATCCGCGGTTTTTTCATGCCGCCGTCTTCTACCACAGGCTTTTCAAATGTTACAATCCGGTTCAGGAGGGACAGCTGACAGCCCTGATCCGGGATACCGAAGAATTTAATCTTAATGACGTTTCTTGGGCCGTAGCACTGAACTGTCTGGGCGGGACGTCGTTGCAGCAAGAGGTATCCTGGGAAATCGATTATCAGGTCCGTCCGCTGACGGATCTACTCCAGCAGCATTTTCACTCTGAGAATTACCGAAAGCTTTTCTGGAACAGCCTTGCCAACCATCACTATCACATCGATTGGAAACGATTAGACAAAAGCCTTTGGGAGAGGATCAAAACGAAGGATGCAGCACCTTAACCTTCGGAATGGCTCTGCTGGAGACTCAATTCACGACGGGCATAGTCCAGGGGGATCTCTTCTTTTTGAAACAACGCAAAAAGATCCGGATCGATGTGCCCGTCCTTCACCATCATCGTCAGGGTGTGCATGGCCTCGGAAAGAGTTTTTCCCTTCTTGTAGGGTCTGTCCTTCGCCGTCAGTGCCTCGAATACGTCTGCCAGGGCCAGGATTCGAGACTGAAGGGAAATCTGGGCGGCGCTGAGGCCTCCCGGAGGATGGGTTCAATCCCATCATCGTTGTCGGTCGCCGCCGATTCGAAATCAGCATCTTTGTTCAACCTTCTCAATCTGGGCTGCAATCCGCACAATCTTGATCGCTGACTTGGTAATGAGTTTGGATAACGTTTTAGCGGTTGCTGCTGCCGCTCAAAAAGGACCAGAAGAAACACGCCTCTTGTTATTGATTATTGGTTTGGCAATGTCTATCCCATTGATTATTTTTGGTAGCGCTATGCTTCTGAAAGTGATGGAGCGTTTCCCAATCATTGCGACTTTTCATCGATGGCTGTCGCAATGGCGCGGATAAATGACTCCATCAGGGCTTCGAGGTCATGAATGAGGCGGTTGTTGGAAAGGGCCACGGCGGCTTGGGAGGCGAGGGATTCAGTCATTTCCTGGCATTTCGCGGAGAAGGAAACAACCTCGTTGCGTTCTTCATCTCGTGCATTCAGCAACTGCAAAACGCCGATGATATCATTTTCATGGTTTTTCATGGGAACCACGAGCATCGATTTGGAGCGGTACCCGGTCTGGGCGTCGAAATTTCTTGTCCCCTGGAAGTCAAAACCCTTCGCATCATAGACATCGGCAATATTGACGGCATCTCCGGTCAACGCAACATGGGCGGATACACGGATCTTCCGTCAACGGATGAAAACGCGGAGACGTTTACTTTCCAGATTTTTCTGAATGTCGGCAAATTCCTCAGGCGAATAAGATATTTCCGTCAGAAATTCATGATCCAGACTTTTCGTAGGGACAAAGGATTGCAGAACATACAATCCCCTTTTCAGCAGTTTTGCGGTTGCAATCAGGTCTTTTTTGCCGAGCTGAGAACGGACGACGGTTGTCCGGAATTCATGTTCGATTTCGGAAGAGGTAACCAGTTCTATGCTTCTTAGGATCTTTGCGGTTTCAACCCTGGCTTCTGCAATTTTTCCATACTTATGGAGAGGGCCCTTGACGTCCAAGGCCAGATAGTCGACCCATCGTCTGCGGATCAACCTCTCCAGCATGGTTGGATTCGATCCGTTGGTATCCACCTTGACGAGATACCCCATCTTTTTTATTTTTTGCAGAAATTGTTCCAAATCCGTTTGTAGTGTAGGCTCCCCGCCGGTCACGGTGACGGCTTCCAGTTTTCCCCTCCTCTTTTCCAGAAAAGAGAACACCTTCTCTTCGGGCAGAATCGGCCCGTATTGAGCGGGATCGACAAGTTCAGGGTTGTGACAGTAGGGACAACGGAAGTTGCATCCCTGTGTAAAGACAATGGCGCTGATTCGACCGGGGTAATCGATCAGTGAAATTTTCTGCAGCCCCCCAATCCTCATCGTTCAAAACCTGTATTCTTTTCTGAGGTCGAACTCCGCTTGCTTTCCCTTATTCCATTGCTTGACCGGCCTGAGATATCCCACCACACGGGAGTAGATTTCGCAGGAATCTTTACAGGTCGGACAGGTGGAGACCTCCCCGTTCAGATAGCCGTGCGACGGGCAGATGCTGAAGGTGGGGGTAAAGGTCAGGTAGGGGAGATGATAATTTGTGCAGATCTTCTTGATCAGGGTCTTCACGGCCCGGGGATCCGAGATCCGCTCGCCGGCAAAGGTGTGGAAAACCGTTCCGCCGGTGTACTTGGACTGGATCTCGTCCTGCAGATCGAGAGCCTCAAAGACATCATCGGTATAGTTGACGGGAAGTTGCGTGGAATTCGTATAGAAGGGTTCCGCCTTTCTCGTCCGGCAATTTTCCTCATTGGCGCAGAGGATCTCCGGATATTTCTTCTTATCGATCCTGGCAAGACGATAGGAGGTTCCCTCCGCCGGCGTTGATTCCAGATTGTAATTGTTTCCCGTCTCCTTCTGGAAGAGGACCAGATGGTTGCGCATGAAATCGAGGACCTTTTTTGTAAACCGTTGTCCCTCCGGGGTCGTGATGTCCTGACCGAGGAGGTTGAGGCAGGCCTCATTCATCCCCAGGAGGCCAATGGTAGAAAAATGGTTTTTCCAGTATTCGCCGAACCGCTCCTTGACATTCCGGAGGTAGTGTTTCGTATAGGGATAGAGGTTCCCGTCGGTAAATTTTTCCAGTACCTTTCTTTTGGTTTCAAGGCTCTCTTTGGCCGTGGCCATCAATTTCTCAAGCCGATCCATGAACGCCTCTTCCGTATCGGACAGATAACCGATTCGGGGCATATTGATGGTAATCACCCCGATGGAACCCGTCAGGGGATTCGAACCGAACAGCCCCCCTCCCCGTTTGTGCAGTTCCCGGTTGTCGATCCGCAACCGGCAGCACATGCTTCTGGCGTCTTCCGGGTCCATGTCCGAATTGATGAAATTGGAAAAATAGGGCACGCCATATTTTGCGGTCATTTCCCAGAGACCTTCGAATTTCGGGTCATCCCAGTTGAAATTCTTTGTGATGCTGTAGGTAGGGATCGGAAAGGTGAAAACGCGCCCCTTTGCATCACCGTCGGCCATCACCTGGAGAAAGGCCTTGTTGAAAAGGTTCATCTCCTCCTGAAATTCCGCATAGGTCTCCTTCTGAGGTTCGCCGCCGACAATAACATTCTTGTCGGCATAATAGCGGGGCACCGTGATATCCAGCGTAACATTGGTAAAGGGCGTCTGGAAACCCACCCGTGTCGGAACGTTGATGTTGAAGATGAACTCCTGAAGCGCCTGCCGGATCTCCTGGTAGTTCAGCCGATCATCCCTGAAGGGTGTAGAAGAAATTGACCACCTGGCCCAGCGCGCTGCGGAGATGCTTGGCCGGTTTGCTCTCCACCTTACCGGAGACGCCGCGGAATCCCTCCATGAGAAGATCGAACAGATCCCAGCCCACGCAGTAGACCGAAAGCAGGCTGAGGTCATGGATATGGAAATCTCCCTCTGTATGTGCCCGACGGATCTCCGGAGAATAGATCTCGTTAAGCCAGTAGACCTTGCTGACCTCGGAGGAGATGTAATTGTTCAACCCCTGGAGGGAATAGTCCATGTTGCTGTTTTCGTGAATCTTCCAATCCATTTTTTTGAGATACTGATCGACCAGGTCCACCTCCATCTTGTTGGTGATTTCCCGGAGACGGGCATGCTGCTCGCGATAAATGATGTAGGCCTTCGCCGTCTTTCGATACGAGGACGAGAGGAGCACCTCCTCCACGATGTCCTGAATTTCCTCAACCGTCGTGATACGGTTGTCGAAGATTTTTTCCGCCAGATTCAGAACGCGGATGGTCAGTGTCTTTGCGACAGCATGATCAAATTCACCGCTTGCCGCGCCTGCCTTGGCGATGGCGCTGGTGATCTTCTCCGCGTTGAACTTCAGCAGGCGGCCGTCCCTCTTCTTGATTTTTGCGTGCATGGAGAGCTCCTCTTCCTTAAGATGATTTCATATAATCGCAAACCTGTTGATAACCGCAACATATTGGGGTCTGGTTTTATAATACTACTATATATTGATATGGTCAAGCGGAAATTTCAAAAAAATGATAGGACTTATTTACAGAACCGTGGGACTTGCCTTTCGAAGATCGGAATTGTATATTCTTCAGCCATTGTGGAAATCCATTTACCGGAAAGAAAGGCCAACAGCAATGGATGTCGATGAATTAAAGAGAATGCATTTCAAGGGTTTCATGGCCGAGGAGGAGGCCGTTCGTCTGTATGAACTGGCCCGGGAGGCTTCCGGAAACGGCCCCTGCCTGGAGATCGGCAGTTATTGCGGCCGTTCGGCTGCCTATCTGGGGATGGGATGCAAAGAGAAAAGGGGAATCCTCTTTTCGCTCGACCATCATGAGGGTTCGGAGGAGCAGCAACCCGGGCAGGAATATTTCGATCCGGACCTCCTGGATCCGGCTACGGGGCGAATAGATACCTTCCCCACCTTCCGAAAAACGATGCGGAATCTTTCCCTTGAGGATACGGTCGTTCCGATCGTCTCCCGCTCCGCGGTCGTCGCCCGCCTCTGGGCCACGCCGCTCAGCCTAATCTTTATCGATGGGGGCCACACCTTTGAGGCGGCTTTCATCGATTACAGCGCCTGGGTCTCACACCTCATGCCCGGCGGCTATCTGGTCATCCATGACATCTTCCCCGATCCAAAGAAGGGGGGCCAGATGCCTTGGTGTGTCTACGGCATGGCCCTCAATTCCGGCCTTTTCGAGGAGCTTCCGCTGACGGGGACGCTGGGCGTTCTGCGGAGGGCTGACCCCGGCCTTCTCACCGACCGCTCAAGAATGTGCTGGGCCAATATCCGCGGCTGATTCCGGCTCCGCATACAGACGGTCGACGTGGTTGTTGTGCGTCCAGTGCCAGAGGCATTCTCCACCGGAGATCACGGCACGGATGTAATCTTTCTCGACGAATCCCTGGATCGTCGCACGGATGAGCCCACCTTCGACGCCGGTCGCTTCCTCGATGCGCCGGCAAAGCTCCTCCTGCAGAAGTTCCGTACTTTCGGTAGAATCCGGCGCCAGGATGGCGCCCCATTTTTCGATCAGGTCTTCCGAAAGCAGGCGATAGACCAGCTTCATCCGGAAATGACCTTCGACCTGCATGTCAATCCCCGGGGTGTTGGTGCGGTCATGGTATCCCTGAACCATCTCTTCCCAAGCCTTTGCGATCATACATTCGAAATCCGCCACGAAACGGTTCATCTCCTCCGGAGAAAGGGCGGCAGTCCGCACAATGGCGCTGTTCGCGTCATACCGAGTCCAGTCATCGGTCAGGATTTCCAGATCGTACCTCTCCACCTCCTCGCGGACCGTCGTCCCGGGAAAGGGGGCCAGGAAATGATACCCATACAGCGAACCGAGACTTGCGGCGAACTCCCCCGTTTCCCGAAGGGTCTCCGCCGTTTCGCCGGGTAGGCCGACGATGAACGAGGTGTGGGCAATGATCCCCGCCTCCCGGCAGAGGGAAACTGCATGCCGGACCTGATCCCGGGTAATCCCCTTGCGGATCAGCTTCAGCATCTCCGGATTTCCCGTCTCAACGCCAAAGCTCACGCTGTCACAGCCCGCCTCGCGCATCAGTTTCAGGGTTTCCAGGTCGACGGTATTCACGCGGGCGAAGGCGCTCCACCCAAACCGGAGGCCGCGGCGGATGATCTCGTCGCAAACCTCCTTTACCTTCCCCCGGCTGGAGACGAACAGGTCGTCCGCCACGTTGATCCGGTCGATGCCGTAGGAGAGGATCTCCTCGATCTCGTCCACAACCAGCGAGGGATTTCTCAGACGGACCCTGTTCCCGACCATACGGCGTCCGAGGCAGAAGATGCAGGAATAGGGACATCCGCGGGAGGTGATGATGCTGATCGAATAACCGAGGGCCTGATAACGGGACAGCGGCAGAAGATGACGTGCGGGAAGGGGCAGGGTATCGAGATCGTCGATGAAAGGCGGCGGCTCATTGATGACAACATGGCCGTTACGCCGGAAGACCAGCCCGCGGATCTTTCCCCATTTTTCGGGATTCAGCCCCTTGGTCATCAATTCGGCTATGGTTCTCTCCCCTTCCCCGGCGACGATCAGATCGATCCCGGGATAGTCGTTCAGCGTCCGTTCGGCGGAAAAGGATACATGCGGTCCCCCCATCAGGGTGATCAGCGAGGGGCGATGTCGCTTGGCCTCGCAGACAATCTCCGCGGCACCCGGGAAATTGAGCGTTACAGAGGTTGCTCCAAGGACATCGGGCCGGAAGGAGTCGATCTGCGCGCGGAGTTGTTCCGGCGTGTATCGGCTGACGATATAATCGAAAATCCGCACCTCGGCGCCGGCTGCCTCGAAGGCGGCGGCGACATAGGTCACGCCGAGCGGCGGCGCGGGCGCCTCTTCGAGGGGATAGGGCGGTGCGACAATTGCAACTCTCATCGGCAATTCTCCGGTATTGATCAACACTTAAAAAGTACAAACTCTCCTCCCCCATGATGGGGGAAAATCATCTTCTCCCCCCCTAGAAGGGGCTAAATAATCTTCCCTCCCCCTCGACGGGGGAGGGTCAGGGTGGGGGTGAAAATCGCTGCCACTCAATCTCCCTTTCTGGGAAAGATGAACGACCGGAGCCAACCCAGCCAACTGTTGTCTTTCATGAAATGACGGTCGATCTCTTCGAACTGGGCGGCGAGCGCTCCGGGATCGGCCAGCCAGTCGGCGCGCGTCTTCATCGGCTTGCCGGGATCGAGATATTTTACGACGGCAGCCGGATTTCCCGCTGCGACGGCATTGGCCGGGATATCTTTGACCACCACGGAGCCGGCGCCGATGATGCTGTTCTCTCCGATCCGGACCCCCTTGCAGACGATGGCACCGTCCCCAATCCAGACATTGTCTCCGATATGGACGGGAATGGTATGGCCGATCGGAAGGCTCCGGTCGTAAACGCCATGCCAGTCCGAATCGGTCACAAAGGCGCCCTGGGCAAGCATGCAACTCTCCCCGATCACAATCTCCGTGGCGGCACTGATCCGGACGCCGGGACAGATGAGACAGCAGTTCCCAATCTCGATTCTCCCCTCCCTCCCCAGCGCGGACCAGACGGTCAGCCTTACTTTTCGGTCCGGCGTGGCGATCACGGTGGCATGGTTCCCCAATGAAACCGGTCCGCCGAAAACCTCGACATGCCAGGGCTTCATGAAGGTGCACCCACGGCCTAGACTCTCAAAATGGGGGCGGAGAAAATTCTGCACATACCACTTCTGAAAATTCAGGTCGAGGCGTTTCAGGGCGTATGGGCGATGATCTCTCCGCACGGAAATTAACCTCCGGATCTTTCAAGGGCGGGTGTGCGCAGATCGAAGACCATACCCGCAGACTACTTTTACATGGAAATGAGAGGGGAATTCCTCTCCCAGAAGCCATGACTGAAGAGCCGCCCGGCCGGCGTGATGTCGTGGAGCGCGTCGTAGGCGAGAAGCACCGCCGCAGCTGTCCATGAGGTTTTTTCCTCCGGCCAGATCACGCCGTCCGGAAAGGTCACCCCCATCCAGTAGGCGCCGTCGTCATATCTCTTGTCGCAGATCCAGTTGAAGATGATCGCGGCCCTTTCACGATCCCCCATCGCCGCCAGCGTCAAGACCAGTTCCGATGCCTCTGCCGTGGTCACCCACGGCTGATCGCAGACACAACGGACACCCCAATCGGGAACAACAAACTTTTCCCAGGATCGGTCGATTCGGTTCCGGGCTTCAACGCCCTGAACGGCGCCGCAGAGGACAGGGTAGTACCAGTCCATCGAATAGCGCGCCTTCATCATGTTGAACAGGCTGGGGCGATGGCGGATCGTCTCTCCGAGTCTCTTCAGGGCCGATTGCCAGTCTGAACGTTTTTCCCCCAGAAGGGAAGCAACGGCAATGGCGCATTTGACGCTCATATAGACCGAGCTGGAACCGGTCAGCAGGGCCATCGGATCGACCACCCCTTCGCTGTTCCTGGCCCAGGCGATCTCGCCGGTAGCCGCCTGGAGCCCGACAGCGTAATCGATTCCCACCTTCAATGTCGGCCACAAACGCCTCAGGAATCGCATCTCCCGGGTGATCAGGTAATGATGGTAAACCCCGACGGCGATGTAGGACGAGACGTTGCTGTCCCGGGTTCTGTCCTCCGGCACACCATCCCGGGTTGCCGACCACCAGCTCCCGTCGGAAAGCTGGGTCTCGGCCATCCATTGATAGGCCTGCTCCGCTTCCCGGAAGCAGCCGGCAACACTGAGTCCCATGGCGCTTTCTACGTGATCCCAGGGATCGGTTTTCCCTCCGGCGGACCACGGTATCTCGCCATTCGGTTTCTGTACGCCGGCGATAAAATCCGCCATGGCGCCCACATCAATGGACGGCCGGGCAAGGCTTTGCGAAAGGGGAAGTTCCATCAGCGGTATCCTTTTTTCAGGTAGAAGATTATGCTCTTGCCGATCAGGGGATTCAGTATCCGATCGATCATGGCCGTCAACGGGGGATGACGGATGATGTCCCATTCGAGGAATTTCCGGTATGCCTTGACCAGCGGAAAGGCTTCATTCTTGTGCCCCACGAGGCATTTAAGCCACCAATAGGGCGCATGAAGACCATGCCGGTAGCGTATTCGCCAGCAACGCGTACCCGCCGCCTCCACCAGACGGAGCAACTCCCCTTTCTTATAGATCCGGATGTGGCCGCCGGGCTCGTGGTGATAAGCAGTCGAAATCGCCCAGCAGATTCTCTCCGGTAAAAAGCGTGGAACGGTGACAACCAGGTCCCCGCCAGGCTTGAGGACCCGGACCAGCTCCGAAACGGCGGTCCGGTTGTCCTCGACATGCTCCAGGACCTCGGAACAGACCACCACGTCAAAAACGCCTTCGGCGAACGGAAGTTTGGTGACATCGGCCCGGGAGATCAGCCAGCGGCCTTTGGATTCACGCGCCATCAGGGAGAGATATCCTCTCGCCTTGCAGAGATCATCCCATCCGAGATCCACGCCGGCAACTTCAACGCCGTCTGTTCGAAACGCATCACAGAGATGCCGGCCTCCTCCGCAGCCGGCATCCAGAATGCGCATCCCCGGCCGCAGCGGGATCTGCTTAAAGTCGACGGTGAGCATCGATCGCCTCCCGGTAGACTTCCACGGTTTTCTGTGCGGCATGCCGCCAGGTAAGTGAGCTCTTTACCCGCGCCAGTCCCGCCTCACCCAGATGCCGGCGCCTTTCCGGATCGTTCAGAAGGGCAAGAATGGCCTCCTTGAGCGCCGACTTATCCGCCGGCGGAATCAGGATTCCGGCATCCCCGATCACCTCGGGCAGGGCGCCGCCCGAGGTGCTGATCACCGGCACGCCGCAGGCCATCGCCTCTCCGGCAGGCATACCGAACCCCTCATAGAGGGAGGGAATGACGGCTATGGTTGACTCGGCGTAATGTCGGGCGAATTCTTCATGAGGGATCCGCCCGGTAAATCGGACCGTATCGCCCAGGGAAAGTTCTGCGACCAGCCGTTCGATCACCCCATCCGTCTTTGGTTTGCCGATCACCACAAGACGAATCTCTCTTTCCCGGCGGATCTCCGCCACCGCTTCGAGAAGATAACGGAGACCTTTCAGCGGGCTATCGGCGCTGTTCGTCACCAGGATCTGGTGATCCGCCCTCTTGACCCCGTTCAGCGGGTAAAAGCAGTCCAAATTGATCCCGTTGGGAACCACGCGGAACCGTTCGGCGGGGATCCGGAATTCCCGTCCGATGTCCACCCGGGAACAGTTGGAAACCGTAATGATGTGCGAAATGCGTCTTGAAACCCGCTTCTGCATGGTCAAAAACGCGTACCAGCGTCTCGCCTTCATTCTGCGCAGCCAGCCGTCCGCCGCCCCGATCTCCGCATCGCGATCCACGGTAATCGGATGGTGGATGGTGGCCACCGTCGGATAGCCGCTCCGGACGATGCTGAGAAGGCCATAAGAGAGGCTCTGGTTGTCGTGGATGATATCATATCCGTTCCGGCCCCTGCGCAGATGGTTGCGGGCGCGGAATCCGAAGGTGAAGGGTTCCGGGAATCCCCCGGAACACATGCTGAGGAACTCGAACTGGTTGAGCAGCGAGGAGAGATCCCGGATATTTGTCACCTTGAAGAGGTGTTCAGGGTTGTAAAGATCCAAACCGGGAATCTTGTGGAGAGCGATGCCCTCTGCGAGTTCTGGATAGGGAGGACCCGACAGAACATCGACCTCATGTCCGAGTTCTTTCAGAGCCCGGCTCAGGTATTGGATATAAACCCCCTGCCCCCCGCAGGTCGGATTCCCCCGGTAGGTCATCAGGCAGATCCTGAGCGGGCCGTCGGCCTTTCGTTTCCGAAGATGATCCGAATCATGCACCGTGAACATCAATCACCTTTTCCTGCGAAGTCAATATCCGCCTCCCGCTGATACATGGATTCTGATGGATATTTTTACAGATTTTCTGACCGACCGTCACTCCCCGGGCAGCGTTGCCGTTCGGCCGGCGGATGGGGATAAATACATCCGAAGTGTTGAATTGGCAAACAATATTTTGATGAACTCGTTAAAAGTCGCACGAGCGTTGAATAGGCATTCGGAAAGCCCGATACCATTTGACAGACCAGACCGCCTGTGGAATAAGAAACGCCATGACACTGCCGAAACTGATCGTTTTTGATATGGACGGCGTCCTGATCGATGTCTCCGGCTCCTACCGCGAGACCGCTCGAAAAACGGCGCGGCTTTTTTTCGATGGGGCAAGGGGTTTCGGGAAATTACCCGATCCGCTCTTCCCGCTGACGGACCTCGCCGAACTCAAACAGACCGGCGGTCTGATCAATGGCTGGGACCTGACCACGCTGACCCTCCGTCTCCTGTTTGCACTGGTCAAGAAACCCGCCGGTCGGTCATCGGCGAATGATTCCCCCGGCCCTGAAGAGACGATTCGCCGCTGCGATGTGTCGGATCTCGCCGACTTCCTGAACGCCTCTACCCGCCCGCTGATAGATCTCCTGGATCGTTACGGCAGGCGACGCGACTCCTTCGTGACAAGCTGTTATCAGGGTGACGTCAACACCGGCAACCGGATCAAACGGATATTCCAGGAGATCTATCTCGGTCGATCTCTCTTCACGGCTCTTTATGGGGACACCTTGCGGCAAGGTGTCCCCGTTCCCAGGTTCTACCACGGAGAAGGCCTGATCCACCGGGAAAGTCTGCTGATGGACCCGACCCTGCTTGCAGATCTGTCTAAGGATCACATCCTGGCCATCGCCACCGGCCGCCCGCGGGCGGAGGCGAATTTTCCGCTGGACCGTTTTGACCTGCGGAAATATTTTCAACTCGTGATCACGCTCGATGATTGCACGCGGGAGGAAGAGCGGATCCTTGCCGAGCGCGGCGAACGGATCTCGCTGAAGAAACCCGATCCCTACATACTCGACCGGATACCACACCTGATCGGCAAGGCGTTCAGTGAATGTTACTACCTCGGAGACATGCCCGACGACATGCAGGCGGCCCGGTCGTCAAAGACCGGCTACCGGGGCGTTGGGGTCGTCCTCTCCTCCGCCGATCCGGAAAACCTGCGCAAGGAGCTGTTGCGGGCCGGGGCCGAACAGATCATCGACGATTACGCCGCCTTGCCCGGAATCCTCGCTTGATCACATCGCAATTAACCATTTACAAAAATCATTACCAAACAGATCTTTCTTACGAGTCAATGATGCTCGATGTTAAATTGAAGTAAGGATTACCGATTGTAATCAATTCCTTCAAGTTGAAAACCTTTTTCCTGAAACAGTCTCAGGCAGGCATCTGCGACAGCATCGTCGTAAAAGATACCTCTGTTCTTCGCGATTTCATTCAGAGCTGCATCAATGCCCAAGCCAGGACGATAGGGCCTGTGTGAGGCCATGGATTCCACCACGTCGGCAACAGTGAGAATGCGGGCCTCGATGAGAATTTCTTCTCCTTTCAGATTTCTCGGATAACCTGAACCGTCCATCCGTTCATGGTGCTGGTAGACAATCTCCGCCAGCGGCCAGGGTGATTCCACATTCTTGAGCATTTCGTACCCTCGCCGTGCGTGTTCTTTTATCAATGAAAACTCGAGTTCCGACAGTTTTGTCGGTTTGGACAATATCTCCACAGGAATGGATAGTTTCCCGATGTCATGGATAGAACCGGCTATCCGGATGCCTTCGATCTTTTCCTGAGAAAGTCCCATCTCGGTTGCAATGGCGCGGGCAAGGTTCGCAGAACGGATCTGGTGACCGGCCGTATAGGGATCTCTTGCCTCCACAGCGGACGCCATCACCTGAAAAGTCGTACCAACTGCCTTCCTGAGACTTTCGAGGGTATCTTGGAGTTGTTTCTCCGCCTGCTTGCGCTCGGTGATATTTCGCATTATGCCGC
>JAPLJX010000401.1 GCA_026388375.1 Deltaproteobacteria bacterium
GACGCTCTTCTCAGGGATCCGGGCGATCCGTGCGACGACGCACTCGATCTCTCGAGTCCCGATTACCGCCGCGTCCACGGTCGCATCGGTCTCGCTGCGGTTCATGGAGGCGAAGGCGCCTGCCTCGTCGATCACGTCGATCGCCTTGTCCGGGAGGCGGCGGTCGCTGATGTAGCGATGGGAAAGTTCTGCGGCCGCGCGAAGCCCCTCTTCGGTATAGGCGACCTGGTGGTAGGTCTCATACCGTTCGCGAAGCCCCTCCAGGATCCGGACCGTCTCCTCGACGGTGGGCTCCGGTACCTCGACCTTCTGAAAGCGTCGGGAGAGAGCGCCGTCCTTCTCGAAATATTTCCGGTATTCATCGTAAGTGGTCGAGCCGATGCAGCGAAGCTTCCCCGAAACGAGGGCCGGCTTGAGGATGTTGGATGCGTCCATCGACCCGCCGGAAACGGCCCCTGCGCCGACGATGTTGTGGATTTCGTCGATGAAGAGGATCGCCTTCTCCTGTTTCTCGATCTCGGCGATTACCCGCTTCATGCGCTCCTCGAAGTCGCCGCGGAAGCGTGTCCCGGCGATGACCGCCCCCATATCGAGGGAATAGATCTTCACGTCCCGGAGCTTTTTCGGGGCCCGGCCCTGGGCGATGAGCTGGGCGAGGCCCTCGGTGATCGCCGTCTTTCCGACGCCCGGCTCGCCGACATGAATCGGGTTGTTCTTGAAGCGGCGGCAGAGAACCTGGATCGTCCGTTCGAGGATCTCCTGCCGACCGATGAGCGGATCCATCTCGCCGGCCTTCGCCCGGGCGGTCAGTTCCGTCGTGAAGGCCTTGAGAAACTTGTTCTGCTCCTCCTTGTTCTCCCGGACGGTTTCCCCCTCCTGCGTGCCCGGGCTTGTCCGTTGTCCGCCCGTGTTGCCAGCGAGGACGGATATGCCGTGGGAGATGTAATTGAGGAGGACCATCCGGTTGATTCCCTCCCGCTGCAGAAAAAAGGAGGCGTGGGACTCCCTTTCTTCAAGGATGGAGACGAGCATGTCCCCGAGCTCCAGGGTCTCCTTCTGGGCGGAGGAGGTGTGCCAGGCGGCCCGTTCGAGGACGCTCTGGAAACCGAGGGACTGGGCGGCCCGGGTCAACGTGGCCGTCGCTGTGTCGGCCTCGTCGAGATGCTTCTCGATGACCTTCTTCAGGCGTGTCGGATCGCCGCCGCAGTGGACGATGATCTCCTTGCCTTCGTCAAAAAAAAGGCAGGCGTAGAGGAGGTGTTCCGGCGTGATGAACTCATGCCGCCGCACGTTTGCCTCGGCATACGCCGCCATAATGATCCGGTTGAGATTTTCGCTGATCTTCATGATTCCTTATCCTCTCCCGTCATGGGGACCTTCAAGCCTCCTCTATGGAGCATTTCAGCGGGTACTCCCGCTTCTTCGCCAATTGATGAACCCGCGCCACCCGGGTCGCCGCGATGTCATACGTATAAATCCCGCAGATCCCCTTTCCCTTTTTATGGACGTCCAGCATGATCCGCGTCGCGTCCGCCGCCGGTCTGTGGAAGATCGAGATGAGGACCTCGATCACGAAGTCCATCGTCGAATAATCGTCGTTGTGCAGGATCACCCGGTACATCTTCGGTTCCCGGATCTCCTGGTCATTTTTTACATCGCCTTCCGGCAGATCCTGCGGGACGTCCGCCATGGTTGTGCAACCCCTGTGTGCATGATCCCGGCTTTCGGTTCCGGAGTTATAATATATGCAATGGCAGGGGTGGTGTCAATGAGATACGATCTATTCCGGTTAGTAGATTTTACCGTGCCCCAACTGCTCCCCGGAATACTCCTAATTTCATCCTCTCAGTGTGTCGTCATTCAAGCGATAGATACCTCGTGTTCATATCAGAGAAATCAAATAGAGGTTCAATGACGAGCATGATACCCGTCTCACCCGTTGCCACTTGTACAACAACCCAACCTTCGTATGAACCACCTGGAAAAAGGGTGGCATCAAACTCTGGATCTGGATCAACCACTGACGGATGATCATACAAAACGTTCGCACTCCCAGTGGTCCTGATATAAAGGTTGTTCGTCTGTTCTGATTCATCTATCGTGCTGATGTATCTGGCGCGGAGTTTAGCAGCCACGTATTCTCTCCCGGCCGCAGGTGGATCATTGAATTGATTGGCGTCCTTCACCATGAGCCATGCAGCCTCTCCTCGCACAACCTGTTGAACGGAAATTTCCCAATCCTCAGTGGTTACGGTTTGGGTACGTAGGGCAGGGCTGCTCCGTTCGCAGCCGATCGCAGTCGGTAAGATGGAACCAAGTCCGGGATCGACACTTATAGATGCGCCGTCGTCCAGGGCAATGAATCGTCGGTGCCCGTCAGTGAAATTGAAAAGTTCGTCAACGATGAGAATCAGCTTTCCTTCTCCTATTCCTACAAGATGGGGGGTCCACCCTTCAGCTTCACCGCCGGCAAAAAGATCGGCATCGAGCTCCGGGGAAGGTGATACAACGGATGCAAGCCAATTTTCTCTGAGGCTGTCGCCGGTAATCCTGAAATCAGCTTTCCCTATACTATGAGCATTATTGTCGGTATATGTGCTCTTGACGTGTATTTTAACCAGAAGATATTCCATCCCTGCAGGTGGCGGATCGTTGAACTGATTAGCAGCGCTGATGGCTTGCCATGCTGCGCTCCCTCTTATAGTATCGATAACTTTGACATCCCAGTTCGGAGCTTTCGCTGTCTGCGCACGATCATAGGGATTGCTTCTATTCAGACCAATCGACGCACCAAGCCCAGGCAGCCCATCGAGCATCATGCCGTCTGAAGAGCCGTTGAGCTGAAAACCCACAACATTTCTATCCGATGAGTAGGCAATGTAGGTGGCGGTCCCGATATCCTGCGAGAAGATCGCCTCCGCGGGATTGACCACCTTGGCATGGCCTGGGACAGGAGGGAGCCCCTGGGTGGCCACCGCAGTTCCACTGTCGTTATAGGCGGTCAGGGTAACGGACGCCGAGTTGGCCTCCGTGTTGACGAAGGCGATGCCGGTCCAGCCGTCCTTCTCGATCTTGGCAAAGACGCCCGACTTCGCGCCGGTCCCGCCCCCTCCCGCATAGGCCGCAAGCTGATTGCCGTCGGTGGTGCCGAAAAGCTCAAAGCCGGTAATGGGGCTCGTGGAGTCTATCTTGAACCACGCCGTCTGGGCGGGAAGGGCAAGATCCGCAACTGGGCCAATATATTTTCCCTTCCCCGGGATGGGTGGAGGGGTCAAGGGGGTGAGCGGGGTCCCTTCGGCACTGTAGGGCGTGATGGTTATAGTACACGCCGACTCCGATGGGTTATAGGCCACAATGCCGGTCCACCAGCCATCACCGCCCACGTGAGGGTAGTATAGGGTCGAGGTGGTTTTATCGGTAAGGAGGATTCCTTCCAGTTGGGTACCCCATCCAAGACTGCCAAACAACTCCAGTCCAATGACGCCGCTTGCATTGGTGATCACCGC
>JAPLJX010000409.1 GCA_026388375.1 Deltaproteobacteria bacterium
CTTCCTTTTCATCATCCTGCCCCAGACGGTGCGGATTTCGCTGCCCGCCCTGGGGAACAACTGGGTGGCCCTGGTCAAGAACTCCTCACTCGTATCTGTCATCGGGATGGAGGAGCTGACCTTCATCACCTATGACCTCAACGCGCTTACGTTCCGTTCCTTCGAGCTCTTCGGCACGGCGACGGTCCTGTACCTCGTCCTGATCTTCATTCTCATCAACATCCAGGCCTTCGTCGAGAAGCGCTTCGCCTACAAGACCTGAAGGGAGGAGGGACCATGTTCGATACCAAAGTCATCGTCGATAACTTCCCCTACCTCCTGTCAGGGGTCAAGTTCACGATCGCTCTGGCCTCTCTCGTCATTCTCATCGGGACCTTTCTGGGCGTGATCCTCGGGCTCATGCAGGAATCGAGGAGCCGCCTCGTCCGCTACCCGGCGAACCTGATCGTCGAGATCACGCGGGGCACACCGCTCATCATGCAGATGTTTTTCATCTTTTTCGGTCTTCCCGCCCTGGGGATCAGGCTCGGCACCTTCCCTTCAGCCGCCATCGCCATGAGTCTCTTCGCGGCGGGTAACGCTGCCGAGATCGTCCGCGGGGCGATCGACTCGCTGCCGCTGGGCCAGTTCGACGCCGCCAAGTCCCTGGGCATGAACTACGTACAGATGATGATATACGTCATCCTGCCCCAAGCCCTACGCCGGATGATCCCTCCGATGATGGGCCTCTTCACGACGCTCATCAAGGATACTTCGCTCGCGGCCATCATCGGGGCCTTCGAACTGACGCGCGCCGCGCAAGAGATCATCGAGCGGACCTTCCACTCCCTGGAGATCTATCTCGTGGCCGCGGCGCTTTATTTCCTTATTTGCTACCCTCTGTCCTATTATACAAGGAAGGTCGAACAACGCCGCGTTGCGGGCGTTTGATGGGAGATCCCCTATGAACAAAACGGAAGTCATGATTGAGGTCCAGGACATCTATAAACACTTCGGCACGGTGAAGGCCCTGGACGGCGTATCCGCTGAGATCCGCAGGGGCGAGGTCGTCGTCATCATCGGCCCCAGCGGCTCCGGGAAATCCACGTTCCTGCGCTGCCTCAACCACCTGGAGCGGATCGACAAGGGGTCCATCGTCATCGACGGCATCCATCTGAAGGATTCGAGGACAAACGTGTACAAGGTCCGCGAAGAGGCGGGAATGGTCTTCCAGCACTTCAACCTCTTTTCACACCTCACCGTCCTCCAGAACATCACGATCGCCCAGATCAAGGTGCGCAAACGCACGCGGGAAGATGCGGAGCGCATCGGCAAGGAACTGCTCCAGCGGGTCGGCATTCAGGAAAAAGAAAACAATTATCCCTATCAGCTCTCTGGAGGTCAGCAGCAGCGCGTCGCCATCGCCCGGGCGCTGGCCATGCAGCCCAAGATCATGCTCTTTGACGAGCCGACGTCGGCGCTCGACCCGGAGATGATCGGCGAGGTCCTAGACGTCATGAAGACGCTGGCGAAGGAAGGCATGACCATGGTCGTCGTGAGCCACGAGATGGGTTTCGCCGCGGAGGTCGCCGACCGCGTCATCTTCATGGCCGACGGCAAGATCGTCGAGGCGGGGTCGCCGAAGGATCTGTTCAACAACCCGAAGGAAGAAAGAACCAAGGTCTTCCTGAGCAAGGTCCTGAAATAGGGGTGCGGCATGCCTGAAAAAGTGATCGGAATCCTCGGCGGCTTGGGGCCGGAGGCGACGGTGGCGTTCTTCTTCCGGATCGTCCGGGCAACGCATGCCCGGCACGACCAGGATCATTTCCGCGTTCTTGTCGACAGCAACCCCAAGATTCCCGACCGGACGGCGGCGATCCGGGGAGAGGGCAAGAGCCCCCTGCCCATGCTGGTGCAAAGCGCCCGCGGTCTGCAGAAAGACGGTGCGGATTTCATCGCCATCCCCTGCGTGACGGCGCATTACTTCTTCGATCCTCTGCAGAAGAAGGTGCGGATTCCCATCCT
The DNA here is from genome assembly GCA_026388375.1 of Deltaproteobacteria bacterium. Taxonomy (GTDB): domain Bacteria; phylum Desulfobacterota; class Syntrophia; order Syntrophales; family UBA5619; genus UBA5619. The sequence continues at coordinate 2,005 of JAPLJX010000409.1, forward strand.
GAACATCGTCGGGGAAGTCGTCGAACACGTCTGCAGGCGGATGAAGAAGGTACGCCGCATCGGCCTCGTCGCCACCTCCGGTACGGTCGAGACCGGCCTGTTCCAGAAGGCCTTTGCGAAGGCAGGCATCGAGGTTGTCCTCCCCGACGCGAAAACCCAGAAGAGCAGGATCATGGCAGCGATCTACGGCCGCAAGGGCGTGAAGGCCGTGGGACCCTCGGAAGAATCGAAGACGCTCGTGATCACGGCTGCCAAGACGCTGATCGACCGGGGCGCCCAGGCGATTCTCGCCGGCTGCACCGAAATTCCCCTCATCCTCAAGGACGGCGACCTTCCCGTCCCCGTCGTCGATTCGCTCGACGTCCTCGCCCAGGCCGCGATCCGGGAAGCCCGCGGAAGAAAATAAAATTCCAGCCCCCGTCCAACCCCGAATGAATGGCTGCATGATAGCAATTCTGTGCATGAATTTCAGGATAAAAGAGGGGAATTCTCTCCTTGACAAGCGGTATCACCTTGATATGATTACAGCGATTTGGACGGCATGGAGAGACCGGGTAGAGGGCAATCACGAGAGGTGATTGGAAGCAATGATCTCCGCAGGAAGATTCCCCACGACCCGCTGGCGCTTGCGGGAGGGAAACCAGGATATCGAGGATCTGCTGGTCCGGGAGCTGGGGATCAGCCCGATCATCTCTAGGATCATTATGAGCCGTGAAATCTGCGATCCGGATGTTGTTCGCCGCTACCTCTCCTCTTCCCTGCAGGACCTGCACAATCCCTTTCTGATGCAGGATATGAAAAAGGTGGTTGACCGCCTCATCCTCGCCGTTTACCGGAACGAAAAAGTGGTCGTCTATGGGGATTACGATGCCGATGGAATTACCTCCGTCGTCGTTCTTATCCATTTTCTCAGAGAGATTTATCCGGGAGCGACCTACCATATCCC
>JAPLJX010000003.1:0-5574 GCA_026388375.1 Deltaproteobacteria bacterium
ATTGCGGCCCTGATCGGATTCATGTTGATGAAGACCCGGTTCGGGAGGATCATCCGGGCGACGGCGGACGACAGGCAGATGGGCGAGGCCCTCGGTGTGAACATGAGGATCGTCTACATCAAGGTCTTCACGCTGGGGACGGTCCTCGGAACGCTGGGCGGGGCGCTGGTCATTCCGACGACGGCGGCCATGACGGAAATGGGCGTTGAACTGATCGTCATGGCGTTTGCCGTCGTCGTCATCGGCGGCCTGGGGAGTATGAAGGGGGCTTTTTTCGGCGCCATGGTGGTTGGCATTCTGAGATCCTTCGCCATCTCGACATATCCGGAGCTGGAGCTGCTTCTGATTTATCTAATCGTAATCGGCGTATTGGTCTTTAAACCGGAAGGGCTATTTGGAGGGAGCAGAGCGTGAAAACGGATAAACTTTCATCCATGGGTTCGGAACCAAACGGTTCGTTTGCGGCGCTGATCCGGAAACGGCAGACATGGCTTCTCCTCGCCGGCATCCTCTGCTTCGTTCTCCTGCCGCGGGTCGGCGGCCAGTACACATCCTATCTCGTCCTGACCTTCTTCGGATACGGGGTGGCGCTGCTTGGCTTTAATCTCCTGTTCGGTTACACGGGGCTGCTCTCCTTCGGCCATGCCCTTTTTTTTACTTCCGGGGCCTATACCGTCTCCTACCTGACGGCCAAATTCGCCATTCCTTACATGGAGGTCAGCATTGTCGTCGCTGTCGTTGTGGCGGTGGTGATCGCCGCGCTGATCGGGGCGATCTGTGTCCGGTACATCAAGATCTACTTCGCCCTGCTGATGCTGGCCTTCGGGATGCTGACCTATTCCTTTCTCATCAAATTCTACTACATTACCGGCGGCGACGAAGGGATGCCGGTACTGAGGCCTCATCTGCTCGGTTTTGACCTCTCGTCTATGGCGAAGATGGATTTCCTTACGGGGTGGTATTACTATTATGTCCTAACTGTGTTCATTATCGCCACGTGGATCATGTGGCGGATCGTCTCCTCCCACTTCGGTCTTGCCCTGCGGGCGGTCCGGGACAACCCCGAAAAGGCCTATTACCTCGGGATCGACGTCCGGAGGTACCGATGGTACGCCTTCATCATCTCCGGGGCTTATGCTGCGGTGGGGGGGGCGCTGGTTGCGCCGGTCATCGGCAATGTCGATCCGACGCTGACCTACTGGACGCATTCGGGCACCCTGGTCTTCATGACCCTCCTTGGAGGTTTTACCAATTTCCTCGGCCCGCTCCTCGGCGGTCTCGTCTATATCTTCCTTCAGGATGGGGTGATGTCGCTTCTCCACTACTGGAGATTTGTCTTCGGCGCCATGTTGGCTTTCATCGTCATCGTTGCCCCGGGAGGCCTGGCCGGGGCCATCGAACTGATCGCGAACAAATACTGCGCGAAGAAAGGCGCATAGGAGGGTAAACCCGTGATTCTATCTGCCAACGAGATTTTCAAGAGCTATGGCGATTTCGGCGTCCTTGCCGGGGTCAGTTTCCAGATTCATGAGGGAGAGTTCGTCTCGATTATCGGACCCAACGGGGCGGGCAAGACGACCCTGATCAACGTCCTGACGGGTTTGCTCAAACCTAACAACGGTAAAGTATTTTTCAAAGATCATGACATCACCGGTATCGGTCCCGCCAAGTTGTCCAGACTGGGGATGGCGCGCAGTTTCCAACTGGTCAATATTTTTCCGACCTTCACCGTCATGGAGTTCATCAAACTGGGGGTGTTGTCCAGGCAAGGCAAGGGGGCTCGGTTCTATGCCATTCTCAAGCGTGACCGCGAGGTTAACGAGGAGGCGGAAGAGGTCGCGCAGATTTTTCATTTGGAGGACAAACGCGATGTCCAGGCGAAGAACCTTCCCCAGGGTGACAAGAAGCTGCTCGACGTCGCCTCCGCCTTTGCCCTCCGTCCGGAGGTTATCCTCCTCGACGAGCCGACGAGCGGCGTGAGCACGAGCGAGAAGAACAAGATCATGGAAATCCTGATCGATGCTTCGAAAAAGATGGGGATCAAGTCCATCATCCAGGTGGAGCATGACATGGATCTGGTCTTCGGCTTTTCCGACCGGATCATCGCCCTCCATTCGGGGAAGGTGCTTGCGGACTGTACACCGGCTGAAATGGAGAAGAACGAGGCGGCGATGTGTGCGGTCGTCGGCGAAAAGGGATGTTTCAAGATCTGTAGCAGCCTGCTGGAATGAAAAAAAGTGAGGGGTGCATCGATGATACTCGAAGTTAAGCAATTGAACGTGTTTATCAAGACCAGCCACATACTCCGGGATGTATCCTTTGCCGTGGGAGAGAAAGAGGTGGTGTGCATCATCGGCCGGAACGGCGCGGGCAAGAGTACGACCCTCAAGACGATCATGGGTTTTCTGAAACCCGAATCGGGAAGCATCCGGTTCATGGACAGGGAGATCACTGGGATGCCGACGTTTCAGATCGCCAATATGGGCATCGGTTTCGCGCCGGAGGAAAGCGGAATTTTCCCCGACCTGAGCGTGGAGGAGAACATCGAAATGGCCACCTGGCAGAGGCATTCCTCGCACTCTCCGGAGGAAAGGACATCCCTTGCCTATGACGTGTTTCCGGCCTTGACGAAATACCGCAAGCGAAAGGGAACTCAGATAAGCGGCGGCGAGCGGAAGATGCTTTCCGTGGCGCGCGCCCTGGCCATGGATCCCCACCTGTTCCTGCTCGACGAATGCTTCGAGGGGCTTTCCCCAATCGTCATCCCGAAGATCGCCGAGAGCATTCACGAGATCGTGAAGATGGGTCATTCCATTGTTCTGGCTGAGTCCAACATCTACCACATCCCCGATTTTACCGACAAGTTGTACGTGATCGAGCGCGGCGAAATCATTTTTTCCGGTAAACCGATTGACCTGAAAAATGACAAAGCCGTTTTGAAAATCGTATCGGGAGCGGCCTGAGTAAAAAAGCGGGATCCGCATCCTCTAATCAAAAAAGGAGAAGAGTTGTGCTGGTTATTGCCGAAAGGATCAATGCATCGCGGAAACAGATTGCCCAGGCCATCAGCGCCGGGGATCGCGCCTTCATCCAGGGAGAGGCGAAGGCGCAGACCCAGGCCGGATCGCACTACATCGATGTCAATGCCGGTACCTTTGTCGGAGAAGAGGCTGAAAAACTAAAATGGATCGTCGAGGCGGTACAGGAGGTGACGGAACTGCCGCTCTCCATCGACAGCCCCGATCCTGCCGTAATCCAGGCGATGATGCCGTTGCTGAAGAAGACCCCACTCATCAATTCCATCACCTTGGAGCCGTCGCGGATCGAGGGGATGCTGCCGCTCGTCGTTGCGCACAAGACCAAGGTGATCGCCCTCTGCCAGTCGGAGCACGGGTCGGCCGAGACGACGGAGGCCAAGGTGGCGCTGGCGGGACAACTGGTGGAAAAGCTTACGGGGGCGGGCGTCCCCATCGACGATATCTACATCGACCCCCTGGTCTATCCGCTTTCGACGAATCCGAAGTCGGCCCGCGCTACGCTGGAGGCCATCGGAGAGATCATGACGAAATTCTCCGGGGTGCATACCGTCTGTGGACTGACGAACGTCTCCTACGGTCTTCCCGCGAGAAAACTCATCAATCGGGCGTTTCTCACGGCGGCGATCACCATGGGGCTGGATTCGGCGATCATCGATCCGACGGACAAGCAGCTCTATGCGATGCTCAAGGCCGTCACCCTGGTCGTCGGCAAGGACGACTTCTGCATGGATTACATCTGCGCCTTCCGGGAAGGGCGTGTCGAATGATGGGAGATTATTTTGAAATAATTGATTAATCGCATAGGTTATCAAGAGAAAGGAGCTGTAGAAAAGAGATGAATCGAGAGCTGAAGCCGGATTTTGAAAGGTATCTGAAGGCCCTCCACTGTGAGGAACCGGACCGGGTTCCCCAGGGGGACTGGCATGTAGACCAGCGGCCCAAGGAGTCATTCATGGGGAAGCCCATTAAAACCCTGCACGACCATGTGGATTTCTGGTATGCGGCCGGTTATGACTATATGACCGCCTCCTCCGGCATCCTCGAACCGGTAAGGGCGCCCGAGGGGATGATGACGAAAGGCGAGGGCGTGCATACTGAATATGGGGACAAGGTGTCCCGCGAATGGGCCAACACGCACGAGGGAGTTCTGACGAATTGGGAAAAGTTCGAAAAGTACCGGTGGCCCGCAATCGATGATTTCGATCTCTCCAAATGGGACGCCTTCGACAGGATCCTTCCCAAGGGGATGAAGGCGATCCTGCTTTTGGGGAAGATCTACACCACAGCATGGATGTATATGGGAGCGGAGACCTTCTTCAACGCCCTGGAGACGGACGAGAAACTGGTGGCGGAGATCATCAACAAGATCGGTGAGATCCAGTACCAGACTTTCCTCCGCGTGATCGAACATCCCTGCGTCGGCGCCGTGCTCAACCCGGATGACATCGCCTTCAACACGGGGCTGTTGGTTAGTCCTAAGTATCTGCGGAAGTACGTCTTTCCCTGGTACAAAAAGATGGGCAAGATCTGCCGCGAAAGAGGAATCGGTTTCATCTTCCACAGCGACGGGGATTGCACGGAGGTCATGGACGACTTGATCGACTGCGGTTTCCACGCCTTCAATCCCATTCAACCGAACGCAATGAACATCGTCGAGGTGAAGAAACGGTGGGGGAAGAAGCTCTGCCTCATCGGGAATATCAATCTCGACTCCACGCTGACGTTGGGGACGCCGGACGATGTCCGGGCGGAGGTCTATGAGCGCATCCGGACGGTCGGTCCGGGAGGTGGTTACATGGTCTCATCCTCGAACTCAATCACGGACTACGTCCCGCCGGATAACATGAAGGCCCTCCTGGATGCCACGTACGAATTCGGAAAGTACCCGATCGAACTGGAAGAGGGGGGCGTCAAGGGGAAATTCTGGACGTCGCAGACGAAGGTGCGGAAGACCGAAACGACGAAGGTCGAAACGGGGCTGGATGTGGATGCCTATGTCGATGCCCTGCTTGCGAACGATATTCCAAGAGTGATTGCAACAATGCAGAAGGATGTCGACGGGGGGACAGTCCCGCAGGAGGTCGTATCCAGGGGTCTGGTCCCGGCGATCACGATGGTGGGTGAGCAGTTCCAGAACGGCCAGATCTACATTCCCGAGATGATGATCGCTGCACGGGCGATGTCGGCAACGCTCGACCATTTCAAGGCGACGCTGGCCGGAAAGGGTGCAGCAAAGAAGTTAGGAACGGTGGTGATCGGGACGGTGCAGGGGGATCTCCATGACATCGGAAAGAACCTGGTAACGATGGTCCTGAAGGGACAGGGATTCCAGGTGGAAGACCTCGGGGTGTCGGTGAGTACGGTGAAGTTCGTCCAGGCGGTCAAGGAGATGAAGCCGGAAATCCTGGCGATAGGCGCACTTTTGACGACGACGATGATCGAGATGAAGAACACGATCGAGGCCCTCAAGGCGGCCGGTCTTCGAGAGCAGGTGAAAGTGATCGTGGGCGGGGCGCCGGTGACGCCGGCATTTGCG
>JAPLJX010000003.1:5663-8510 GCA_026388375.1 Deltaproteobacteria bacterium
GGCGGACGGCACGGCATATGATGCCCCGGGCGCGGCCAAGCTCTGCAAAGACCTGCTCCGGTAGGTGCGGTCACGCATGAAATTTAATTGAAACATCTGAAGCCATGATTGGTAACGGGGGTGTCGCATTCCAAGGAAAGGAGCTCGATCAAAATGACCAAAAAAGAACGCATCCTCATGGCCATGCGGGGCGAAACCCCGGACATAATGCCTTATACGCCGCGCTTTGACCTCTGGTACAATTCCAACTCCTACCGAGGAACCTTGCCCAAGCGCCACCAGGGGCGCAGCCACGATGAAATCGCCCGAGCGGAAGGGTGGGCTCTGCACAAGGTCGTCCCGGAACTCCTGGAAGTGGTCGATCCCTGGGAGAACCTGACGCGGGGCATCGGGCTCTACAGCCTCAAGGAAAACGGCTACAAGATCAACTTTTCGCCCAACGTCCATCTGGAGGTCAAAAAGACCCGCCGGGGGGACGAGGAGGCCACGCTGGTGGAGTACCACACCCCCAAGGGGGTGGTCAGCACCAAGGAGGTGATCAACGAAGAGATGCGCAAGGCCGGCGTCTCCATCACCTGGGTTCAGGAGCACGGCATCAAGCGACCCGAAGATTACGAGATCTGGGCATACATCTTTGAGAACATCACGGTGACTCCGGATTATGACCGCTACCGGGTCTGGCAGAACAGCATCGGCGACGACGGCGTAGCCGTGATGATGGGCAGCTTCGCCGCTTCGCCCATCAACCACATCCAGCGCGACTTTCTCGATGCTACGGAGTTCTTCTTCCATTACAAGGATCACGCGAGGGAGATGCGCCGACTGGCCGAGGCCATCGGCCTGGTGTACGAGCAAACTCTCAAGGTGGTGGGCGATTCGCCGGCCGAGGTTATCCTGTGGGGCGCCAACTACGACGATATGATCACCTACCCGCCTTATTTTCAGAAGGAACTGTCTCCCTGGATCCGGAAGGCCTCCGACTACCTGGCAGCGAAGGGCAAGCTGGTGATCTGCCACTGCGACGGCGAGAACCAGGGCCTGATCGATCTGATTGCCGATTCGGGCATGCACGTGGCTGAGGCGGTCTGCTGTGCCCCCATGACCAAGCTGCCGATCGAGACCTACTGCGAGCGCTGGTGCAAATCCGGGAAACTGACCATCATGGGCGGCCTGATCCAGTCCATGCTGTCGCCGGCCACGTCCAGCCTGGAGGACCTCAATGCCTATCTTGACCATTTCTTCAAGGCCGTGGCGCCGGGCAACCGCATCATCCTGTCCGTGGCCGACACCACCCCGCCCAACGCGGATTTTGACCGCCTGGCCATGATCGCCGAGCGCGTCGAAAGGGAAGGCCGCCTGCCCCTCGAGGCCGGCGCCTTCCGCCCCCTGACCGAGGCGCAGTTGAAGCCGGTCGTCGGCCGCATGGCGCAACAGGTGCCAGACGAGACCTTCCAGACCGTTCACGCGGACGTGCTCGCCGGCAACGATGCGGACATCAAGGTTCACATCCAGACGCTGCTCGACCAGGGGGTGAACGCCAAGGAGATTCTCAACCGCGGCATGCTCAGCGCCATGGAGGTGATCAGCGGGCGCTTCCGCGAGGGATCGGTGTTCATCCCCGAGGTGCTGCTCTCGGCCCGGGCCATGAAGGAGGCCCTCGTCGTGCTCGAACCCTATCTGGCACAGGAAAAGAAGGATGTGAGCGGAAAAATCCTGCTTGGCACGGTGCGCGGCGACCTGCACGACATCGGTAAGAACATGGTGGCTACCATGCTGCGCGGGGTCGGTTTCGATGTGGTGGACCTCGGCATCAACATCACGGCGGATAATTTCGTTGCGGCGGTCGAACAACAACGGCCGGACATCTTGGGGATGTCGGCCCTGCTGACCACCACGATGCCCGAGATGAAGAAAACCATTGATGCCCTCATCGCCCGCGGGCTGCGGGACCATGTCAAGGTTGTGGTGGGCGGCGCGCCGCTCAACGAGAAGTTTGCCCGGGATATCGGGGCGGACGGGTACGGGAGCGATGCGGGGTCTGGCGTGGATTTGGTCAGGCAGTTGCTGAAAGGGAAGATCCCTCATTAGATCCGGCGGGAAGGCATTTCGGCAACACCCGATATGCCTCCCTGGTTTCCGGTGGTGGGGGAAAAAGGACAGGCCAAAATACCCGTAAGGGAAAGCCTCTGCACCGTCAAGGAGATGCAATGGATTGTTCCCGGATTGAGGAATCGACCATGAGCAAAGCGCGGCGGGTGGTCATTGCCTGCCGAGTCATGGAGCCGGAGCTGACGCAGGTTTTGGCGGAAGAGGGAGAACATGTGGAGATCCTCTACCTCGACCAGGCCCTCCACCGGACGCCGACAAAAATGCTCGGCCAGCTCCAGGAAAAGATCGATCAGGTCGCCCGGACGGCCTCGCGGATCGTGCTGGGCTACGGCCTCTGTTCCAACGGTGTGGTCGGCGTCGAAGCCCGTCAGCAGGGGCTGCTCATCCCCCGCTGCCACGACTGCATTGCGCTCTTTCTCGGTTCTCCCGACCGTTATAACAAGATCTTCACACCCACATCGCCCTGATCGATACGGGGGTGGAGGAGATGGCGCCGCTCCGGGAGCGCGCGAAGTTGAACGCCTCCGTCCTGAAGAAACAGTACGAGGAGATCCCGGGCAGCCTCGAATACTTCCGCGAGCTCATCCGCGGTCCCGTCGCGGAGGCGAAGTTTCTGCGCCGCCGGCTGGGCGAGATGTTCACTCAGGAGATGTTGTTTTAATTTTACCGCTCGGGGAAGGCAGATGGGGAAAAGGCTCCTTCATGTGGGGGATAAACAGCGCGGCCGTAAACTCCTCC
>JAPLJX010000081.1 GCA_026388375.1 Deltaproteobacteria bacterium
CGGTGCGGAGCAGAACACCCGGCAAATTTTGTTTTTCTTTGTACCTACCTGCCAGAAATTTGTCCATATTCAGCGGATTAATAGAAGAGATTTCCCGAAACTTGCTAAGGTAAAAAAAGGGCTAACCCCGGAGACGGCGTTCGCCGAGGCGCATCGGGAGGAGCACGGCGAGGATGCAGAGGAGCAGGACAAGGGCGAACGAGACGATCAGCCATGCCCACTGCAGGCCGGAGAGGCTCCGCCCGTGGAAGTCGGCCATGAAGAGTTGATAGACCGGTCCCGCCTCGAGAATGACCACAGCCGCGATGAACCCGGCCGCGAGCAGCATGAATAGCAGCCCCCCGAAGCTGGTGACCGCCTGGGCCGGGTTTTCGGACTGGAAGTCGGGATAGGCCGCGCCGAGACCCACCCCCAACGCCACCACCCCCGGCGTCATCAGAAAGACCGTGACGACGGACAGCGCCATCATGAATGGTGTGACCTGCAGCAGGATATTGGAACTCACGATCAGGATCTCCGCGAGGATCAGCAGCGGAAGACAATAGACCGCAAATTTCACCCAGAGGAAGGTCTTGAGCGAAATCGGCGCCGCCCGAACGATCCAGAAGGCGTCGCCCTCGAAACTGACCGCCGGATAGACGAAGCGGGCGGCGATCGCCGTCAGGACGAAGGCGGCCAGCCCCATGTTCAGGAAAGAAAAGATATTCTGTAGGTAGACCGTCCGGATTTTCGATTGTCCCAGCGGCAGAACCGAAAAATTGTAGAGGTAGATCGCAATCAGCGCCGCGATCAGAAAAAGCTGCGGCCACTGGGTCTGGTCCCGAAAGAAGGTCCGGAACTCCTTGACGGTGAATGCCCATGCCGGTCCGGAGATCCTCTCGATAAATGGATAGCGTTTTCCGCGCGGGCCATTCTTGTGGGGAAAGAGCTTCTCCGCCGTGGTCTGCGCCTTCGTGTAGCCCTTGAAATAGAACGCCCCCGCCACCCAGGTCCGCCACCCAGGTCGCAACGAAGGCGAGCGCCGCCGCGCAGCTCCAGGCGAGGGAGAGATGGAAGAGGGCCTCGCCCTTTAGACCCGAAAGCGCCGCATTCAGGCTGTCGAAGGCCCAGGTCGTCGGAAGAAACGGTGAGCCGGGCGTCCCCATCTCTCGCAGATAGAGAAGCAGCGTGGCAAACGTCTCCGGATTGACCAGCCTCTCCGGCCGCATCAGACGGAAAGCGGCGATGAGCGCAACGATCAGCAGCAGACCGAAGAAGACAAAGACCGTCCGGATCCGTCCCGCGGGAAGAAGGACGGCCGCGATCACGACCACGAGCGCGCTCATCGCGGAGGCGATCAGACAGAGCGGTATGAGCGCCATCCCCGCCGTCGCATAGAAGAACGGCCCCGCCTGATAGACGATCCCGTAGGAGAGAAAGACGGGCAGACTGAAGAGGATCACCATCCACGAGCTGTCGATCGTGCTTTCCAGCCAGCGCGCCAGAAAGATCTTCCCTCCCGAGACCGGCAGCGAATGGACCAACAGCAGATCCCGGCTGAGGTAGAGCTTCGAGAGCGAGGCGACGATGCCGCTGAAGACGAGGAGCGAGAAAAAGGTCAACAGAACCATCGAGAGGAGCTTCCGGGCGAGGACGTCGCCGAACTGCTCGATCCCCTGAAAATAGGTCAGAACCCGGTAGAAGACCAGAAAGGTGCCGATCCAGAAGGCTAGACCGATCGCGGCGAAGAGAAGATAGCGGATCCGGCGGTTACCGGCGCTTTGGGAGTCGCCGGCGTTCTTGAAGGAGAGGAATCGGGGCCGAAGCAGGGCGATGAGTTCATTCATGGTGATCCCCGACAAAGTCATCAAGGTCTCGTAAATGGGACGGCATCGTAAAAAGTCCGCAGGCAAGCCGCGCGAATTCCGAGGAGTGAGGCGTACTCTGTTGTACGCCGCAATGACGAGGTATGAAGTGCAACGCAACATCCGGGCTTTTTACGATGCCGTCGCTCACGGCGCCTCCTTCCCGGTTAGCCGAAGGAATACCTCCTCCAGATCGCCCTCCTGGAGAAGGGCCGTTCCCCGCAGGTCGCCGGTGGTTCCCAGCGCCACCAGCCGCCCATGGTGGATGACCCCGATCCGGTCGCAAAGGTCTTCGGCGATCTCCAGCGTATGGGTGGACATGAAGATCGTCGTTCCGCTTGCGGCCAGCTCCCGGAGGATGTCCTTGACCATCCGGATCCCGGCCGGATCGAGACCGACCATCGGTTCATCGACGATGATCACCCTTGGCTCGTGCAGCAAGGCCGAGGCGATGATCAACCTCTGTTTCATCCCGTGGGAGTAGGCCTCGATCAGGTGATCGGCCCAGTCGTAGAGGGAAAACTGGATCAGGAGTCTCTCGGCCTTCTGACGGAAGAGCCCGTCTCCGCAGCCATACAGGTCGGCGACAAACCGCATGAACTCCATGCCGGTCAGCTTCTCGTAGAGGAAAGGCCGGTCGGGAATGAACCCGATGATCCGCTTGGCCGCCTCCGGATCAGTGGCCATCGGGATCCCGTCGATTCGGACCGTCCCCTCCGTCGGTCCCAGGACGCCCGCCATCATGCGTATCGTCGTCGTCTTTCCCGCCCCATTGGGTCCGATGAAACCGAAGATCTCCCCCTTCGCCACGGAGAGATTCAGGTGGTCCACCGCCAGCGTGCTTCCGTACTGTTTGGTCAGCTCGGTCAATTCGATCATCGCTGCTGCTCCCGAAATAAGTCGGCTGTTATCCTGTCGAAGGGTGAAGATGGGTCGATAATGTTGTTGAATCATGCTTCGACACGCTCAGCATGACAAGTGGAGCTGTCATCGTTCCATCTCCAGGATCTCCAGCTTCAAGCGGCCGATCAGCCCCACCAGATCGAGCTGACGGTCGGCATCGCCGCGGACAAATCGGATGTGGGTCACGTCCGCCGGCATCTGTCCCAGGACGGCGTCGGCCGTCACCCAGCCGCCCCGGTCCCGGAGGTAGATCACGTTCCAGGCGTGATAAAAGAAACGGCCGCGCAGATAGACGACCCCGGCCTCCACCTCGGCCGGCAGTCCGGCGGCTCGTGCAAAGGCCGCCAGCAGGACGGCGTGTTCGTTGCAGTCCCCGACGCGGTTTTCCAGCGTTTCCAGCGCGTTCGGAACCGACAGGACCGGACGCTTCTCCAGGTTCTTGTAGACCCAAGCCACGAGTTTGTCGGCCTTCACGCCGTCCGGATCGCCCGGACCGACGATTTCGGCCACTTTTTGCCGGATCTTCGGATGATCCGACTGAATAAAGGCC
>JAPLJX010000338.1 GCA_026388375.1 Deltaproteobacteria bacterium
CGCCCAAAAAGCGGGCTCCCGGTTAGCGCCGAAGAAGCCGAGCATAAAGGAAGGATCGATATGAAAATCAAGCATCGGGGACATGAGCCAGAGGTGGATTTTTCGGCCTACATTGCACCGACTGCGGTTCTTGTCGGGAACGTAAGTCCACCGAGAACCCGATAAGGCTACACAACCTTCGCGTTTTTCATCTCCTTGATCTGTTCCGGCGAGTAATTGAGGCGTTCCCGCAGGATCTCCTCGGTATGCTCCCCCAGGTAGGGGGGGCGTTTGAACACCTCTTTTTCAACCTCGGACATCTTGATGGGGTTTCCCACGATTTTCAGCTTCTTCGCGTTTTCGTATTCGACCTCGACCACCATGTTGCGGCTCAGGGTTTGAGGATCGGCAAGCGCTTTATCGATCGTGTTGATGGGGGCGATGGGGATGCGCTTCTCCAAGGCCTCCAACCACTCCTCTCCCGTCTTTTCGAGAAAGGCCTTTTCCAGAATGGCGTAGAGTTCCTCCTTGTTTTTGAGCCGGTTCTCCCGGGAATTGAATTTCTCATCCTGCGACATCTCCGGTTTTTCAAGGGCGTGGCACAACTCGGCAAAGATGCTTTCCGTATTGGCATCGATGACCACATCAAAGGTCCTTGTCCGAAACGCCCTGATCGGGTGGGCCGAAACATGGCCCGAGCCGACCGCCCGCGCGATCTCTTTTCCCACTAGATAGAACTGGGCCCGATAGGTGAGCAGCGACGTCTGGCAGTCCACCAAACTGATATCGATCCGCTGGCCCCGCCCCGTCTTTTCCCGTTGATAGAGTGCCGCCAGAATCCCCTGTGACGCAAACAACCCGCCGGACAAGTCGCCCATCGGTGCGCCCATCCGCACCGGCATCTGTCCCGGCTCCCCGGTATAACTCATGATCCCGCCCCGGGCCTGAATCACCAGGTCAAAGGCCGGCCGATCCTTGAAGGGTCCCGTCTGGCCGTATCCGGAAATTGAACAGCAGATGATGCGGGGGTTCATCGTCTTAAGCGTATCGAAGTCGACCCCCAACTTCTTGACCACTCCCGGCCGGAAGTTATCGATCACCACATCGGATTGCCTGGCCAGATCGTAGAATATCCTCTTTCCCGCTTCACTTTTCAAATCGAGGGTCATGCTTTTCTTGTTTCGGTTCATGGCGATAAAATAGGCGGATTGACCCTCGAAAAAATGGGGAGGCATCTCTCGGGACGATTCACCGATCCCCGGTTTTTCGATCTTGATCACCTCCGCCCCCATGTCTCCCAGAATCAAGGTACAATAGGGACCGGCCATAATCAGTGTTAAATCAAGGATCCGTACACCGGATAATGGTAAACTCATCGTTCGATTACTCCTCTTCAATGGTAAATGTTGATAGGACGGTATTTTTTAGCGGAGGGGATTCTAAGGTGAATGGCGCTGCGTGTCAATCGAATTTCGGAATTTCGGCGGTAGTTGATGAGTCCGTAAAATCATTGACAAACGAAGTTCGCCGTGGTTAAGTAATCCCGCTTTTCGGCGGACGGCTTCGGGCCGGCACGGGTTCGCAGATTCCTTCCGGTACGCTTCATCATGATTCAGGGGCCGAGGAATGACCGGGACAAAAGCGCCAATCAAAATAGTAACCTCCAATCGGGCCAGTCCCGCGCCAGCGCGAGCGGTCAGTCCCCTGTCTACCGGTGTTCCGGATCGCCCGAAACCGAAGCTCCTCTTACACCCATCTCCTCAACCGTGGACCGGCGGGTGTTCACAGTCCGATGGACGGGCTTTGAGCCAATCGAGGAGGTTGTATTATGCCGATCCGCATAAGATGCCGTGATAAACCGTGATATAGGGCGCAACCAAATGAATATAAAGAGCTTATCGCGTCTTTTGTAATCGCTCTAAAGGCGTGTTGGGCGGACCTTTAGATCGGAATGGAAAAATCGTGGTTTCAAAGTCGGAAAAATGCTCCAATGCACTTGATGATATGTCATAAATGACATAGGATGGATGGTGATGAGCCCGAACGATAAACCATTGGTGTGGTTGCACGGTGAGGTGCAAACACCTCCGTTTTCGAAGACAGCGCGCCTGGAAGCAGGGTATTTGCTTCGTGCTTTGCAGCGGGGGGAGAAATTATCCCTGCCGCAGTCCCGCCCGATGCCTTCCATTGGGGCGCGCTGTCACGAACTACGGATAGTAGACGAGAATTTGAATTGGAGAATCGTGTACCGGATTGAACCGGATGCGATCGTAATTTTAGAGGTATTTGAAAAGAAAACAAATCGTACGCCGAAGCCAGTTACCGATGTATGCAAGAAGCGGATAAAAGAGTACGAGTCGTGAGCAGGAGGGTAAGGCCATGATGGAAAAAACCAAAAAGAATATGTTAGAGAAAAAGGGATGGAAAGTTGGAACAACAACTGAATTTCTGGGGTTGTCGTCGGAAGAGGCCAGGTATATAGAATTGAAACTGGCGCTGAGTGAACATTTGAAGAAACAACGTATGAAGCAAAAAATTACGCAGGAGCAGTTGGCCAAGATGATGAGTTCAAGCCAGTCGCGTGTTGCAAAAATGGAAACAGGTGACCCGACTGTTTCATTGGATTTGTTGGTGAGATCTCTATTGACTTTGGGGGCTTCTGAAAAAGATTTGGCAAAAGTCATAGCGGCAGTAAATTAAAGGCCGCCCAACAATTTAATCAACCCGACCAGGGATTCCATCAGCGCAAATCGCCACATCCCGTGGCCCGGCGGGTTATCATTACGTTGGGCGGCACTCAGTTACGTAAGGAGGGAGAGAAATGGCTGACACGATCTTCATGATTCACGGAATGTGGGGCGGGCCATGGTACTGGGAGAACTACCGGCGTGTGTTTGAGGGGGAAGGATACCGCTGCGTCTCTGCCACATTGCCCTACCACGACATGGACCCGCGAGGAGTTCCAGATCCTCGTCTCGGGACGACCGGTCTGCTGGACTACGCCGAGGCCCTCGAACAGGAGGTGAGGCAACTCGGCGCAAGACCGATTCTGATGGGCCACTCCATGGGAGGTCTGCTGGCCCAGATTCTGGGGGCCAAGGGACTCGCCAAGGCTCTTGTTTTGCTCACCCCCGCATCACCGTCCGGCATCGTGGCCCTCACGCCGTCCGTGGTAAGGAGCTTCTGGTCCATCCAGACGACGTGGGGCTTCTGGAGAAAACCGATGCGCCAGACATTTGGCGAGGCGGTCTATTCGATGCTGCACCTGCTGTCGGAGAAGGAACAGAAGGAAACCTACGACAAGTTCGTCTATGAATCCGGGAGAGCGGCGTTCGAGATCGGCTATTGGCTCTGCGACTCAAGGGGTGCGTCAAGGGTTGATGAGTCCAAAGTGACCTGCCCCGTGTTGGTGGTTGCCGGCGCCCAAGACCGCATCACCCCTGCATCGGTCGTCTGCCGGGTGGCGAGGAAGTACAAGGCAGTATCGACCTACAAGAAATTCGAAAATCATGCCCACTGGGTCGTGGCCGAGCCTCGGTGGCAAGAGGTCGCCGAATATGTCGGCGGCTGGCTCAGGCCACTGCGGACGGCATCTTGAAAGTCGGTTGACAGTGTTCCCGCCCAACAGCGCGATCGAGGGGACGGTCAACAAGCGGCTTCGCCGTCTATCGCCAGCCCCTCATCGCAAACATTGGACGGCCTCGAAGTGAAACGGCGGATTTTATGAAACGCATTCCTAGTGGGTACTGTGGCTCGATCTTGTGGAAGAGCATTGCCACGAGGAGCTTTTCCCGTTGGCGGTTGCGACTCTGGACACAGGTGCTGGTCGCGGCCTTGCTGGTTTCCGCTGCTCAAGCGCAATCACCGAAGCAGCTCTGGGTGCTACAGGAGCCGGACGAGATCGTCGGGTACGACGTCACCACGTTTGCGGCCCGGCGCACGCTGAAGGTTCCTCGCCGGGTGCTCGAGCATCCCGAGTATCTCAGTATCAACGCCAAGGGACAGATGGTGTTCCTTCCCCCGCAGGGTGCGCAGTGGGGAGGCGGGGAGATGGCGTCGGCTGCAGATCGCATGTGGTTCTGGGACGGCCGCCAGGCTCAGGAGCGGAAGCTCCAGGAGACGGAGACGCTTGGCGGCAGCGCCGGCAAGCCCACCGTTGTGGAAACGGCGCGGCAATGGTTCCTTTCGGTTGGAGGTGAGTCACTCTTCTGGTTCGCAAACAGGTTCGAGACGGTTACGGACGAGTCCGGTCCGGAACGGTCCGTGCGGTCCACGGCGCGCGTGTGGCGCACCGACCTTGCCGGTGGCAGGCCGGAGACGATAACGAACCTGTCCTCCTCCGGCTGGTGCGGGTGTGCAACCGGCGTCTGCTCTGAGACCTGTCCAGAGTGGTCTTTCTGGGCGCCGGACGGCGTCGTCGGCGACTTCTTCTTGGCGACACGCTTCACGCCGGGACAGCTTGGGGCGACCTACCATGAGAGTTTTCTTTACCAGCGTTCAGGAGGGACGTGGCAGGCCAAGAAACTGCCCCAGCCTGTCCTGATGCCCCTCACCGCTTCGGAGAAGGGAGAGGCACTGGTTGCGGCGGTACCCGATGGAGGATGTTGCGGCTGGGAGAACGAGAGCAGCGACCAGACGCTGCTGCTGCGCAATGGCACGGTGACCGTGCTTTACGACGAGTCCGATCGCTACGACAACCGCAACTACGATGTGAGCTTCTACACTGCGGACGCGCACCTTGCGGCCGGCAACGCGATGCTCGCTTACACTGTCGTCTCGACGGCCCGGGCCGGCAGCCAGATTCGCCTTTCGTGCGACGGGAAGGAGAACGCCGAAGAGTTGGCGCGAGTCCGCAAGGCGATTGCCGAGCTTCCCGCTGTCGAGGTTGTGCAGCTTGGGATCCAGCCTCGGTCGGCAACTGTAATTCGTCACGCCATGCTCGTGGGCTGGGTGAGTGACCGCGAAATCCTTGTGGCTCAGGATGGGCGGCTGGCGGTGTACGATATTCGCGGCAGCAAGCGGAAAGAGACAACGATCCGGGTGCGCAGCGCCGCGGATGCGTTCTTGCGGTAGGCTTGGGGGCTGAGAGAAAGGAGCGAGCGACATGAAGCCCAGATATGTTCAGACCTTGATAGCTATCTTGGTGGTGGGCTTCTTTGTGTGTTTTTATGCGCCAGGCTGCATGGCTCAGGGAGAGCTCTTACGGTCAACGAATCCGGGTGCGGGAACTCATTCCTTTACGCTTACAGTCGGCGGATTGGAGAGAACCTATATCGTCCATGTCCCGTCCAGCTACAACCCCCAGAAGCAGTTGTCAGCGGTGGTGATCATGTTCCATGGCGGAGGAGGTACAGCGAGAGCCGCCATGTGGGAGACCGGGTGGGCGGAAAAGGCCGAAAAGACAGGATTTCTGGCCGTCTTCCCCAATGCGATGTCACGCGACCCGGCGCAGCCAAGCAGCTTCGCCAGAAACCCTCAACTCTGGAACGACGGTTCCGACCGATTCTATCCCAACCGGAAAGCTCCGGATGATGTCCTCTTCATCCATGCGATGCTCGACGATCTTCTCCCCCGCTTCGGCGCGGACGCACGGCGGGTTTTCGTCACGGGATTTTCCAACGGCGCCTCGATGAGCTTTCGCGTCGGCGCGGAATTGTCGAAGCGCATCGCCGCGATTGCGCCCGTCGCGGGAGCGTGCTGGTTGGAGCCGCTCACATTGGAGCGGCCAGTCCCGATGTACTACATCACCGGTACGGATGATCCGCTGAATCTGATCGAAGGCGGCGTGCCAAAACTGTTGTCCGGTGGCAATGACAAGGTTCGCGCGAAACCAAAACCGCCGGTGCGCGATTCGATCCGGAAGTGGGCCAAAGCGCTTGGTTGTCCCACGGCGCCGGCAAGCACATCCGAAATGAACGGCGTTCACACCGAAACCTACGGCCCCGGTTCCAACGGCGCGGAAGTGATTTACGTCACGGTCTCGGGGCTCGGCCACACTTGGGCCGGTGGCAAGAGCCTGCTGCCGGAGAGCCTGGTGGGAAAGACTTCGGACAAGATCAAGGCAACGGATGTAATCTGGGATTTCTTTGAGAAGCACCCCATGAAGTGAAGAGGCATGGAAGGTGCCCAACCAGGCAATGAACACCGCCTGGGGTACACTCGCTGCGGCGGAGATTATTTCATTGACTAACAAGGCCGTTCTTCCTATACTTCCGCGCGCAGAAGAAAGTTATGGGTGCGCCAGGAAAAGTCTGGGGAAACCGGTCCGTTCGATTCAAGTCCAGAGCATCGAACATTTTTATCAGGAGGTTTTTTTATGAGCGCAAGCTATGAAGTGAAGGAAAGCGTCGCCGTCATCACCATGAACAACCCACCGGTCAATGGCCTCGGCCATGCGACCCGCAGCGGCATCTTCGACGGGCTGAAAAAAGCCCTTGCCGACAGCGCCGTCAAGGCGGTCCTGATCACCGGCGCGGGAAAGGCCTTCTCGGGCGGCGCCGACATCAAGGAATTCAACACGCCCAAAACCTTTGCAGAACCGAACCTGCATTCGGTCATCGCGGCAATCGAGGCCGCGGACAAGCCGGTGGTCGCCGCAGTCCACTCGGTGGCCATGGGCGGTGGCCTGGAACTCGCCCTGGGCTGTCATTACCGTGTGGCGGCGCCGGGCGCGCAGATCGCGCTTCCGGAAGTGAAGCTCGGCCTCCTACCCGGTGCGGGCGGCACCCAGCGCCTGCCGCGTGTGGTCGGCGTCGAAACCGCGCTCAACATGATCGTTACCGGCAATCCGACACCTTCGGAGAAACTTGCCGGCACGAAGCTCTTCGACCGGATGATCGAGGGCGACCTGATGGCCGGCGCCATCGCCTTTGCCGGGGAGATCGCCGAAAAGAGGCCGCTCCCGAAGGTGCGCGACATCAGGATCAACTTCCCAAACCGCGAGGCCTTCTTCAAGGTCGCCCGCGATACCGTCGGCGCCGCAGCGAAGCACTTCCCCGCGCCGCTCAAATGCGTCGACTGCGTAGAGGCCGCCGTCACCATGACCTTCGAGGAGGGGATGAAGGTGGAGCGGGATAATTTCCTCGCGCTGGTGCAGACCACGGAGAGCAAGGCCCTGCGCCACTATTTCTTCGGAGAGCGCGCGGCCGCCAAGATTCCCGACGTGCCCGGAGAGACGCCGAAGCGCCCGATCAAATCGGCCGCGGTCATCGGCGCCGGCACCATGGGCGGCGGCATCGCCATGAACTTTGCCAATGCCGGCATCCCGGTTATGGTGTTGGAGGTGAATCAGGAGGCGCTGGACAAGGGCTTGGCCACGGTGCGCAAGAACTACGAGAATTCGCTGAAAAAGGGACGCCTCACGCAGGAGAAATTCGATCAGCGCGTGGGGCTGATCCGGGGCACTTTGTCCTACGACGATATCAAAAACGCGGACATCGTCATCGAAGCGGTGTTCGAGGAGATGGGCATCAAGGAGAAGGTGTTCCGGAAGCTCGACGAGGTGATGAAGCCCGGCGCCATCCTCGCCTCCAACACATCCACCCTCGATATCAACAGAATCGCGGGCTTCACCAAGCGTCCGCAGGATGTGATTGGCACGCACTTCTTCAGCCCGGCCAATGTGATGAGGCTGCTGGAGATCGTGCGCGGCGCAAAGACAGGCAAGGACGTCCTTACCACCACCATGTCGCTCGCCAAGAAAATCAAGAAGATCGGCGTGGTTTCCGGCGTATGCGACGGCTTCATCGGCAACCGTATGATCGAGCAGTATGGTCGTCAGGCCGGTTTCCTGCTTGAGGAAGGCTGCCTGCCGGAGCAGGTGGACAGGGCGATGGAAAATTTCGGATTTGCCATGGGTCCGTTTCGCATGGGTGACCTTGCCGGCAACGACGTGGGCTGGTACATCCGCAAGCGCCGCTACGCCGAACGTCCGGATGTGATCTACTCGAAGACCGCCGATCTGTTGTGCGAGCGGGGCCGTTTCGGACAAAAGACCGGCGCCGGCTGGTACGACTATAAGCCGGGCGATCGCAAGCCCTATCCGTCGCAGTTGGTGAACGACATGATCATCAACCACTCCCGGGAGATCGGCGTAGAGCGGCGCGAGATCAGCGATCCGGAGATTGTCGAGCGCCTGGTCTACGCACTGGTCAATGAGGCCGCCTATATCCTCGCAGAGGGTATCGCACAGCGGGCTTCGGACGTGGATATCATCTATCTCACCGGTTACGGCTTCCCGATGCACCGCGGCGGTCCTATGTTCTATGCTGATACGGTGGGGCTGCCCCATGTGGTCACGGCGATGGAGAAATACGCCGGAGGCCGTCACGGGAAGTTCTGGAAACCCGCGCCGCTACTGGTCAAGCTTGCCGCCGAAGGCAAGACGTTCAATGAATAACAAACCTTTAACCGCCAACACAGGGAGATGAAAATGCTGAAAACCAGACTTACCGCATTACTCGGAATCAAACACCCGATCATCCAGGCCGGCATGGGTCCGTTCAGCAACAATAACCTTTGCGTTGCCGCGGCCAATGCCGGGACGCTCGGACTGCTTTCAACCAGCGGACTTTTTGATAAGGAGGGGCAACCCTGGATATACAACGCATTCGTCGAGAGCGCAGAGGCCTCGATGGATGATGATATGGCCCAGGTACTCGAAAAGGTTCTGAAACGGACCTATCGCCTGACCAAAGAACAAGGCGGCGTTTTCGGGATTAACGTGATGGTGTCGGCGGAATTGCTCGACAAATCGCAAATCCTGATCGACACGGCCATCCGGGTCCGGGAGGAGAATCCCGGAATGAAAGATCATTTCAAGGTGATCTTCACCTCTGCCGGCGACCCCGTCCCCTGGCGCGACAAGATCAAGTCCGCCGGATTTACATGGCTGCACGTCGTCCCCTCGGTCAAGGGCGCGCTGCGCTGCAAGAAAGCGGGGGTGGACTGCATCGTTGCTTCCGGGCATGAAGGCGGTTTTCACATTGCCTGGGAGCCGCTCCACTCGATGGTTTTATTGCCTGCCGTGATCGATGCGATTGCCGATCCGGGTTTCCCCGTGGTGGGGGCAGGCGGATTCTGTGACGGCAAGACCCTGGCCGCGGCCATTGCGATGGGTGCCGCCGGTGTTCAAATGGGGACGAGACTTTTGGCCACCGAAGAGAGTGACTTCCATCCGTTGTGGAAGGAGCAGGTGATCTCAACCGAGGACAGGGGAACCCTGGTGGCCCGCGGTGTTGTGGGGCCTGCCCGATGGTTGAAAACCCCCTCCAGCGTGATCCATCTGCAGAATACGGTCGTGAAGTCTCCCGGCGTGTTCACAGGCATTCCCGATGACTGGTCCACAGTTCCGCCGGAATTGATCATGTATGAAATTGAAGGCATCAAGGCCGTCTGCACGGGTGATCGGGAAAAGGCGATGATGGCGGGGGGGGAATGCGCGCAACGGGTGAAAGACCTGCCCAAGGTTCATGATCTGATCGACAGGATCATGAAGGAGGCCACCGGGATCGTAAAAAACATGCATCGGAATCTGGCCGATGAAAGATAACGAACACGGTATTCCTGGGTACCGTAGCACTCGACGGCAAAGGAAGCGCATACACTGCCCATCCTGGCGCATTGCTCAATATCCTTGCCCTGAACAAGGCCGCTGATCAGGCCGCCCCTGTAGGAATCGCCGGCGCCTGTCGGGTCCTCTACCCTTTTTGCCTTGACGGGGAAAATGCCGATTTCACTGTCCGGCATGGAAACCTGCGAGCCCAACTCTCCGAGGGTGGTGATGATCGTCCCGGCCAGCCCCAGTAAGGCTTCCTTGTTCAATCCGGTCTTGCTGATGATCAGGTTCAACTCGTAATCATTGACGATGAGGATCCTGCACCCCTCTATGGCCCGGACCAGTTCTTTTGCCTCCCACATGGGCAGAGATTGCCCGGGGTCAAATATGTAATCGATTCCCTTGGCTTTGCAGGCGTGCGGGTAATTTATCATGTCTTCAAGATTTCCGGGAGAGACGATCACAATGGTTTCTTTGGGCGGGAGCTTGTCGAAGTCCAATGCAGAGGAATATCTCATGGCCCCGGGGTTGAATCCGGTGATCTGGTTGTCGGCCCGGTCGGTGGTGATATAGGCTCCAGCCGTGAATTCTTCATCGATGATTTTGATGTTTTCCGTAGAGATCCCGTTTTTCGTCAGCCATTCGAAGTACCTTTGATAATCATGGCCGATCGTGGCGGAGATGACGGGTTTTTCGCCCATCAGCGTGAGCGCATAGGCAATATTGCCCGCCGTGCCGCCGTATTTTTCCTTCATGCCGGTTACCTGGAAACAGACATTTATAGCATGAATTTTGTCAGGCAGGATGTGATCGGAGAAATATCCCGGGAAATCCATAATTCGGTCATATGCCAGCGATCCGGAAACAATGATGTTCATGCGTACAAGCCTTTCAAATCGATTCGCGGTAACCATAGATAATATCGAGAGGGGTGTCAAATCTATTTTGCCATGTTTTCCGGTATTGCTTGACATACAGCTTCGCATTTCGTACATTCATCCCGCCTAAAAAATACAATCACCAAAGGAGCGCTTATGAAGCCAATCTATCACTTTGAACATGTTCATATCCTGAGCAGAGATCCGAAGGCGGTCGCCCAGTATTTCCACAAAATGTTCGATGCAAAAATCATCGAAGGCGTGGAGGCTGACGGCAAACCCAGGATCGACGTGGAGATGAATGGTCTGCTCATCTTCATTTTTGTGGACAATCTGGATGAGACGGCTGCCGAGTTGAAGCGGCGGGGAGTGGAATTTGTGGTAGAGCCCTTCATGAAGCGGCCCGGCCTCAAGATCTCCTTTATCCGCGGCCCTGAAAATGTTCGGATTGAATTGCTTGAACGTAGCTGATCTCCGATAGGAAATGAAATCATGAAAACCTATGAACAGATCAACGATCGCATCGAATCCGGGAAAGCCGTTGTGTTGACGGCCGATGAGATCATGGATTACGTGGACAAAAAGGGGCTCAAGGCCGCGGCCAAAGAAGTGGATGTCGTCACAACGGCCACATTCGGCCCGATGTGTTCGTCAGGCTGCTTTTTGAACTTCGGACATTCCAAGCCGAAGATTCGGATGTCCGAGGCATGGGTCGCCGATGTTCTGGTTTACACGGGCCTCGCCGCCGTGGATGTCTACCTGGGGTGCACACAGCTTCGCCACGGAGACCCGGCCAACATGTATCCGCCCGGTGAGTTCCGGTATGGCGGCGGTCACGTGATGGAGGATCTCGTGGCGGGGAAAACGCTTCAGCTCTTCGCCCTTTCCTACGGCACGGACTGTTATCCACTCCGGGAGATCCGCACCTACTTTTCCATCCAGGACCTGAATCAGGCGATCATGGTCAATCCGCGAAACTGCTATCAGAACTATAATGTGGCGATTAACCGTTCCGACCGAACGATATTCACCTACATGGGCAGACTCGAACCCGATCAGAAAAACGCAAACTACTGTTCCGCGGGCCAGCTGTCGCCTCTGCTCAACGACCCCTTCTATGAAACCATCGGCGTAGGCACGCGCGTCTGGCTGGCCGGAGCCCACGGACATGTGTACGCGGAGGGAACGCAACATGCCGGCGGCGGCGCCAGAACGCCGGACGGTTTGCCGATGGGCGGAGCGGGCACGCTGGCACTGACCGGTGACATGAAGCAGATGAAGAAGGAGTTCGTGCGGGGCGTCAGCTTCAGCGGCTATGGGGTTTCGCTTGCGCTGGGGAATCCAGGTCGACGGCGAGACGATAGAAGTCGGCTCGTTGTCTTCCTACCCTAAGGCGTTGGAGGTTGCGAATCTGCTGGCGGATGAAATCCGACGGGGAGATTTCCAGCTTGCCGCTCCGATTGCCCCTCTGCGTAAAGACGCAAAAATGAAGCCGCTTGTAAAGAGGGGGAAGACCCGATGAACGACGATTCCGTGACCAAAAAACTGATGTTCTACTTTCCCAAATGTGAATGCGACAAGCCGATCATTTACCACCTGGTTAAAGATTATCATCTCATCGTCAATGTCTTTCGAGCAAAGGTCACGCCGGAAGAAGAAGGATACCTTGTGCTGGACGTCACGGGCACGGAAGAAGCGATCCAGCGCGCAATCGATTTTGTAAAGACTTTCAACGTCACGGTCAATTATTCCGGGAAGGGGGTCGTGCGCGACGAGGAACGCTGCGCCCAGTGCGGCTACTGCGTCCCGTACTGCCCCTCGGGGGCGCTGAAAATTGAAGACCGCGCCACCCGCAAGGTTGCCTACAACGAATCCGAATGCATCGAGTGTCTGGCATGCATCCGCATCTGTCCCTTTGGCGCGTGCACATCGGCGTTCTGATTCCATTTCGCAAAGTCCGCTCGGAAGCCCATGAACCGCAAACGGGTTTACAGAACGTTCATCCACAAGTAACGGATCGGGGACATGTTCCGGAAGCCCGGAGGGATCGGAACGTGTCCCCGGAACCAACATGAACCGCAAACGGGTTTACAGAACATTCATCCACCAAGAAGCGGTTTTGAGTCTCTGTTGCGAACCGTTTGAAGCCGTCACGCGGGAGATCGTCCGGCAACGGGCGATTCTGGAGGATTATATCCGGCGGCATCCTCATTTTCAACATTCGCTCCAACCCGTTACGGCCAGAGCCGATGCCCCCGAAGTTGCGCGGCGGATGGCCCACGCTGCAAACAAGGTGGGCGTCGGACCGATGGCTGCCGTCGCCGGGGCCATGGCCCAGCTTGCGGTCGAGGCCGCTCTTCGGGCCGGCGCCGAAGAGGTGATTGTGGATAACGGGGGCGACATCTATCTGCAAACCGTCGAGCCCGTGATCATCGGTCTCTATCCGGGCGAGTCGGGGCAAATCGGCCGACTGGCGTTTTCATTGCAGGCGTGCGATACTCCCCTCTCCATCTGTTCATCTTCGGGAAAAATGGGCCACTCCCTGAGCCTGGGCCAATGCGATCTGGCCACCGTGGTTGCCAAGGATGCCGCCCTGGCGGATGCCGCGGCGACCCTGGCCGCCAATCTCGTCAAGGCCGTCTGCGATGTGGAGCCGGCTCTGAATCGAATGGTTTCCATCGATGGCGTCAGCGGTGTGATGATTGTCAAGAACGGCCATGTGGGCCTTGCCGGAAAACTTCCCCCCCTTGTCAAGATGCGCTGATCAATCCAATCTATCGCTGTGGGGGTGCGGTGATCCGCCGACCGGCCGCCTGCCACCATATGGCCAGGGCCAATGGCGCCAGCGATGCCGCCGCTGCTGCGAGACCCATGACCCCGTAGCCGCCGACGGCATACACCACCCCACTGACGACCTGGCTTGCAGCCGAGGTCAGGTTCAGCAGCAGGTCGTTGAAACCCTGGGTCTTGGCCCTCTCTCCGGGCGAAAGCTGGTCGGCCAGCAGGGTGGACCCAGCCACGTATGCGAAGTTCCAGCCAAGCCCCAGCAGAAAGAGAGCGACCATCAGAGCCACAAGGCCGGTCGAAGGGGCGGCCATCAGGCAGGAGACGATCATCACAACCGCTCCCAGGATGATCACCTGCCCGCGCCCCCACCGGTCGGTCATCCGCCCGGAGATGATGGAGAAGGCGTACATCCCCAGGGTATGGGCGGAGATCACCAGCGACACCGAGCCCAAGGGGTGGTGAAGGACCTTCATGTGGACAGAGGTGATGGACATCGGCACCATCATTGCCATCTGGGCAAAGACCACGCTGCCCATCGCCACGATCACCCCCGGTTGCCGGACGATCTCCGCAAGGGGGCGGGTCCCCTGCCGGGGGACTGATTCCGGATATAGGCGGGCGAGTTCGCGCCCGACGTCTCGTGGGTCCGGCCTCAGCCCCGCAAAGATAAGTATGGCCGCAAGGATCA